>NZ_JAUDEN010000052.1:0-12156 GCF_030373775.1 Bacteroides gallinaceum | reverse complement strand
GGAATTTGGAGAACTTCATAGACGCTGCGTTCTAATCTCATATCGTGTCGGACTATTGCTGCCAAACTGTAAGTAATTATCGCACAATAGATTTGTATGCGTACTGCGTTTTCCGATGTTCCCCAGAACTTCTTAATCCTGAGGTGTTGTTTTATCCATTTGAAGAACAGTTCAACACTCCATCTGTTTCGATAAAGCGATGATATCAACTCCGCAGATGCGTCAAGACTGTTTGTCAGGAAGATATATCGTGTACCGTCTTCAGGATTCTCAACGATGAGTTTTCTAAGTTCCTCGGGATAATCCTTAGAACTTTTATAAACCGTAAAGCACCCGATTACATCCGAAACTACACCTTCCGGCATCTTCGTTTCCAGGTTTTAGGCTTGATCCGTACATTTGTTTTGGCTCGTACAACGAAGAAAGCACCTATACGACTTATCGTATTAAGGTTGCTGAAATCGTTATATCCGCGGTCGAATATGTAGTGCGCTCCAGATTCGTACGGTATCTCAGGCATAGCCTTTGAATCGTGAATGTTGGCAGGTGTAATGTGCACAAATGCAGGTACTTCCGCTTCAACATCATAGAGCGTATGCAACTTTATTCCGCCTTTATGTTTGCGAAATTTAGCCCATTCAAACACCGACAGACACAAATCAACCGTTGTAGAGTCAAATGCGTAAACATGACCGTCAAGTTCGAATATTTTATTGATTCTACGCTTGCGGGCCTCGGCAATCATGAATGTTGCATACTCTTCGAATATGCGGCAGTTACGTTGCTCATTGGCCTTGCTGAGATTGCTCCGCGTTACAGACTTCCCGATTCCGAGATGGTAGAGTTTCCCAGCGTGTGCTTCCATAGCCACAACCAGATTCCGGAGGCTCTCCCGATTGGAAAGCTGACCGAAGATCATCGTAAGCAACTGATTCCAACAGGTATAGCTTTTGATATACTTGTTGCCATTGTATTTCTTCACAATGTATTTGAATTTCTCGTAATCAAGGAATTTAACTAATTGAGAGAAAACGTACTCGTCTTTAAACATAACGGTCTGATTTTGACCGCAAAGTTAAATTCAAGTTTCGGAAATCTAAAATTGCCTATAACAAATTGAATTTCAATAATTTCAAAGAATTTCTATGATTTTTTAGTGATATTCAGTAAATATAATAAAATTAGCCAACTAATTCATACACAATGTATTGCGAATTAGTTGGCTTTTTTGTATCTTTAGATATTCCCCCGAAAATAAGGTTTGGCAGCCAAAACGGGGGAAATCCCCCAACAAAGATATGGCTAAGATACAAAATATTTCGGAAATACAGCCCACTTTGGACTTTACAGAATTTGATGTTCTGGAAAAATATCGCAAGAGTTTTCATGAGAGTGAACTGGGCAGGCTTCACTCAGTTTTCCCGTTTGACCGTATGGCAAAAGCCATAGGCTTGTCAGAACATCGTCTTGGACGCAGGAACATTTTTAGCCCTTCGGCAAAGATTGCCCTTATGGTCCTGAAAGCCTACACCGGATTCTCCGACAGACAGCTGGTGGAACATCTCAACGGCAACCTCCACTACCAGATGTTCTGCGGAATCATGACAGATCCGGCCTTTCCCATAACCAACTACAAGATAGTCAGTGCCATCCGCAATGAGATAGCATCCCGTCTTGATATTGACTCCCTTCAGGAGATACTGGCCTCCCACTGGAAACCATATCTTGAGAACCTTCACGTGTGCATGACTGATGCCACGTGTTATGGAAGTCACATGCGTTTTCCTACAGACATGAAACTGCTTTGGGAAAGTATTGAATGGCTTTACAGGCATATCTGCCGGCATTGTATGGATCTTGGGATAAGGCGTCCCCGTAACAAATATGCGGATGTGTCAGAGTCCTATCTTTCATACTGCAAGAAAAGAAAGAGGAAAGCCTCAAGAACACGGATGCTCAGGCGCCGTATGATCAGACTCCTTGAAAAGCTCATCGTACAGAGGGATGAGATTCATAAGGAGTACGGGAGATCACTCAGATATACACAGGATTATCAGAAACGCCTTTCCATAATCAGAAAGGTTCTTGTACAGGAGAAGGAACTGTTTGAAGGCAGGAAGGTCAATGACCGCATCGTCAGCATCGACCGTCATTACGTACGTCCTATCGTAAGAGGCAAGGAAACAAAGTCTGTTGAATTCGGTGCAAAGGTTAACAACATACAGATAGACGGTATATCGTTTATCGAACACCTCTCGTTCAAGGCATTCAATGAGGGAATACGGCTGAAGGACTGTATCCGTATGCAACAGAAACTCATGAATGTCAGGGTTAGATGTGCGGCTGGAGATTCCATATATGCCAACAATGCAAATAGAAGGTTCTGTACAAAATATGGTATATCCACTTCCTTTGTACGCAAGGGAAGGGCGGCAAAGGATGAACCCTTGAGAAAGGTTCTCAGAAGTGAACTCTCCAAAGAAAGGGCCACCCGGCTTGAAGGAAGCTTCGGCACTCAAAAGCAACACTACTCACTCGCAAGAATAAAGGCCAGGAACAGGAAGACTGAAATCCTTTGGATTTTCTTCGGAATACATACGGCAAATGCCGTACTGATGATAGACAAGGTCACGAGCAGAACAGCTAAAGCGGCATGACATGATTTTACAGACAGGAGCAGAAGAGGTCATCAGACTTCTTCCGGAACATCATGTCCAACAGATAGGATTATATGAAAAAACACAGAAAAAGGGCAATAATAATGGCATATAAAGTGATTATACTCTATCGACTTTATATGCCATCTTACTTTTTAGGGACATTTACTGAATATCCCTTTTTAGTGGACACTAATGGCCTTGTTTTTGAAAGAAACAGCCATTCCCGTTTGGGGAGTAGCTGTTTTCTTGGGTGAAGCCTTTTGTGGTAGCGTGCCTCAGGACATGCCCTTATTTTGTATATAGATTTCTTTTCTTTATGATCCGGCAGACTTCCGGGTGAAGAAAATAGCGGACGTCTTTTCCCTGATGGATGGCATTGCGGATGAAGGTGGAGCTTATCTCCAGCAGCGGTGTTTCAACCATGCGTGCCTGAGGAGGTAGGCTTTCCGGGTCGAGAGGATATCCTTTGCGCGGGTAAATCAGCACATGATGCTTCCGGATAATTTCTTCCGGCGACTTCCATCGGTCAAAGGATGCCCAATTGTCTGCTCCGATAATCAGATGAAATTCCCTTTCGGGATAGACCTCTGCCAGTCTGTTCAGCGTTGTCACGGTGTAGGAAGGCTTGGGAAGCTGGAACTCGAAGTCAGAGGCAGAGAAATGCGGATAATCCTTTACTGCTGCCTCTACCATCTCCAGGCGCATCCAATCGTCAAGCAATGTTTCGTTCCGCTTGAACGGATTTTGCGGAGTTACCATAAACCATACTTCGTCAACTTCTCCGAATTCGCACAGATAATTTGCCAGTGCCAGGTGTCCGATATGTATCGGGTTGAATGTTCCTCCGAATATGCCAGTCTTTATTTTATAGCCTTTCTCCATTGGCGAAAATTGAATATTTGCCAGACAGCCACCAGCAGCATGGCCGCGGCAATGATGTATTCTTTCTTATAGACGGCCACAATTCCTACTGCGATGGCTGCAAGCCCGATAACGATGCAGAGGATGGTGAGCATGAACATCGTCTTCTGCGGATTCTTTATTTTCATCATTTCTGTTTATTTTCTGTTTATAAATTCGGTAATGACTTTCAAGGCTTCTGCTTCCGCTTTCTCAAGATTGTCGTTTATGATGCGTACATCGAATTTGTCTGCATAGTCCAGCTCGAACTGAGCCTTGGCGATCCGGCTTTCTATGACTTCTGCCGAATCTGTTCCCCTGCCTGTCAGACGCTTGCGCAATTCTTCAATCGAAGGCGGCTGGATAAATACCGAAAGCGCACGGTTGCCGTAGAATCGCTTGATGTTGCATCCGCCCACAACGTCCACGTCAAAAATCACATTCTGTCCAGCTTCGAGCTGTTTTTCCACCTGCGATTTGAGCGTTCCATAGAATCTGTCTTTGTACACCTCTTCATATTCCAGAAACTCGTCGTTTGCAATGCGTTGTCTGAACTCTTCGGGTGAAAGGAAAAAATATTCCACTCCGTTCTGCTCTGTTCCTCTGGGAGGACGGCTGGTTGCCGAGATTGAAAAAGCCAGATTCAGGTTCTGCTTCAGCAGATAGTTGATGATGGTTGACTTGCCGGATCCGGAAGGAGCCGAAAATATGATCAGTTTGCTCATAAAATGTAGCCGTTGAATTTTACATTACGTTAAGTACCTGTTCCTTTATCTGTTCAAGTTCGTCTTTCATCTGCACCACGATGTTCTGCATCTGCGCATGGTTCGACTTGCTTCCCGTGGTGTTGATTTCACGTCCCATTTCCTGGGCGATGAATCCCAGTTTCTTTCCTTGTCCGTGTCCGCTCGCCATTGTTTCTCTGAAGTATCTCAGGTGGTTGGCCAGTCTTTGCTTTTCCTCGTTGATGTCGAGCTTCTCGATATAGTAGATCAGTTCCTGTTCCAGACGGTTCTTGTCATAGTCCGTGTCGAGAATCCGTTCCAGCGCATCGGTTATCCGCTCTTTTATTTTCGCAACCCGTTCTTTTTCAAAAGGTTCGATAGATTCCAGAAGCCGTTCGATATTGTCCAGCTTTTCGTTGAATTTCATTTCAAGAGCTTCGCCCTCTTGCTTTCTGAAGTCAACGAGCCGTTGCAATGCTTCTTCAACGGTTTTCCGCACTACCGTCCATTCTTCTTCCTCCAGTTCTTGTGCTTCTACCTTAGTGAGCACGTCAGGCATGCGCAGCAGTGTGGCAAACCAGTCCTGAGGCAGCGGGATACGGCAATTCTCGGATATTGTCCGGATTTGGTTATAATAGTTCTCAACCAGAGCGGTATTGATAGGAGTGGCGGTTTCAGCCGCGTCTTTTTCAATCCAGATGCTGAAGTCTACTTTTCCCCGTTCCAGAACCTTTGAAATCAAGTTTCTGATCTCCATTTCCTTTTCGCGGTAAAGAGGAGCGATTCGAGTAGACAGGTCCATAGCCTTGCTGTTGAGCGATTTGATTTCGACGTTGATTTTTTTATCACCGAATGTTGCGGTCGCTTTTCCGTATCCGGTCATTGATTGTATCATAACTCATTTTGTTTTTAATAGTCATTCTGAATGCAAAGTTATGAAAATCTGTGGAAAGTAGCGAAGATCTGGAGGAAACTTCGTGTCCCGGCAGCACCTTTTGTTTTTCCGATGCAGACTGTTCCTCTGGATGCCGGGACAGAGTTTTCCGGTGTCCGTCACTGGCAGAGAGGCATATATTCAAACCAATCGAAATCGGCATGTCCTTTTCCTTCAGCGAACAGGCCCAGATAGACACCTGTAAATCCCCCGTTTGTTTCGGAGCTGAGGTAGCGTGTGTCCATCTGTCCGGCTTCCGTGTAGTGGATTCCGTCGGGTGAGTATAAGAAGGTGTATACATCCGCATTGGCCTCAATTCTTAAATGGACGGTTCCTTCCGGAATCTTGCAGATCTCTTTCTCATGAAGGAGCATCCCCATCCGGTATCTGATTTTCAGTTTGTTGCCTGAGATGAGCAGGTCGTAATGTGCGGAGGGACACAGGTATGCGGTGATTCCCGCATTGCCGTTTCCTTCTTTTTGCATTTTTGTCGTAGCCTGAAAATCAATGTCCTCCTGTCTGCGCCCGATGAAAGAAGGAGAGCAGTTGAAATCATCCAGTTTGTTGGCGCTTCCCCTTATGCGGAGGAATCCCTTTCTTTCAGTAAGCGAATAGTTCTCTTTTATGGGATTACCTGTCCAGTTCCATTCCACTCCCAGCCGGGAGCCATTGAAGTTCTGGTCGGAAGTGTCTTTCAATTTGACTTGCGGAAGTGTCTTTGTGTTTTTCATGTCCAGACTGACGGTGCCGTTCCCGTTTACTTCCGGCCACCCGTTCTTGTTCCAGCAGACAGGCGCAAGAAAAGTTTCCCTTCCCAATACATGGTGTTGTCCGCTTTGCGTGCGGAACCCAAGACACACCAGCCACCACGAGCCGTCGTGTGCCTGTATCATATCAGCATGTCCGACCCCTTGTATGGGGTTGTCCTGTGCATTTTTGTTGATATGTGTCAGAATAGGATTGGCAGGATTGCTTTCGTAAGGCCCTTCGATGTTCCGGCTGCGGGCTATGGTTACTTTATGTCCGTACTCCGTACCTCCTTCGCTGATCATCAGGTAGTACCATCCTTCGCGTTTGTAGATGTGCGGACCCTCAGGGTAACGGCCTCCGGTTCCTTCCCAGATGCGTTTTGATTCAGTAAGTTGCTTTCCCGTTTTCGGGTCGATTTCGCACAGCCAGATAGCATTCTCGGGATTGCTCACCATGTAGCAGTGTCCCTCTTCGAAATAGAGGGAAGGGTCAATCCCCTTTTGGCTGATCCATACAGGATCCGACCATTCTCCGCGCGGGTTGTCAGTATATACCAGGAAGTTTCCTTTGTCCGAATTGTTGGTGGTAATCATGTAGTAGATGCTGTCGTTGTATCGGATGGTAGGAGCGTAAATACCTCCCCAGATATTTCCTCCCTTTATCTTCAGTTGTGATTCTCTGGTGAGCACATGCCCGATCTGTTCCCAGTTCACAAGGTCCCGGCTATGGAAAAGAGGAACTCCGGGGAAGTATTCGAACGAACTGGTCACGAGATAATAGTCGCTGCCAGCCCGGCAGATGCTGGGGTCGGGATGAAAACCTCGGATAACAGGATTCTGGTATCCTTGTGCATGGCAGGCTATGCAGGCGAAAAAAAAGAATAAGTGGAATAAGTTTTTCATGCGTGACTTTTGGGATGAGTGGTTGTTCTGTTTTGTTGACTTCTTTCAAGGTCTGAATAGGATTGATATTGGATGAAGAATGCAGGAACACGGAGTGAATCTGCTTCATTTCTCCGTATTCCTGCATTCCGGTTAGAGGTGTTCCATTTATTTGTTCGGCGTTTCCCAGACTTTGGTTTGGCTGCATTGTGCGTCAATCCATTGGTCACCGCATTTGAACTTGAAGTCCCCTTTCTCCAGTATCCATTTGCCGTCATATCCGACAAATGCCATGTCGCTTCCTTTCAGTTTCAGTGTAACCGTTTTTGTTTCTCCCGGTTCCAATGCTATTTTGTCGAAATTGCGCAGCCGGATGTTGTCAGGTGTGCTGCTTGCCACCAGATCTTTCGAGAATAGGAGTACGCTTTCTTTTCCAGCCATCTTGCCTGTATTGGTTATATCAACCGTGAATGTCAGCTCGTCATCTGCCGTGAAAGCCGTCTTGTCCAGCTTCAGGTTTTTGTACTGGTAGGTGGTATAGCTCAGCCCGTAACCGAACGGCCATTGGATATCCATTACCGAATCATAGTTGTAGTTTCCGCCCATTTGTCCGATATTTTCGCACGGCTTGTAGTCATAAGTGGCCAGTGCATTGATGTGTTTCGGATAAGTGAACGGCATCTTTCCGCTGAAATTGCTGTCACCTGCAAGCAGGTTGGCCAGTGCGTCACCTCCGTAATTGCTTGGCAGCATGATATTGACGATGGCTTTTGCCAGCGGTTCAATATCTTTGATGAGGCGCGGACGTCCCTGGTTGAGTATCAGAACAATAGGTTTTCCGGTTTTTGCCAGTGCTTTCACCAGTTCCTGTTGGTTTGACGACATATTGAGATCGGTCAGGTTACCCGGAGTTTCACAGTAGGAGTTCTCGCCGACACAGGCAACGATAACATCCGCTCTTCCGGCAGCTGCAACCGCTTTGCTTATTTCCGGTTTGTTTTCTTCCCACCAGTTGTCGTTCTTGTAGGGTGCGTATGTCACTCCCGGTTCATAGATGATGTTTTCTTTTCCGTATTTATTGCACAGTGATTCGTAGATTGTATTGTAAGCTTGCGCACATTCGTCAGCTCGATGCCCTTGCCAGCTGTATGACCATCCTCCGTTGAGGCAGCGCATTGAGTTGGCGTTAGGTCCTGTAAGCAGAATCTTCTTTCCTTTGGCGAGGGGAAGCACGTTGTTTTCGTTCTTTACCAGCACTTCCGACTCTTCCGCACACTGCAGGGCAACTTTGGCGAATTCTTCCGAACCGAACTTGCTGTATTCTTCTACGCTCCAGTAAGGTTTGTCGAACAGCCCGAGCCGGTATTTCAGCCGCAATACGCGTGCTACGGCATCGTCGATACGGCTCATCGGAACTTCTCCTTCGTCTACAAGCTCTTTGAGATAATCGCAGAAACTTACTTCGTATGGAACCATTGACATGTCGATTCCGGCATTGATAGCAATCTTGATAGCCTCCTTTTTCGTTGCGGCGATGTGGTCGCGGACACACAGGTTATTTATGTCTGCCCAGTCGGTTACGATAAGTCCGTCCCAATTCAAGTCCTCTTTCAGCCATTGGGTCAGCAGTTCTTTGTTTGCGTGGAATGGCATTCCGTTGTCTACGCTTGAGTTGACCATTACACTCAGCGCACCGTTCCGTACGGCTGCAAGGAAGGGGGCGAAATGTTTTTCGCGCATGTCACTGCGTGAGATGGACGATGGAGTACGGTCTTTGCCCGATATCGGAACTCCGTATCCCATATAGTGCTTCATGCAGGCTGCTACATTGTATTTCCCGATGTGGTTGGGGTCTTCTCCCTGAAATCCGGCTACGGCAGCCTTGCCCATTTCCGTGTTTACGTAGCTGTCTTCTCCGTAGTTTTCCCACATGCGCGACCAGCGCGGATCCCTTCCCAAGTCGACTACAGGTGCAAAGTTCCAAGGGATATTGCACGCTTTGGTTTCGTATGCAGATATTTCTGCGCTTCGTTTCGCGAGGTCACGGTTGAAAGTTGCCGCCATGTTTATTCCTTGGGGAAACATTGTTCCGTCAAGCGTGTAGGTTGTTCCGTGTATCTGATCTACGCCATAAATGCATGGAATGCCGATTTCTTTCATTGATAACTCCTGTATCTGTTTGATCGCTTCCGCCCATTTTTCTTTCTTTTGTGCAATGCTTAACGGCACGTTCAGCAAGGACCCTACTTTATATTTTCCGATTACTGTATCCAGTTTTTCCTTGTCAAGAGTAAAGCCGTTTTTCTGGCTTGCCTCAAAGTCGGTTACCACATCAATGGTGATTTGACACATTTGTCCGATTTTCTCCTCCAGCGTCATTTTCTTCAGCCATTGCTGGATGTTTTCTTCAATTGCCGGATCAGAAGGAATGGCGGACCCGGACGTTTTCTGTTGGCAGCCCGTCTGCAGTAAAGAGCTTGTGCATATCATGGATGCCAGTGCTAGTTTTGAAATGTTTTTCATGAAATCTGTTTTTATTTTGGTTGATTTTTTACAAATGTAAGAGGAATCTGAAGGCTAGTCTGATACTTTCTTAACAATTTATGTGCAGATTGGGCATTCGCTTTAATAATGAAATGTCAGAATCACCTTTTCATCCTTTTTCAAGGTCATTTTTATGTATTCTTCAGTGTTGATTTCTTTTCCGTTATATAATGTTCTTTGTGCGTTTGCGGGTGTCTTCAGCTTTAGGCAAGGATTCCATCCCCCGACAAGTTCCACTTTCTGCGGCTTTCCGTCTGTCCATTCAACACTGATAGTTGCTCCTCCCCGCACTTTGAATCCGTAGAAACGTCCTTCGTCCCATGAATCCGGAAGCGCCGGCAGCAGACTGATAAATCCGTCCTGACTTTGAATCAGCATCTCGCTTATTCCTGACGTTCCTCCCCAGTTCCCGTCTATCTGGAATGGCGGATGCGAACAGAACAGGTTCGGGAAAGTACCGCTTCCGTGTTGCGTCGGGTTTGCATGTGTATAAGCCGGATAAAGTAAATTCCGGAATAAAGTATAGGCCCGGTTGCCATCTCCCAGACGTGCCCAGAAATTGATTTTCCAGGCCCGGCTCCATCCGGTTCCGCCATCACCCCGTCTTTCCAGTGTCTGTTTGCAGGCTTCCGCCAATTTGGGAGTCTTGACCGGCGATATCTGGTTGCCCGGGTGAAGTCCGTATAAATGTGATACATGACGATGGTGCATGTCGACTTCTTCGTAATCTTTCAGCCATTCCATCAGATAGCCTTTGGAGCTGATTTGATGTGGGGGGAGCTGGTCGATTGCTTTTTGCAAATCTGAAGCATAGACGGAATCCGTTTGCAGGATGTTAGCTGCCTCTATGACATTGGAATACAGTTCTCTCACCAGTTGGATGTCCATGGTAGGTCCCATGCAGACGCTGATTGGGGTACGGTCGTTTTTTGATGCGTAGAACTCATTTTCCGGAGATGATGTGGGTGCTGTCACCAGCCAGCCATGTTCCGGCTCACGTATCATGGTCGAATGGAAAAATTCTGATGCACCCTTCAATATCGGATAGATGTCGGCAAGATATTGTTTGTCGCCGTTGTATAGGTAATGCTCCCAAAGGTGGGCGCAAAGCCATGCGCCTCCGGTGTTGGTAGCTCCCCATGAGGGATGTTCGCCCGGAGCGGTATAATTCCATACGTTGGTCATCATGTGGAGCACCCAGCCTTTTGCATCCGGTCCGTAGAACGCCTTTGCACTTTCTTCCCCGCTTGGAACCAGCCGTTTGACCAGGTCAATAAGCGGCTGGTACAGTTCAGCAAGGTTGCCTGGCTCTATGGGCCAGTGATTCATCTGGATGTTGATGTTTGTGTGGTAATCCCCGTTCCACGGTGTTCCCGGTTCGTTGGCCCATAGTCCCTGCAAGTTCGGCGGAAGGCTGCCGGGCCGTGTGCTGCTGATAAGCAAGTATCTTCCGTAGTTGTAATAGAGGGCTGCGAGTGAAGGGTCATCCTGCTGCTGGAAGGCTTCCAGACGTTTGTCGGTAGGGAGTCCTGCACAATGTTTGTTCTCCGGTAATGTTATTCCCGCCCTTGTGAAAAGTTTGCGGTAGCTTTTGACTGCTTCTTCTTTTATATGCATCAGGGAGTTGGGGGGTGTTGCATCATTCAGCAGGCGCTGAGCCTCTGTCCTGTAGATATTTCCGGCAAGATAAGAGGTGGCGGCAGATACAATAATCCATGCCTTGTCTGCTGACCGTACCTCTATCGTCCCGTTGCTGTGGGTCTGCATTTGGCTTTGTGTGCCGCATGGTATGACTTTCGCGAATGCAGCATAGCATATGCCGTCTTGCCCGGGATTTCCGCTGTCGAGCATTCCGGCTATCTCAAGTTCTCCTTCGTTCTGCTTCTTGACTTTCCCTCTTTCCGGGCGGCTTAATGTGATGCGGAAACTGAGTGCTTCCGGACGGTCAGAATCCAGCAGAATTGCGATGACATCCTTGTTTCGGGAAACGAAATATTCGCGGGTAAACCGGACCTTTCCTTTAGTGAATGCTGTATAGGCTACGCTTTCTTCCAGATCAAGCCATCGTTTATAGTTCTTGACCGAATCATCCGGTACAGTATATGTGTAATCGATAAACATGTCGGCTAGCATTTGGAAGGCTCCGTAGGTCCCTCCTTTTTCCGGTTTTACAGGGACAAAACTGGTGTACATCAGTTCTTGCGCCTCTTTGTTCTTTCCTTCGAGGAGGAGTTGCCTGATGGCAGGAAGGCTTTCGGCTGCTTTGGGATTTCTGTAATCGGCTTCCGATCCGCTCCACATACTGATTTCGTTCAATACGATATGTTCCCGTTCAATTCCACCGTCAGGCATCATTCCAAGTCTTCCGTTTCCTAGCGGCAATGTTTCTTCCCATTGTGCGGCTGGTTCGTCATACCATAAGGTCAGACTCGGTTTTGTCTGTCCAAGGACAGAAAGCGGCAACAGGAAAAGCAGTTTCAGTATGGCTTTTTTATTTTTCATTATACCAGATGTTTATAGGGTTACTGTTTCTCATGCAAATATAACCTTTTTGTCGGGCAAACCAATGCTTCTCTTGTTGCATCGGATGCCGTCAGGGTGTTTCTGATGTTTCTAAGTGATGTATCAAATGTTTTGTAAGTCATGTCTTGTGTTTTGTGGAAAGATAAAACGTCTATATTTGTAATGTTAATAAACTGTTAATTAGGGATATTCAAGAAATAGTATAAAATTAGCCAACTAATTCATTGCGAGTTAGTTGT
>NZ_JAUDEN010000051.1:0-12341 GCF_030373775.1 Bacteroides gallinaceum | reverse complement strand
AAAGCCCGAAGTCCACATGTAGACGCTCGCCTTCGACACTGTCCCGTCCTTGCGCGTGCTGTGAGGCATCACACCCTTGCCGTCCTTGCCCTGGGCAGGAGTCTGCAACATCAGCCGGTACTGCCCGGCCGCAAAAGTCATGTTCTCCTTAACGAATGCCTTCTCCGCATCCTGCGCGTGGAGCAGACCGAACGCGCAGGACAGGCAGAAAGCCGCAATCATTTTTACCTTGCTGTTTCTATTCATAAACGATAATTGTTTTAGTTGTGGCGGCATGCGCAATCCGCTCGCGACACGCCGCCACGGTTCATTAATTCAGTTCAATGTCATGACGCAAAAGTAGGAAATCCAGCACATGCACTGGTAAGGATTCATCCAAAATTAGGGGATATATCATGTGCCCTTTTCGATTTAACATACGGACGCAAGGGGAGATTTTGTCCAAACCAGCTACAAATGCGGCCAACGAATGAGTGTTAAAGCCTTCTTTACACTAAGTAAAACTCTATTTATCAATATATTATATTTTTCACAAAGACCTGCATCTGCACGTATGCCTTATTGGACTATTTATTCCCGCCGCATAAATAAAAATACCTATCTTAGAGCCTGCGAAAACAATGAAAACTACTGACATGAAAACATCATTCAAACAACTCGTCAAGCAGACAGGATGGCTGTCGGTCACATCCTGCCTGTGCTCGCTTTCCTTGCATGCGCAGGAAAAGAAAAACGTCCTGTTCATCTTTGTCGATGACCTGCGGACGGAATTAGGATGCTACGGAAGCCCGGTACAGACACCCAACATCGACCGGCTGGCATCACAGTCTGTCGTATTCCGGAATGCCTATTGCAACGTGCCGGTAAGCGGCGCTTCACGCGCCAGCCTGCTGACAGGCGTATATCCGGACTTTGAACGAAAAAGATTTGTCGATGCCGAAACATACTCCCAAAACGACCTGCCCGGAGTCACCACCCTCCCTCAGGCATTCAAGGAGCAAGGATACCATACGGTTTCGTTAGGAAAAGTGTTCCATCACCACGACGACCGCACGGACAGTTGGAGCGAAACTCCGTGGATTGTAAGTCCGGCAAGCGGCGACTGGGCAACCTACAACAAATGGAATGTATGGAAAAAGACCGTCGAAGAAAAAGATCTGCATCCCCGAAGTCACCGGGGACCGTATTATGAGTCGGCCGACCTGCCGGACAGCTGCTACGAAGACAACACGATTGCACGGAAAGCGATACAGAAACTGGGCGAACTGAAAGAAAGGAAAGAGCCTTTCTTTCTGGCTGTCGGTTTCAGAAAGCCGCACCTGCCTTTCATCGCCCCGCAAAAATACTGGGATCTGTATGAAGAAGACAGCATAGCAATTGCCGGCAACAGATACCGTCCGTCGGGACTGCCCAAGCAGGTGCAGAGTTCCCGGGAGATCTGCCAATATACTCAAACAGACGATACATCTTCCGAAGCTTTCCATCGGAAAACCCGGCACGCCTATTACGCCTGCGTCAGCTTTGTCGACATCTATCCCACCCTGTGCAAAGCCTGCCACATCCCGCTGCCCTCGCATCTGCAAGGAAAAAGCTTTCTGCCCACACTTGTCCAACCGCAAAAAAAGCACCGCCCCTATGCCTACATCCAATGGGTCAAAGGAGAGAATCTGTTGGACGGACGGTACAGTTACGCCGAATGGCATAATGACGCACGGCAACTGACCGGCAAGCTGCTGTTTGACCATCAGGCGGATCCGGACGAAAACCGGAACGCAGCCACCAGCGAACAATACGAGAAGCAGACGGCTGCATTTGGCACACAGATGAAAAAGGCAAAAGAACAGAAACAAATGAAAAGCATATAAGAAAAAGAATGCCACGGCCGGAACAGAAGTTTCCGGCAGACATGAAAAAACAATCTCCAGCTTAAAGATACATATCTTCAGGTTAAAGATGTGCATCTTCAGGCTGGAGATTTATATCTCTAGGCTAGAGATATAGAATTTCACACAGCGTCATGCGTCTGATGACGGCACTCCGCCATGATTCAGACGGTTCAGAAATTCACCGGCATACGGTTGCCTGCAGCCGACACTGCGTATACCGTAAAACCGCTTGCCCAGTCGGTAGTCAACGTAAACTCGCGGCTGGACGATCCCGGAGCGATGCCTTCGGACACGTAAACCAGTTTGCCCGAAGCGTCTTTCACTTCGAAAGCTGCCACATGCTGCCAGTTGGCCAGCGTAACGGTGTTGCCGCTGCGCGAAGCTGAGCCTGCAACCACATTGTCTTTGTTCTTGTAGCTGTCCACCATGTAGTCTGTGATATACTCCAGAGCCACATCGGGCTTGGCGTAACCCAATCCTTCCACACGCGCTTTCAGATTGTCAATCTGCTGCTGCGTCACTGTAAGGCGGCCCTTGCCGTAGTCGTCGATTTCCGTATCCACCGGAGTCAGGAAGCCCCACTTGCCGAAGAAGTCAAGCAGATTGGCCTTGGCATTCACACAACAGTTGTATACGAATTCCAGCTGCTGTTCGCCTGCCGTTTCCAGATCTTCGTTTGTGCGGACATATTCATACACGTCGGGATAGAAGCCGCCCTTGTCTGCCTGCTGAGTCGGCGTGCGGCCCAGTACCTTTCCGTAATACAGTTCCAGCTGCCAGAAGGGGACGAGCTTGCGGAAGACGTCAGTTTCCTGCGCATGAGCGATTCCCGGAACCATCAGACTGTTCCACGCCTTGTTGTAGAAGTCCTGCAACTCCAGGCGGGAGTCATTTCCAAAGATGGTGGTCTGGATGTAAAGAGCCGTAATGTTGTTGGTCACCTCCGTTGTTCCGAGCCACTTCAGTCCCGGACGTGTCTGGTTGCTGTGGCCCACTTCATGCGCCGGACCCCAGCAGTCAGTTGTCCGCAGCTTGTCGGGATCGGTCAGAGCGTCTATCGTTCCGGCCGAATACGAAGTGCGGTAGCTGGTAGAATACATGTAGCTGTCAGAGTACATCACGTTGAAATACATGCGGTTCTTGAACATGCGTCCGTATTTCTCCAGTCCCAGGAACACCTGTTCGTTGTACACCAGCTCGTCATACGTGTCAATCAGTTCCTTGCCGTCCCGGGTGTTGTTCACGAAGTTCAGCGTGGGGAACGTGAGGTGAGCGTACTTGCCTACCACATCGAAATGCTTGTCTACGGCGGCGGAGAGCAGCTCGTTCCAGCGTCCTTCGTGTGCCGGATTCTGGCTGTCGAAATAGCCGTTCACCTTTCCGGAGGCGAAGTGCAGCGTGATTTCGGGTGCCGTTTCATAGTCGGCCGTGTGATACATCACGTACACCAGTCCCTTTTCTTTCATCTTGATGGTATTGATGCCTTCCTTCACCGCATATTCATTTCCTCCGAATCCGTCTTCTCCCGGCGTATCCAAATTCTGCACGCGGATCTTTACGGATTCCTGTCCCTTCAGGTCGGCCATCACCACCAGGTTCTCGTCAGCAGCCACCTGAATGCCGGTCGGATTGTCAAGCAGGCTGTAGGTGGTAGTCTTGTTTTCCTTAGCCTGCACATCCGGATGCGGATATGCCTTGTAGTCGGCAATGCGGAACTCGCGCGGATAGCGGTCGTTGTACATGTACCATGCCATGTTCTTGTAGAACGAGTGTTCGCAAGACAGGATATCCTGTTCCGTAACGCCCGACTTCAGTTCCGTGCAGGCGGGGTTGGCGAAGAGCGTCGTCCAGTCAAAGGTGTTCGGGTCTTTCTTGTAGAATTCCATTTCGCAGCAGCGGCATTCTCCTGTGTCCCAGCTGTCTTCCAGTGTAAATTTAACTTTTGTCACTCCTGCTTGAGGCTGGTTAAAGTCAATGCGTGTGGAGCCGCTGTTGTTCTTGGCCAATTCACCATCAAACACAGTAGTATATCCGGCCGTCCGGTGTACGTTCACGTCCGTATAGACTTCAATCTTTACTTTCTTGAAGTGCCCCTTGTAGCTGGCTATATAATTGACATAGTCAATGTCCTGCGGTTCGTCAAACGTAAATTCAAACCATTTGGGATATTTCGGATCCTGCCAGTTGCTCAGCCAGCCTTCATCTTCGCCAACAACCGCAACACCGTCTATCATCTTCGAATAATCGCGGTTCGGCCTCCAGTCACCGTCCATTCCTGTCACGCTGCTGGGTGTCACCTTGATATCATTTCCTGTTTCAGGCGCTCCCGGTTCGTAGCTGCCCAGCCCCTTTTGGCTGACTGTAAATGTAGCGGCCCCGATATCCTCGCTGCCTTCCACATCGTCTACAGTAATCGAAGCGTTGCGCGCTTCTCCCTTATTGGGAAGAACAGAGAAGTGATGGGTTTTGGTCACCGTTTCATAAGCGCGTGAAGAAGCCGAAGCGGTTTCCTGAACCCAGTCGCTGCCAGCAAAATCAAAATTATAAGGCACGTTGGCAGTCACGTCAATATCGAACTCGCCGCCTGTTTCGCTCATGTTCACCACAGACTCGGACACCAGAATGGCCTTTCCCCATCCCAGCTGCGCTACAGAGATGGTATCTGTCTGCGACAGCGCTTTGATATACAGTTCGCCGCGACGCACGTCCTTTTCCGTGTTTTCAGTGATGTTCAGCGTCAGGTCGCCCAGCTCGTCCTTCGTTGCCGTACACCAGTTCTCCAGTCCGTTGCCATAACCTACGACATATTCTTCATTGCACTTCACCTCCAGCTGATAGGTTGTGGCAGGCGAATCAAAGTTCAGGGAAGTTTCCGCTACCTGCAGGAATGCGCCGTTCGGAATGCTTTCCCATTCATTTTCGTCCCAGCAGCCGGACAAGCCGCCGAGAAGAGCAGCAGCCGCAAAGAGAGCCGCCGTCTTCGTTTTCAGAAAGTTGTTCATGTTTTCCATGTTTTACGAATTAATCCGTTAGAAAATAAGTGTTCATTCTAAAAAAGAATACAGACAATGCAGCCGATAACCGGCACACACGGGATACGACAATCCCGGATGCGCATCAATATATACGGAATCTGCATTGCCTGCGTTCCCTTATCCCTACGTAGCAATCTTTCTTTTTTTACCTTTCTTCCGTGTCAAAAGCAACGGCGGGCCTGTCCCCGGCTCCTTCCCGCAAGCAGGGAAACAACCTTAAGCCAAGCCGGGCATATCCTGTTCCGGCCCGCCGCCATCCGACATTCCTAAATCAATAGTACGGATTCTGCACAATCTGCGGAGCCTTGTTTATTTCGTCCTGCGGAATCGGCATCAGATACTGCCCCTTATGGAAGCTGCGCTGCAACGGCAGATCCATCGGCGTGAAATCTTCGATAGTTTCAGCCAGCGTGTTCAAACCGCGGTCGGGCATGCCCACAAACTGTTCGGCCACCTTCCAGCGGCGGTAATCGAAGAAAAGATGCCCCTCAAAGTACAGCTCGTTGATACGTTCCTGGCGCACAATCTGGCGCAAGCCATCCTGTGTGTCCTGATAGCCGGGGTTGGTGGAGTAGTTGTTCCATGCCTCGTCTACCGAAGGAATGCCGGCACGCTCGCGAATCTTGTCAATATAAACCTTGGCTTCATCCAAGCGGTTAAGCTCTACCAAAGCCTCAGCGTAGTTCAGATAGATTTCACCCAAACGGAACTGTACCATCGGGCACTCGATCATAGCTCCCTGAAAGCTCGGATAAGACCATTTTTTATTGGCAAATCCAGAAATAGAATACTCAGCGTCTGTACGATTACCGCGTCCGTGCGGATCATTCTTCAAAAACTGCAACTTAACAACTCTCTTAGCCGGATCACCGTTGCCCGGATCCTTGTCTTCATAACGGTTGAACTCAAAATAACCGTTGTGATATCCCACCCAAGCATAGAACCGGGGTTCACGGTGAGTGGTCAGGCTCATCACCTTGCCCGCCGATGAGCCGCCATCGTAATTGTTGCCATCATTGTTTACGGGAGCGTCAATGTATTCGTAACGGTTTTCATAGTCATAGGTTTTGTCCATATCCATAGGCAAACCGTTCTCTGTATAGAAACGCTCCACAGATTGCAATGTAGGACATATAACGCAACTAATGCCGCCTTTATATGTTCCTGAATTCTGCCGAGGGGCTGTACGGCGCTGGATTCCATAATATTCTTCATTACGCGTATCGCACCAGATGACTTCCGGATTATTATTAAAGTCCAGAATCGTATAGCGTAGACGACGCTGAGCCGCATTGGGCAGTCCCGGCTTGTCATCGGTAGGTGTGCCTGCCGCCGCATCATCATACAGATGGAAGCCGGCCTTTTCCAGTTCATCAATGGCATACTTCGATGCATCGGCAGCCTTCTGCCACTTTTCCACACTATACTCCTGCGAAATGAGGTGACGTCCGTCTATCGGGCTGACAAAGCTGCTGTACATCTCCGAGTTTCCGTTGAACAAAGGCGAAGCGGCATAGAGGTACATGCGCGACTTCAAAGCCAGTGCCAGCAAACGAGTGGCACGTCCGTAATCGTCGCCGCTCCACGTGTCGGGCAGATGGGGAATGGCTTCATCCAGCTTGTCATTAATGAACTGCAC
Source organism: Bacteroides gallinaceum (assembly GCF_030373775.1). Classification (NCBI taxonomy): domain Bacteria; kingdom Pseudomonadati; phylum Bacteroidota; class Bacteroidia; order Bacteroidales; family Bacteroidaceae; genus Bacteroides; species Bacteroides gallinaceum. Next base: position 5,781 of record NZ_JAUDEN010000051.1, on the reverse strand, counting down.
CACTTCATCGTAGCTGCTACGCTCGGGGAAGTCTGCGATAGGCGTGTTTTGGTCAATGACACCGCGGATAATCATGGTCGGTCCGTAGGAACGCAAAGATAAGAAATGATAGTAAGCGATCAGGAAATCAGCTTCTGCCTTATAGGTGACTTTTGTCTCTTCGCTGACATTCGTAGAGAAAACGTTCTCCAAAGCTTCCTCAAACTTATAGCACTGACGGATACCGTTCCACACTGTGGCCCATGTTTGGGTAGTATAACTTAAGCTGGAAGGACTGTAAGTGCCATACTTGAAGGTAGTGAACAGCTCCTTGGTCACAGCCGTCATTTCTTCCGGCAACCAGTAAGAGCCGGGGTATTGACGAGGCAAAGGCATATATCCGTAGCAAGAATAAAGGTAACCTTTAATGGAATTGGGAGTCTTCCAGGTATCGGACTCTTGCGCACGTTCATCCGGCACAATGTCCAGATAGTCGCATGATGTCAGCTGTCCGGTCAAAGCCAGAGCAAGCATCAGTTTATATAGATTCTTCATCGTTCGTTTATTTGTTGTTGAATGTTACTTGTACACCGAAATTAAACACACGCTGGGTCGGATATTTCAAGCCGCTTCCGCTTCCCATTTCCGGATCCCAATAGTCGAAGGGTGAGAATGTCAGCAGGTTGCTTCCGCTTACATAGAAACGCCATCCCTTATACGTATAGCCGATTTCCGCGTTCTTCAGTTTCAGGAACGCACCGTTGCGCAGCCAGAAAGTAGACGAAGCCGTGGTGTTCGGGTTGTCAAGCTTCGACAGACGCGGGTATTCGGCGTTGGGGTCGGGATTATCCTCGCTCCAGTGGCTGTCGGCAATCCATTGGAACACGTTGTTGATGCCCTGCGAACCGAAAGGATGGAAACCGGACATCAGGATAGATGTCTTGGCGGCACCCTGAAAGAAGAATGAGAAGTCCCAGTTCTTCCATTTGACAGAGGGTCCGAAACCGTAGACGATTTCCGGATCTTTCGGATTGCCCACATACATACGGTCGTTGCTGTCTATCACGTTGTCATACTCGCCTGCATAGTTGGGAAGGTTCTTATACCAGATATCACCCGGCTGCGGGTCAAATCCCAGATTCTGTTTCGGGTTGTTCTTGATGGTAGCTTCGTCGGGGAACAGACCGTTGGCTATATAGAGCAGATACTGTCCGTCGGAATGACCGATGGTAGAGAGATTCGGATATTCGCGGAAAGGCGGTTCGTCGCGCTCCAGAATGGTGTTGTGAGCATAGGTGAACGTTCCCTTGAACGAGATGAACAAGTCTTTGTTTACCTGCTTGTTATAGTCTACTGCAAAATCCACACCTTCGTTCTTCATCTTTCCCAGATTGCCGTAAACGGCTGCGCCTGCCATTCCGAGGAACTGGGGAATGGTACCTGAACGGGACAAGAAGATGTCGCGGCGGGTTTCCTTGAAGACATCAAACGTAAGGTTCAGCGAATTGAAAAGCTGCAGGTCCATACCCACATTCCATTTCTCGCCTACCTCCCAGCCCAACTGGGAATTATAGTAACGGTTCCATTTCGGACCGCTCAGCTTAATATTCTGATTAGTACCGGTGACATAACTGGGACCACCCGAAAGCGAGATATCTTCCAGATAGGCAAAACGGCCGGCTGTTTTGCTGGTATCATCGTTACCGACCAGACCCCACGAACCGCGGATCTTCAGCATGGACACTACCGGACGGAGCTTCTCCCAGAAATCTTCCTCCGAAATGGTATAACCCAAGGCAAACGAAGGGAAGAAACCGTAACGGTTGTCCGGAGCAAAGTTCTCGGAACCGTTGTAACCGAAATTGGCTTCCGCCAGATAACGGTTGGCATAGGCATACGATATACGGCCCGCTATACCCTGCTTGCGCTTCGGCAGCGAACTGAACAAATCGCTGGGGATATTGGTGTCATACTGCTGGCGGTTGAAGAGGAACATCACGTTCAGGGCATGCACGTCGTTGAACGTATGGTTATAGTCCAGCATGGCCTGCAGATACATGTTGCGCTCGCCGCCATGTCCGCCCGTCGTATTGATGGCAGTATCCACCTCCTTGTTTGTATTGCGTAAGGTATAGTCCATCGTTTCGGGATCATAAGACTCCAGTTCGTAACCGTTGTATGCGCTGCTGCGGTGAACAATCGTGATATTCTTGTTCTTGTAAGAGAACAAGCCGCTGAACTTCAGGCCGGGGAGCAGCATGCTCAAGTCCTGCTCAATCTTGAAGTTGGCAGTCACGATGCTCTGCATGTTGGTCTGGTAGCCGCGCACATATTCAGCTACCGGGTTTCGGAATCCTGTATCATACGGTCCGCCCGACTTGGCACCCCACATGATATCTTCCGTAACGATGCCTCCCGTGCCTGCTGGGTACATGATCGGGAAGTCAACCGGGTTGGCAATCAAACTGTAGGCAAAGATATCGTTCACCGACATGTTCGGACCCTTCCAGTCCCTTACCGAAAGGTTCAGTCCCAACGAAAGTTTAGTTGTCGGCGTAGCGTATACGTTCAAATTGTTGATGAAATCATAGTTCGTTACACGCACGTTGTTGTTGTAAGAGAAATAGTCCGAACTCATGGAATTCAGGTTACCGTCGCTGTGCTTGATTCCGGCACTCATGAAGTAATCCATCTTCTTGCTTCCGCCCCGGATATTGAAGTTGGCCTTCTGCGAGAAAGCGTTCCGCTTGAACATCTCGTCATACCAGTTCACGTCCGGATAAATGTAAGGATTCAAATGATTCAGCGTTCCGTTAATCTTGTCCTCGCTGTAAGGCGTGCCCGATGCATTGGGACGAGTCAGCGCCTCGTTATACAAGTTCATGTAAGTCACGCCGTCCACCGTCTGGGGAACGTCAGTCAACTGAGTCAGCGCACCTTCCAGACGGAAATTGATGATCGGTTTGTCCAGATTCTTACCCGACTTGGTCGTTACGATCATGACACCGTTGGCACCGCGCGTACCATAGAGGGCGGTAGCCGTGGCATCCTTCAGAATAGAGAATCCTTCAATAGCTTCAGGATCAAGGGCATTCAGTTCCTGCGCACTGATTTCCACACCGTCCAATACAATCAGGGCACCCGTCGCGCCGCTGAACGTAGACTTACCGCGAATCCAGAAGTCTGCACCGTCGGCACCCGGCTCACCGCTTCGCTGCACGGCAATCACACCCGACAGACGGCCGGCGAAAGAAGAGCTCAAGCTGGCAGAGGGCACACGCAGATCCTCTGAACGCACCTGGCTGACCGAACCTACCATACTGGCTTTTTTCTGTCCCACACCGAAAGCGGTAACCACAACTTCTTCCAGCATTTCGGCAGACTCATTCATTTCAACCATGTACATTTTCAACGAACCGACTTTCACTTCCTTGGTTTCATAACCGATGTAAGAAATCTGAAGCACATCGCCTTCTTTACAATTCAGACGGAATTGCCCGTCTACATCAGTCATGACACCATTGGTAGTCCCTTTCACCATTACAGTCACCCCGATCAAGGGTTCGCTTGTCTTGGCATCCGTTACCGTACCTGTAATCTCATGTCCTTTCTGCTGTACTGCGCTGACTGATGCGGCCACATCCTTCGCCAGACTCTCCGCCGGAATAGCGCAGGCCGGGAAAGCCGACAGCCACAAAGTACCTCCTACCAATAGGCTGGAAATACAGCCTTGCAACAGGCTCTTTTCTTTTTGATGCATAAGCATTAAATTTTAAGTGTATAAAAAGTATAAATAAAACTTTAATTAGAGTTTTTCTGTTTGCAAATATGCAAATCTATTATAATAGACAAGGCTTATATTTTCTTTATCGAAGTACACGTGTGTCCATCCTTTTATTTTTAACACTCGGACACAAGGATACATATCCGTCCAAAAAGGGGATATATAATCCAAGACATAAATGTTAACAAGCTGCTTTACACTTCATTATAACGGAACAAGCCTTAAATAGCCCTTCTGAACAAAAAAATCCCTGCCTTGTTCCGAATCTCCCCTGCGACGACCGGACAGAAAAGCTAAAAAGCAAAGCCTGCACGCACAAGTATACACTTTTGGACGCAATCTGCCGTAACATTAAAAGATAAAGGCTATTTTTGCCAAAGAGTTAACAACCATTTTATGAATAAACATTAACGAAAGAACTACTGACATGAAAACACTCAGAACATGGACGGCGGCAGCCTTGTGCTGCATCGGCACTTCCGTTCTCGGACAAACCGCTTCGTATTCCACCCAGGCCATCACGAAAGACCTGAATTACTTCAGCGACTGGACCGCTTCGGAACTGGGAAAGAATTTCAAGAAAAAACAACTGAAAGAATTCAGCAGTCCGCTCATGAAGCAACTGGCCGAGCAGATGCAGGCCGGCACTTACCAGGCCGGACTCTTGCTGAAAAGCTATAAGCCCGTCCCTTCGAACGAGACACTGGAAAAGGCGCTCAAACTGTATGACGGATACAGCCGCTACGAAAACATCACCGGCGTTTACCTGGAAAAAGGCGAAAACGTGGTGCTGGCCGGCGACCTGCACGGACGCAGGGTTGCCTTGCTCATACCCGACTGGATGCGGCAGCCGACTCCCGGCTACGAACCAACCAAAGACCCGGAAGGCTGGGGACTGAAAAGACAAAGGTATGAGCTGCACGAGGGTGTCAACGTAATCAACGTGGAAAAGGCGGGCAACGTCTATATCGACTACTTTGCCGACGATCCGGAAACCGCGCCTGCCATCACCATCCACTTCGTGACGGGAAAGGTGAACGGATTCTTCGATGCGGAAAATCAGACCAACGAAGACTGGAAACGCCTGCTTGACAATGCCGTAAGTCCCGTGATGGACGTAAAGACACGCTACATGCAGCTTGCCTATCCGGTGGAATACCTCAAGAAGTTCCGCTATGAAGAGGGCAAGGAACTGGCCGAAGCCTACGACAAGATCATGGAACAGCAATACACCTTCAACGGTGCAGTCAAATACAACCGCATACCACCCAAGCGCATTCTGGCACGCGTCAACTTCAACTACTTCATGTTCCGCGACGGCGACGGGGTTGCTTTCCTCGGCAACGACGGCACGATGAAATCGGCATTAGGTCCGGACATCTACAAGGACTGGGGAGTGAATCACGAAATCGGCCACGTAATGCAGATGCGTCCACAGCTTACCTGGGGCGGGATGACCGAAGTGAGCAACAACCTCTTCACGATGTATGTGGCGCGTCAGGCAGGCCAGCCCAGCCGTCTGAGCAAGAGCCACAATTATGAACACGCCCACAAGAATGTGGTAGAAGCAGCCGAAAAGCCGTTCATCATGTGCGTAAAAGACCCGTTCGAAAAACTGGTTCCCTTCTGGCAGCTTTACCTGTATGCCCAGGAGAAAGGATACAAGGACTTCTACGCCGACCTGATGGAATACATGCGCACCCATCCGGACAAAGGCCACGGAAACGCCTCCATCAACAACATGTATGAGTTTGCCAAAGTGAGCTGCGATTTGCTGAAGACAGACCTGACCGACTTCTTCGAAGCATGGGGATTCTTCGTTACAGGCACATTCGAGGTAGGCGACTACGCGAACTACCGGTTTGAGATCACGCCCAAGATGGTGGAAGATACCAAGAAGTACATCGCATCGAAGCATTATCCCAAACCTGGAAAGGACCTGACTTTGCTGACAGACTAAGAAACTGTTTTGAATTTATCGTGTGCTGATTTGGGATGAGTTTTTGAGGCATTTCCGT
>NZ_JAUDEN010000050.1:0-12706 GCF_030373775.1 Bacteroides gallinaceum | reverse complement strand
AAAAACGCAGAAGGGAGATTGCGAAATTACTGAATGGATTATCTGGTATCTTGACTGCCTGCTCCGTTCCGTCGAGCAATCCGACGAAACATTGTCGAAGGTTCTTAACAAGGCCATATTCTGGCAAACCCATGCCGAAACAGTCCTGTCCGAACGACAACGTGAGGTCTTGAATTTATATTTGGACGGTTATCCCGGCAAACTGACGGCTAAGAACTGGGCAAAACGTGCAAAGGTATCACCGGATACAGCAGCACGCGATATAAAAGATCTGGTAGAAAAGGGTATTCTGATACCCCAGCAGGGGCGGGTTCGTGACGTATTCTACGGAATCCGGTGCAATGAGTCTATCATTGTCATCCCCATGCCGGAAGATGTATAATCGTTCATCATACAAGCATAAAGGCTGTGTGACATCGGTTCATCCAGACCGGCACACAGCCTTTATGCTTATCTTTTATTTACCACTCATATATGCTTCCCGATAATTCTCCTGAAGCATTTTCTCAATATCACTCTCCCGATAAAGGATTTTACCTCCCAACTGATAATAGGATATTCTCCCTTCATTACGATAATCCTGAAGCGTGCGTCTGCTCAGTTTCAATTGTGCCGACACTTCCTTGTCGGTCAGATAGCGTTCACCGCCCAGCACGGGACGGTTCCCGACCGCCAGATTCTCAATCCCGACTAACATACGGTCAAGACTTCCCATGATACGGTGTACCCATTCTCTGCTGTCTGTTCTCAGTTCACTCATGTTATTATGGATTTAGTGGTTATTGTTTAACTGTTATATGTTACGTCCTCTGTAAAGAGCCTCTTTTCTTCTGTCCTCAACTTTCTTGACGATACCCTGCACATCTTCCGGCTTATAGAATATCTTGTGATTGATTTGAGAAAAAGGCAGGGTACCGTTATCACGGAGTGTCTGCAGGGTACGGGGCGAGATGTTCAGATACCGGCATACGTCCTGATTATCCATCCACTTGTGCAGCGTCCTGTCATTTTCCCGGTTGCAAATTTCCATGACCCGATGCTCAAAGTATTCAAACTTACGCACCAATTCTTCAAACAGTTGTTTTTCTATTCCTACAAATTCCATATCGTTTCCTTTTTTGTTGATTGATGTTTATTCTTTTTTCGTTGTTTGCGACAAAGAAAAGCCATATATTCTGAAAGGCAATGGTTTCCGCTTAACTGGCAGCATGTGGCGCTGATTATCCTAGTTATGAGGTCACATTCATATCATTTTCTGCAAATATCCCTATATTCAGGGACTCCATCTGATAATGAATTACAGAATAAAAGATCTATGAACCTGATTCAATAAAGGTCCATAGCAATGGATAAGGAACGACTTATTTCCATGTAACCTTACTTCATCACTTTTCCAAACCATTGATTAGATAAGGAAGCAAAGAAGCGTTCCTTCAATGATTCACAGACATGAATATTTACTACAGTACGACAATACGACATTAAGTCAGTAAATATTCAAGTCAATAGATCAGTAACTGTTTGAATCCCCGGTTCATTATTTCATCAAACAGGAGAAATACCGCATTCCACACCGATTGCCCTGCATACAAACTGCAACTGGGCACATTATTGCCACATCCCGACCAACTGTTTGACTATTGGTAACTTATATTCTTTTTTTGCCGGACAATTCATTCTGAGATATATCGGAACATGGCAAACAAAATGAGAAAATACATTATGAACAGAAACGGAAAAACAGGCCTGTCCCCTCCATAAGATGATACCGGTAACGGTATTATTTCTCCCGAATTTATAGAGGGTATATTCAGAGCAGCTCAAAATAGCGGGACTCTGGTTTTTAGTGGAGCAAGTTTGTGTTTCGGGCAGACCGAAACCGCTTGCTCCCACTACTGGACGCAGTGAGAGGTTCATCCCGCTGGTCTAATCAGTACATTCATTTTATACAATAGTCAACAGATGGAAAAGAAAAAGAATACAGAAAGAAACAACAAGGGCGGCCGTCCTCCCAAGAGTACGACCGACAAACTGAAATACCGTGTTACCGTGAAACTGGCGACACCGGATTACTATACACTGAAAAGCAGGGCAAGAAGCGCAGGCATATCGGCAAGCGAATACCTGAGAGAATGTTTCCGTAAGGGATATGTACGGCAAAGACTTACAGCGGAACATTCCGACTATATCCGTAAGCTATGCGGTATGGCAAACAATCTGAACCAGCTGGCTCATAAGGCAAATGCCGGAGGATTCGATACGGCAAAGCTGGAATGCCGTGTACAGGTGGCAAGAATCGAAGAACTGCTGAACCATATCCTGCTATGATTGCGAAGATTGTAAAGGGAAGCGGATTCCGTGAGGTTACCGGCTATATCATTGACAGTAAAAAGAATGCCAGGATTATCGCACATGCCGGCTTGTTCATTGAGGATGTTGACACAATAACAAAGGCTTTCGAAGCACAGGCCGACATGAATCCGAAAGTATCCAGACCGGTCGGACACATTGCACTGGGATTTTCCAAAGAGGATGAAAGCAGGCTGACCAGCCGGATTATGGCAGAAATAGCTTTGGAATACATGGGACGGATGGGCATAAGGAACACACAGTTCTTTATAGCCAGACATTTCGACAAGGAGCATCCTCATATACATATCGCCTACAATCGGATAGATAATGACGGCAGGACCATATCCGACAAAAACGAGCGGTTACGGAGTGCACGCATCTGCAAGGAACTGACCTTGAAATATGGGCTACACATGGCCAAAGGTAAGGATCATGTCAAGACTGAACGTTTAAGGGAACCGGACAAGACAAAGTATGAACTTTACAGTCTGCTTAAAACGGAAGTCAGAAAGGCCGGAAACTGGAAGGAACTGATTACCGGATTAAACGAAAAGGGAGTGGATGTACGGTTCAAATACAAGGGAAATTCGGATGAAATACAGGGTATCGTATTTATCATGAATGGCTATTCCTTCAGCGGTTCCAAGATTGACAGACAGTTTAGCTATTCCAAGATAGATGCCGCGTTAAAGACACCGTCACATTCGGAAACCCAAAGACAGGTAGCTGTTCAGAGTGAACCGACCTATCAACTGGAATCGCATGGCTGTGAATTGTACAGCGATTCTTTTGGTCTGTTCACACCGAACCCACAACCGGAACAACCAGAAGGTTATCCGGACGATTATTTGAGAAAGAAGAAAAAGAAAAAACAACGTAAAATAAGATGGTAAAGTATGGAAAAAGACAATGTATATGTTTTGTTTGAAGAAATCAAGAACAAGATTGAGATGATAAACGGGAAGCTGGAACAGAAGGCCGGAACACCAACTGGCAGACAGGCAGAAGAAGTGATCCCGACATGCGTAAGGCATATTCACCGGCATAGTTTTGACCTCAGGTCAAGCAGAGTATTTTCTCTTTTGGTCGGAATGGGTGTGGTATGCAGCCTGTCCTTATGGGGAAATATCAGACTTTGGCAATCCAACCGGCAATATGCAGACGACGCCCTGAAGTTCCGTGCCATCCGCTCCTGGAGCGGATGTACTCCGGGAGATATTCTCTGGTTGAACAAGGTTTTTGACATCCATCGTGACGAGAAGGCCATCGAATGGATCAGAGAACAGGCCGATGGTTACGAGAACGAACTGAAAGCTGTTTCCGACAGCCTGATGCAGGAGAAACTTAAATTACAGGTAAAATCTGAATCCGATTGATATGGCCAGTGTGAAAGTAAAATTCAGACCTTCCACCATAGAAGGAAAGGAAGGTACCGTCTATTATCAGATTATCCAGAACCGTGTAATCCGTCAGTTAAAGACGGATTACCGGATATTTACGGATGAATGGAACGAAGCTGGAAGCTGTATCATTGTCGGTAGTTCGGAGAGAAGCAATCTGCTCCTTTCCTTGCAGGAACGCATGGAATGGGACCTGAAGCGGCTGGACATGATTATCCGACAACTGGATAACCGGAAAACCGGATATACGGCAGATGATATTATAGCTTCTTTTCAAAGCAATACAGAGGGACAGTCGTTTTTCAACTTCATGCAGGGTATCATAGCCCGTCTAAAACAGATGGGCAAGATACGCACGGCTGAAAATTATTCCTGCACCCTGAAAAGTTTCATGCAGTTCAGAGGGGACAGGGATGTTCTGCTGTCCGAAATTGATTCAGATTTGATGCAGCTTTATGAAGCCTACCTTCATGGAAAAGGTGCCGTACGGAATACCAGTTCATTCTATATGCGTATCCTTCGGGCGGCATATAACCGTGCTCAGGAAAAGGGACTGATGGAACAGCGCAATCCTTTCAGGCATGTCTATACGGGAGTGGACAAGACCGTCAAACGTGCCGTTCCCTTATCCGCCATCAAGCGTATGAAGAATCTGGATCTGTCCTTACAGCCTAATCTGGAATTTGCAAGGGACATGTTCCTGTTCAGCTTCTATACCCGTGGCATGTCGTTCATAGATATGGCTCACCTGAAAAAGAAAGATCTTCAGAACGGATTTTTATCGTATCGCAGACGAAAGACCGGGCAGCAGCTGGTTATCAGGTGGGAAAAATGCATGCAGGAGATTGTCGGCAAATACCCGGAAGACAGTCTCAGTCCTTATCTTTTGCCGGTATTGAAATATCCTTTTAAGGATATGCACAAGCATTACAGGAATGTCATGTCCGGAATAAACAGACACCTTAAAGAAATAGCCAGACTGGCCGATATATCCGTTCCTCTTAGCATGTACTGTGCCCGCCATTCATGGGCAAGCGCAGCCAAAGGCAAGAACATTCCGATTTCGGTTATCAGTGAAGGAATGGGACATGATTCCGAGGCGACCACACAAATTTATCTGGCTTCATTGGATAACTCCGTAGTGGATAAGGCTAACGCACAAATTCTGAAAAGTCTGTAGGATTGGAGAACGTTTAGCAAAAGCATTCATTTCTTAGACAGAGGGACTCACTCTTGCGCAAAGTTATACATTTTATTGAAAATCCTGCAATTCCGGCCGTTGGATTTTCATCCGGAAGTCATTGAATTTCAACTGTTGTTTAGCAACTCTACATATAATTCATCAGCAAATCAGCCTTATAGCCCGAAATCTCCCTCTGTCTAAGAAAGACGCAGACACCGGGACTTTCTCATCCCCTTTACGCACAGAAAGAAGATGGAGAAAACGACCGGAGAAGCCGACATACAGGAGAACAGGCTGAAAGAACTTTCACCCGACTTACTGAATACCTTGCTCAAAGATCATACAACGAGCAAGGAAGGAAAACAGTGTAATATATTCTGGGCTACTTCCGATTATGAACCGCTCGGCAAAGGTTATGAATACGGGTCACCGATTCTCCCAGAGTTGATAACCGGAAAGAACGGTCATGTGGTCATGCCCCGTGTACTGAAACACAGGGATACCCAAAGCACACGTTCCCGGGAAATGGCGGAGGTATTTACTCCGTCCTGGATATGTAATGCCCAGAACAACCTTATCGATGAAGTCTGGTTTGGCAGAAAGAATGTATTCAACCATGAAGTGACCTCTAAAGACGGTACACATTCATGGGAAATCAATCCTAATAAGATTGCTTTTCCTGAAGGCAGGACATGGAAAGACTATGTACGGGAAAACCGGCTGGAAATCACCTGTGGAGAAGCTCCTTATCTGGTAAGCAGGTATGATACGACTACCGGAACATTCATTCCTGTGGAGAAACGTATCGGCCTGCTTGACCGTAAGCTCCGTATTGTCAGTGAAAATACCACGACAACACGTGAATGGCTGGAGGCAGCCAAGGATGCTTACAGAAGCATCTATGCCTATGAATGGCAGGGCGACAGTCTTCTTCTTGCCCGTGAAGCACTTCTCTTATCCTTCATCGAATATTACCGGAACAAGTTCGGTAAAGATCCGCAAATTAAATCCATCAACCATATAGCCTATATCATCTCTTGGAATGTATGGCAGATGGACGGACTGAAAGGTGTTGTTCCGGACAGTTGCGGAGAACGTTTGCGGACGGAACCGAGCCTGTTCGGTACGATTGAAAGACGGGAACCGTGCGAGGGCTGTCTGAAAAATGACCTGACCAAGCACAACGGAATTTACTGCATTATCAAGGACTGGCGGGCTACAGACAAGACAACAGGCAAAAAGGGGAAACGAATCCGATTTATCGACCTCATAAATGAAGAAGCATGAGATTCACATCGTCCCTGAAACTAAAACTGATCTATGTGTTCCGTATCAATGATACGGCGCACCATGGATGCCTGAAGATTGGCGAGGCAACCTGTGAGGATGAAAACGTGTTCGGTCTGTTTCCTAACAGCAAGGCGCTCAATGAAGCGGCAAGAAAGCGTATCAACCAATATACACAGACGGCAGGCATCGCATACGATCTGCTATATACGGAACTGACCGTTTATAACCGTGGCGGACTCCGTTCATTCAACGACAAAGAGGTACACAATGTCTTGGAACGCTCCGGTATCAAAAAGAAAGTCTTCGATACAGTCAACAAAGCCAATGAATGGTTCATCACCGATCTGGAAACCGTCAAGCGTGCCATTGCGGCTGTCAAGGAAGGGCGGAGCTCCCTTTCATCAGCGGAAGTTACCCGTGAATATTCTCCAATTATATTCCGGCCGGAACAGCAGGAAGCCATCAACAAAACCAAGAAGCAGTTTAAGAAAGGCAACCAGATGCTCTGGAACGCAAAGATGCGTTTTGGAAAGACACTTTCTGCCCTACAAGTTGTCAAGGATATGGAGTTTCAGCGTACTCTGATTCTGACTCATCGTCCTGTGGTGGATGCCGGATGGTTTGAGGATTTCGGTAAGATATTTTACGACCGCAAGGATTTTGCATACGGTTCCAAGAACAACGGGGAAAGCTACAGCAGTCTTGAACGGCAGGCAGAAAGCCACGGATTGCATTATGTCTATTTTGCATCCATGCAGGATTTGCGTGGTTCTGAACTTGTTGGTGGCAACTTCGACAAAAACAACGAAGTATTTGCTACCGATTGGGACCTGATTATCGTTGATGAAGCGCACGAAGGCACCCAGACCGAACTGGGTAAAGCGGTTATGGGAGAGCTGGTCAAGGAACAGACCAAAGTATTGCGCCTGTCAGGTACTCCATTCAATCTGCTGGATGATTTCAAGGAGGATGAAATCTATACATGGGACTATGTGATGGAACAGTGGGCCAAGATGAGCTGGGACGAACTCCATTTTGGTGACCCCAATCCGTATGCCTCACTGCCTACACTCAATATCTATACCTACGATTTGGGACGGCTACTTCATGAATTTGTAGATGAAGATGTCGCCTTTAACTTCAGGGAATTTTTCCGAGTCAATGAGGCTGGCGGTTTCTGTCATGAAAAAGATGTGCGGGCTTTTCTGAATCTTCTTACCAAGGAGGACAAGGACAGCCTTTATCCATATGCCAACGAGGAATATCGGAATATTTTCCGCCATACACTCTGGATGGTGCCCGGTGTGAAGGAAGCAAGGGCACTGAGTGCCATGCTCCAGACACATCCGGTGTTCCAGCATTTCAAGGTGGTCAATGTAGCCGGTGACGGTGATCAGGATGAAGAGAGCCGTGATGCTCTGGAAGCCGTAGAACAGGCTATCGGAAAAGATCCGGATGTCACACGAACCATTACCCTTTCTTGCGGACGACTGACGACCGGAGTAAGTGTAAAGGCATGGACTGCCGTATTCATGTTGTCCGGTTCCTATAATACAGCCGCATCCAGTTATATGCAGACCATCTTCCGCGTGCAGACACCTGCCACCATCAATGGACGGATGAAGGAGCAGTGCTACGTTTTTGATTTTGCTCCGGACCGTACCCTGAAAGTGATAGCCGAAACCGCCAAAATATCGGCCAAGGCTGGAAAGACTTCACAAAGTGACCGCAAGGCCATGGGAGAGTTTATCAATTTCTGTCCCATCATATCCATTGAAGGCTCACAGATGAACCGCTTTGACGTACCCCGTATGCTGGAACAGCTGAAACGGGTATATGTGGAACGTGTCGTCCGTAACGGGTTTGAGGACAACAGCTTGTATAATGATGAGCTGATGAAGTTGGATGACCTGGAACTGCAGGAATTCGATGACCTGAAAAAGATTATCGGTCAGACCAAGGCTATGCCCAAAACCAATCAGGTGGATATCAACAGTCAAGGTCTGAACAATGAGGAATACGAGGAAAAGGAGAAGCTGGAGAAGAAACCTAAGAAGGAACTTACAGAGGAAGAGCGGAAACGGCTGGAAGAACTGAAAATGAAGACAAAGAACCGGGAAGCAGCCATTTCCATACTCCGTGGCATTTCCATCCGTATGCCCCTGTTGATTTATGGTGCGGAACTGAGTGATGAGAATCAGGAAATCACGATTGATAATTTTGCCTCACTCATTGACCCGCAGTCATGGGAAGAGTTCATGCCCAAGGGAGTGACCAAGCAGAAATTCAACAGCTTCAAAAAATACTATGATCCGGAAATATTCTGTGCTGCCGGAAAACGAATCCGTGCAATGGCCCGTGCTGCGGACAAACTGAGTATTGAGGAACGAATCGAACGAATTACGGATATCTTCAGTACTTTCCGTAATCCGGACAAGGAGACGGTGCTTACTCCGTGGCGAGTGGTAAACATGCACCTCGGTGATTGTTTGGGAGGATATAATTTCTATGATACAGAGTATCAGAATGTAATTTCTGAACCACGGTTTATAGACAAAGGAGAGGTTACCGCAGAAGTTTTCTCCCCTGAATCCTGTATTCTGGAAATCAATTCCAAATCCGGACTTTATCCGCTCTATATGGCATACGGCATTTACCGGGCAAGGGCAAAGGCTTCTCTTTTCGCTGTAGAAACAGTAGAAGAGCAGCAAGCTGTATGGGACAAGGTCATAGCTGAAAACATCTTTGTCATCTGTAAGACTCCAATGGCGAAGAGTATTACCAAACGTACACTTACCGGATTCCGTAAAGCAAAAGTAAATACAAGATATTTTGAAGATTTAATCAACCAGATTAAGAACAAGCCGGAAAACTTTATAGCCAAAGTTGCCAAAGGTCATTCTTACTGGAAAGCCATAGATAATGACAATATGAAGTTTAATGCTATAGTAGGAAATCCACCATATCAAATTATGGATGGAGGTGCTGGGGTCAGTGCAAAACCTGTTTATAACTTATTTATTGAAATAGCTAAACTTATAAATCCAACATATATTTCCATGATTATGCCTTCTAGATGGTTTGCAGGAGGTAAAGGATTGGACTCATTTAGAGCGAATATGTTGTCTGATAAACGAATTCGTTATATTTTCGATTATATAAATGCAAAGGATTGTTTCCCAACATCAAGTATTGGTGGAGGTGTAAATTACATATTATGGGATGCTAACCACCATGGGGATTGTTCGATTACAACTGTCCAAGGATTATTACGTGACACTGTATCACGCCCATTAGATCAGTTTGCAGTATTCATCCGCTATAATCCTGCTATCCATATAATTCAGAAATGTCAATCAGATAAAACCTTTGCCTCAATAGTAAGTACACGTAATCCATTTGGTTTATCATCAAATATTAGAGGCGATAAATCTGGAGATCTTCGTTTAATATCAAGTGAAGGGGTGTCATGGCTTCCTAAAACTGCTGTTTCAGTTTCGAATCAACTACTTTCTAAATATAAAATTCTTATGAGCAAAGTAACAGCTGAACATGCCGGTGAACCTGATAAAAACGGCCAGTTCAGAATAGTTTCAAGGACAGAAATTATAGGGCCAAACGATGTTTGTACGGATTCATATTTGATTATTGGTGCTTCGGAAGATAAGTCTATTGTTGAAAATGAATATAAATACATTCAGACTCGTTTTGCTAGATTTTTATTAATGTTAGCTGTATCTTCTATAAATCTTTCACCAGACAAGTTTCAGTTTATTCCATTGCAAGATTTTACGGAAAAATCTGATATAGAATGGAATAAGAGCATTTATGATATAGACAAACAGTTGTATATCAAGTATGATTTATCAAGAGAAGAAATTTCTTTCATAGAAAAAATGATAAAGTTAATATAAAAGTTTTATTCCTTCCTCTACCCTTACAAAATTATAAAAACACTATAAATGTATTGGGAATATTTAAAAATTTAATAGTCGTATCATTTCTTGAATTGTTTTGATACGACTATTTTAGGCAAAACGAAAGTTAAAACCCTTCTAGCTATGAAACCTTTTATTTTTCATGTTCATTTTCTTTCCTAATTTCTTTTCGCATTTCACACCAGGCATTAATACACATTTTACCCATACTAATAATAATTAATACTATTACTGGTGATATAAATGTACCAACAACACCTAGTTGAGAACCAATAGCAGTAGATAAAACTCCTATAATATATTGTTGGGTTTTATCAGAATTTAACTGAAGCTCCCTTCTTTCCTTTTCATAAACAGGGTCATTACCACATAAAAAACGCTCAACTTCTAAAACTATTTTATCACGATAAATAGCAGAATGACTAGAATCACCACCAAATTTAGCAGTATTACTTGGTGATGCAATCAACCATTTGTCTGCAGCCTCTAAATAATTATTATTTGTTCTATCCAATATAACATTAATTATATCTTGTTGATATGAATCGAGCCCTTTTATAATTTCTTGAGGAGGCAATTGAATAAATTCATCAAGTGTCATAGTTATAACATTTTTAAAATATATTCAGTAGAAACGGCATGAGTTGTTTGATGCAAAGTATGTGGATCAACACCACCTAGCGATATAGCCCCCTGACTGTTAGGCGCATAAGAACCAATAACCATAGCAACTAATTTCGAATCTGTTTCTCTAAATACAGGGCTACCAGATTGTCCAGGCCTAGTTTGAATATTAAGGACTAAATGCTTTGATTTCACATAAGATGACTCTATCAATATTTTGGCTCCAACAGTGGTTTCCTGATAAGTTAGTACATTACGTCCTTGAGTACAATGCGGGTATCCTACTATGCTCAATCGTTCCGAAACCATTATGTCATCTGTAGAACCAATACAAATATTAGAAAATATATCTTTGTCAGATTTTAATAGACAGATGTCATGTACTGGATCTATTTTTTCAATATTGACCTTAATATAAACAACTTTAGTATCAGAAGTATCCTGATATGTTAGCATATTTGTGTTTGGATTTAACGCTACAACTAAATTGTTATCATCATTATTTGTAACATGAGCTGCAGTTACAAATATTCCTGGTTTATTTAATAAGAAGCAAGTTCCCAATAACTGTATTCCTGCTGGTGTAATTCTTCCAACAGTATATACTAATCTATGTAAGTTTATAATATCCATAGTAAATTGTACTTATAATAGTTCCTAAATAGCTGGGTATCGAAATACCCAGCTATATTCATCAATCGCCTTTCTTATGAATGTGAGGCTTAAGAGATGGTGTATTGCCGGGAGTTTTTTTATTGTCTCTCTGTCTTCTATCTGGTTTCCCAGTAGATATTGCAATTCTCTTTGGTCCTGGTTTTATTCCCATATTTATTTTATTTAATTAATGGCTCAGCTTCAAGAAAACACAATATATTTGTATTTTACAAGGCAAATCACTAATTTTGCAGCTGATTAATATAAAATATATCCCATAGCCATTATTATTCAGGGGTAATTTGCCTTCTACAATGTTATTGGCATATGTGTATATGCACATTAATCATTTGTTGATTTGAAAGCCTTGGAAGAAAATAAAATCCTTACCAAGACCTTCTCTTCATACAAAAGGTTAAGCGTATTGGATTAATCTCCATGTTACCGCTTTACCACAATAAGGAGGCATTACGTTGCCTTTAGCAATAGGTGCTGTAGTAGTAGGAAAGCCGTCAACTTTCCAAACTCCACTTACAGGACATCTTTCTCCAGTTCTTGCAGTCATATTAATTATGATTTGGGGTTAATTACTCTTTAGGCACCTGGCCAGCCTAATTTGGCCGCTCATTTCAGGATGAGCATCCTTTAATTGAAACAAAGCATCCCTCAAGGCTCCCCCCTTGGGGGATGTTTGTTTTTGCAAAGATACGTATTTTTGGGAAAACAACAAGTATGTTTACAGAAATTTTCTCAATTAAATAAGAAAAAGTAGGATTGTTACATAAAAAATGGAGGATTAGTTCCTTATATTTCTTTTAATGTGTTCAATTCTTGATTTCTGATGAACTGCATTTCCGCATGATACAAGGACTGACTTATTTCAGTCTGCCAAATGGAGAAATGCAGCACAAGACCACCAAGAAAGCATGTATATGCGCCTTACGGTCGATTATGTAAAGCTTGTAACTGGCAAAGTCTATCCAGATTTCCCTTCCAAGTATATAGTTGCGTGATAAGAAAGATTTATGTTTATATTGGTAATACGGATTTATTTTTTGAATTGAGTATACCCATAACTGTTGGAACATAGAGTATTCCTTATATAGCAATTGAATGGTCAGATGGCGGTCACAGGTAAGACCCTTGGCATAGTCTGGTAACAATTCGTCTAGTTCGTTTTTCTACCCTGACAGTTGAAGGAATGGAGGAAACTGTAGTAGGCTGCGAATCTAATCCTAACTCATCTTGCCTACAGTAATATAATT
>NZ_JAUDEN010000005.1:0-154278 GCF_030373775.1 Bacteroides gallinaceum | reverse complement strand
CAAAGATACATATCCTCAGGCTAAAGACTGTGATTCATGGCCCGCCCGCCAGTCCTGGCTTCCGAATCATATCCACTCCGCCATCACAGGCAAGATGCGATACCTCCGGCTTGCCACATTTCTCCCTGTCTTTATCATTACACTTTAAACAAATTGAATCCGGCATTCTCTGCGGGATAAGACACAAGAGCCAGCTTCTATACCCGCGCCTTCAATCATGAACGGGACGTATGGAAAAAGCACCCTGACGGCTTGTGTAGGTATTCAGCCATATGCCGACATTCGTCGCCCATAAATAATAGCCGTTGCTTATTCCGAAAGAAGCCGCAACATACACCAGGATATCCAGTCCGATGCGGTTGAGTTTGCCCGGATTTTCCGAACCATACCGGGAACCTGTAGCCGGGAAGAAAATCGTTTCTCCCGTCCCGTCCGGTCCGGTATAGAAGTTCCATCCCTTTGCATACGAGCCGGACACATTCATGTCTTCCTCCTCTGCCGTGTCGCCGGTTTTCGAGAATCCGGTAAACTCCATTCCCCTCGGCAAACGGAAGCCTACGGGACATGGATCGTATATGCTCTTGGTCGGCGTTTCCCCGTCCATATAAGGCACATTGCTTTCGGCATCCCACAGGTTGACATACGTATTGTCCATACCCTGGTTTCTGTTCAGTTTCTGGGGGTTCAGGATGCCCCAGACAATACAGTCTTTTCCGTCCTGACTAACGGACGTAAGGGGATTGTCGTTAGAAATCCGGCCGTTTCCGTCATACCAATATTTCGTTTCCAGCGTACCGATATCTCCCGAATAGAGAGGATCTTTTCGCCCCCACTGGAAATAAGGACTGTTGCCGCCATAATTCAGTTCGAAAGGATCTTGAACGATGGCAAATGTCCGGACCTCTTCGTCCGCCTTGATGCGAACCCGGCATTCCCTCCTTGCGAAAGTGACATGCTCTCCATCGCACCATCCCAGGTTTACTGCCATCATCTGGCAAGGAATGCCGTCCGCATTCACCACTTTTTTGGTTGCCTGCACATCGGTGTCCGTCACCCAGATATGCCAGCTCCACATGATGTTTCCGCCGGCATCAAAAACAGCAACAACCGCATTTCCCTGCTGGATGGTGGCCTTGCCTACAGTGAATCGGACTGAATGTCCGTTATCATACAGGGCAACATCCGACACCAGTCCCGGAGCATCCTGCCACAACAGCTTGCATGACCGGGCTTCACATCCCGCATTTTCGTAGATTTTGGAAGAACGGACGGGAGCGCCCAGATGGTTTATAAAATTCTTGAGCACGAATTCAGCGTCAAAATCATAGAAATACGCCGATCTGTTATCCGCGCCCCCTTTGATTGCATTCCCATAAACCAGCGGGAAACAGTAATCTCCCGGAGCACTGACAACGTAACAGTTGGCCGTATTCTGTATGGCCGCCTCCCCTCTATCATTTGAAAGATTGTAGGGCACGCCTTTGCTTCCTTTGCTCGGACGCCTCCTTAGCTCATTGGTATGGGAACTTTCGCTGCTTCCAGTCTGAGGGGCTACAGTCGCCGTATAAGCAACGGCTGTCAGGCTGCCTTCTCCGGT
Source organism: Bacteroides gallinaceum (assembly GCF_030373775.1). Taxonomy (NCBI): domain Bacteria; kingdom Pseudomonadati; phylum Bacteroidota; class Bacteroidia; order Bacteroidales; family Bacteroidaceae; genus Bacteroides; species Bacteroides gallinaceum. The sequence continues at coordinate 152,681 of NZ_JAUDEN010000005.1, read as the reverse complement.
ATTTCCGGAAGAAAAAGCAGACAACCAGTCGGGCTTTGTCGGTTTCCATGTCTTCCCACTGTCAGTAGAAAATTCAGCCTGCCAGCTGACCGGTTCTTTCGTTACGGAATTTTCCCTGTAGCTGGTTATGCTGTACGCTGAACTTCCTCCCTTGAAGCTGTAAGTCCCCGGAGGAAGGACAGACAGTGTGTATTCCCAGTTGATTGACGTGGTGGAAATCTTATAGGTTATCGTCTTTCCCATAGGCCATGAGGTTCCTTTCAGGCTGCTCGTCAAGGTATGGTCAGCCTTTCCGTCATTAAACACCACTTCAATGAAAGCGTCATCGGGAAGGGTTTGAGGAATCATCATAAAGATCTGTGCACCGGCCGTGATTTCCTGGCTGTCGGTTCCGTCAGCAGTCTTGTTCAATGTCTGGACGAAATCTTTGGGAGAACCGATACGGCTCCAGCTATCCGAACCTAAGCTGTAAGTACCTGTGGAATTTACTCCTTTGAGTGCCACGCTCTTTACCGTTCCTGCCTTCATATCGCGGCCGCACACAAACCTTACCGCTGTCAGTGCATGGCGGAAAGTCAGATTCACCGCGCTGCCGGAATTTCCGCTCACCTCGTCCGAGGCAGCCACCAACAGATCCTGCTGGTCGGCCACACTTTCCGGAACCATGCAGGTTATCGCAGGAACCCCGGCGTCCTGTTCCGACAACTGATAGGCGGCAACACCTTTGGGAGCATAGGCAAAAAACTTCATCTTGTAAGCGCTTCCCGGCCAGTAATGAGCAGAAGACGGCATCCATGACTTGCCTGTTCTGCTAACAGATACATCATACATGTAGTTCGGGCTTTGGGAACTGTCCCATGAGGTGGTATACGCATAAGCGAATACTCCGAACGTGTCGTACATGTTATTCTGATTCACCGGCGTGAAACGGGTGGCAGGAAGCGTGTCACTCAAAGACACCATCTTTATACTGTCGGCGCAAAGGGTATGCAAATAAAGAGGAGAAATCCCTTCTGCCTGCATTACGGAAACAAACGAGCGCGACTTGGCTGCTCCGGAGGCTGCAGAAGAAGACCAGGCATTCTGAATTTCTGAGGTAAACAATATACGGTCCGACAAGCGTGGCTGGTCCATATCGTCAGTACACGAAGCCATAAGAAGAATAACGGCACACAAGACTGGCCCGGCCAAACGGCATGTAAAACTTTTTCTTTCCATAAATGCACTATTTTTGATTGCAAAGTTAGCCAATAGCCGACAAACAAGAGCATGTCATACATAGACATATGCAAACAACAAATAGCTAATAAACAGAATATTATGTTTTAACATGATGTACAAATATACAAATTCCAGCCTGTTCCGGAAAAGAAATGATGTTTTCAACAAAACGAAAGAGAACTTCCTCCCCCACGAAGACGAACGTCCGGACAACAGCATGACTCCCCGGGGGCTTGCCGATCTCACGGCAAATCCCCCAAGGCCGGCTTTCTGCTTTCCCGCCGATTATTGCCTGTTCGATTCTTTAATGCTCCACAACGACACATGCTCGTTGCGGTAGCGGGCGTTGGGGTTCACCTCTTTCATTTGCTTAAAGCGAATCGCTTTCTGCGGACAATTGTGGATGCAGGCAAAACAGAACTCACAATCACCTTCCGTCTTCACGCCTTCAGAGGTCAGGGAATAGTTTCCGCGCGGACAAACTTCCGTGCAAATGCCGCAATCGATGCAGTCGTCCGTTATCGCAAAGGCATCCTGGCTATGCAGCAGGAAACCCGTTTCCGGATCCACTCCTGAGGCCTGCAGGAAACCGGCATGCTGCTGACGTTCAAGCTCCGTCACCGATTCGTGCCAGCGTTTCCGCTCTGCAAGGTCGGCGCGGATGCGTTCAAGGCTTTCCGGAATGTGCTTGTCTATCTTCACCTGCTCGTTCATGTCGAAATTAGGCAGCCAATTGTCCACCATAATCATGGTCGTGATGTAATCGAAAGGACATCCGGCCTTCCGGGACACCTCGTCCCATATCTCAACAGAACTGCACTTACGGTTGCCGTATGTCAGTACGGCAAACTTATACTTCGCCTTCAGTTGGGCTTTCTTGATAAACTCACGCACCATGTTGGGCGGCATGTGCCCGTAGACGGGATAAACGATGCCGATCTCGTCTGCCTCCAACGCATAACGCCCCTGCTTCACCAGTTGCGGGATACTGAGCAGTTCGGTATGCTCATCCGCCAGTTCGCGCGCCACATAAAGACAGTTTCCCGTTCCTGTAAAGTAAAGGATAATGCGTTTTCGGGTTTCCTCACCGCACGATGTCAATGCGGGCATCCCTAACGCTGCCGCCCCTGCCACAAGCAGCCCCATGCGCTTGAGAGCGGAACGCCGGGAGATTCTATTGCCATTTTCCGTTTTCATCATCAGCTCTTTTATATTGACTAAACATTTTTTGCTCCGTCCGTCCCAGCCGTATGTCTGCACTCCGGCGGAAATGCCCGACAAGCTCCATCGCCCGGCACCGGCACAGCCGCCTGTTTCTCAAATCGAATGTTTCCATACTCATGCTTGTTTCTGGCTGGTATTCTGACAATGCAAAAATAAGCCGTGCCAACAAGTGCGTCCATACACAAATTACAGAAAATAACACCTATTTTACAGACTCGCTGAATTTTCGGGCAAGTGTTCTTTCCAGCATTGCCCGGCTGCACCGCCAAGCCTGACGGAAGAAGCGACGGCGGAGGCACGACAAACCCATTTTACAGAATCTCATACCAATTTTACGGAAAAGCACGCTGCCTGCTCATCCAACCGAAATAAAATCAATATCTTTGGAATAGTCTAACCGCAAAAGCACGAAGATATGAGCGAAATATTGAACTTGAAGACGATACATGACTACAATGAGTTTCTCGGACTGGAAACACTGAATCCATTGGTCAGCTTTGTGGACTTCTCGAAAGTGGCGGTATTGAAGCACCGCTGCAAGTGTTTCGGCTTCTATGCCATTTTCTTGAAAGAGAAAATTCACGGGCCTCTGACTTACGGACGCAGCAAATATGACTACCAGGAAGGCACGCTCGTGTTCATCGCCCCCGGACAAATCGGCGGAATTGACGATGACGGAGAAACGCCGCATCCGCAAGGCTATGCCCTGCTCTTCCATCCCGACCTGATACGCGGCACGTCTTTCGCACACAGGATGAAAGACTACACGTTCTTCTCATACGAAGTGAACGAGGCCCTGCACATGTCTGAACGCGAACGGCAAACCATCTTCAACTGCTTCAGCGAGATAGAAGAAGAGCTCCAGCATGCCATCGACAAGCACAGCCGCAACATCATCATTTCAAACATCGAAGTCCTGCTGAATCATTGCCTCCGTTTCTACGACCGGCAGTTCACTACCCGCGAAGCTATCAACACCGATGTGCTTGCACGGTTCGAGGCATTGCTCTCAGACTACTTTGACTCGCCGAAGCCAGAGCAGCTGGGACTTCCTTCCGTTGCGTGGTGCGCCGACCAGCTCCATTTCTCCGCCAATTATTTCGGCGATCTCGTAAAGAAGCAGACAGGCAAATCCGCTATCGAACATATCCACCTGGCCGTTATCAACAAGGTAAAAGACCGGCTGCTGGAAACCGACAAGACGGTCAGCGGAATAGCTTATGAAGTAGGATTTCAGTACCCGCATCACCTCAGCCGGCTGTTCAAGAAAGTGGCGGGATGCACGCCGAACGAATATCGCATACAGGCAAGAACGTTCTAAAATCGAGAAACGGCCATGTCTGAACAGGCATCCCGTTTCTTATTCCAAAGGAAAGGCAGAAAAGGATCTCCAAATCTTCCGGACAGACAGAAAGGATGCAATAGGATTGCAGGGCATTGCTTCCCGGCAAACAACCCTACCGGTGCCTGTGGCTTACACTCCAGCCTTTCTGCCTTTTTTCATGCCCGCAATCACCGGTGAAAGCAGCGTAGAAAGCACAACAAGTATCCACAGATTGCCCGTCGCCGGATTGTAAGCCGCAAGCAGCTCAGCAAAAGCACAGCCTTGCGCCAGCCCCGACGCAAACTCGAACAGAACGGTCATAAACATCCATAGCAGCCCCGTCTTGAAGCAGTCTTTCTTGCTGAAAGCGCCCATCCGCGGAAACAGGAACCACGTGATCAGAAAGATAAATCCGCTCAGCAGGATTCCGCTCAAGGGCAATGCCAGCCGCTCGCCTAAAATGCCATTCAGCACATGTTCGCGCAGTCCCCCATTAAGAATGGCCGCCGGAACAAAACAAATCCATATGAACACAGACCTTACTATTGCCATCGGAAAAACATTGCTAATTGAAATCATACGGCCTTTTGCCCGGACATCCCTGCTTCAATCCTCATCTTGCAACAGGGACTTCCCCGCAAAATGGAGCCGCAAATTGTCACCCGGAATCTCCGGTCCTTCCACAACGAATGCAGCACATAAAGAATGCTCTGCCTGGAACACTCGCAAAGCAAAGGCGTTGAAACGTATCCCCGGCGGAACAAGCCGCAAGTACATTCCATGAAATACAAATGATAAAGGGAATCTTTCTCCACAATTTCAGCCTTTACTCCCGGAAGCTCATTGGCCTGCAGGAAAAAGACATCCAGGTCACCGCCCGCCCTCGCATGCAATTCCCTATAAACCTGAAGCGTTCCGCTTTTTACGCAGTGCTCGCCGCACGCTGAAAAGAAAACCTCCCGCTGTTCGGGCGACAAGCGGGACACTCCATCCTCAAATCCCTTGAACCAATCGGACAATTCCATGACATTAAAAGATTACGGGATAAAGATACAAAATTTTTCCGGAAGATGCATCCAAACGAAAACAAAAACGCCCCACAGGCTTTGCGCCTGTGAGGTGTCCCTGCGGAAGCTGGGGGATTCGAACCCCCGGTACGGTAACCCGTACGGCAGTTTAGCAAACTGCTGGTTTCAGCCACTCACCCAAACTTCCAATAAACGATTGTAGCGCATACGGGAATCGAACCCGTGTTTCAGCCGTGAGAGGGCCGCGTCCTAGGCCACTAGACGAAAGCGCCATGTGCTCTTCATTTGTTATCTACGCGGAAGCTGGGGGATTCGAACCCCCGGTACGGTAACCCGTACGGCAGTTTAGCAAACTGCTGGTTTCAGCCACTCACCCAAACTTCCAAGTCATAGGTGACAAATGAAGCATTTCCTTGAAATGCGGTGCAAATATAGAGCGAGTTTTTCATTTGACCAAACTTTTCATCACTTTTTTCTTAAAATAACTTCGTCCGGACACGAAAGGCAGCCGGAAGGAATGCCGCACGAAACACGGATTTCGAGGATCAGAAAGCGTCATACGCCTGAAAAACAATATTTTACACGAAGGCAGACAGATTCCGGACACGGTACGGACAAAACAGCCTCATCAAAAGAAAAATAACCGCCCGTTTCCACCGGCCCGACGGATCCGCCTGCGGACAGAGGTTTTGAAACCTCCGCCCGGAAACGCAGCCTTCCCCACACAAAAAGTCCGGACCTGCTGCCGGAATCTCCGTTCCACATTGTGGTTTATGCATTCCACAATGCTGTTTGTACGTTCCACACCGTGATTTATACGTTTCAAACCGTGAAACGGAAATTCTGCCGGCAAGATACCGTTTCCCCAACAGCTCCGGCCGCTTTTCCTGCCGGGCAAACGAAAGCTTTCTTCTAAAAAACATAAAACATCATTGAAATAATTACAAAATAGCAATCAATAGATTTTAGGTATTGCACAATTTTAGGAAAAGCACTACCTTTGCAGCCTGATTCATAATTATAGCATAAAATTACATTAACTAAACCTATTTGATTATGGCAATGAATTTTAAAGAAGGTCGTTGGAACTATGAAATCAACGTGACCGATTTCGTAAAGACAAACATCACTCCTTACGAAGGCGACGCGTCGTTTCTGACAGGTCCGACAGAACGTACAAAAGCAGTATGGAACAAGTGCTTGGAGGCTCTGGCCGAAGAACGCGCAAACAACGGAGTACGCTCGCTTGACCCATCGACGGTATCCACCATCACTTCGTTTGCTCCCGGATATATCGACAAGGAGAACGAAGTAATCGTCGGACTGCAAACCGACGAAGTGCTGCGCCGGGCCATCAAACCGTTCGGAGGAATCAAAGTGGTTGAAAAAGCATGCCGCGAAAATGGGGTTGAAGTTGACCCGAAAGTGAAGGACATCTTCACTCATTACCGCAAGACTCATAATGACGGAGTATTCGATGCATATACTGAAGAAATACGTTCGTTCCGCTCGCTGGGATTCCTCACCGGATTGCCCGACAATTATGCCCGCGGACGAATCATCGGCGATTACCGCCGTCTGGCTCTCTACGGACTTGACCGCCTGATCGAGGCCAAGCAGAACGACTTGCGCCGCCTGACAGGACCGATGACAGACGAACGCATCCGCCTGCGCGAAGAAGTGGCCGAACAGATCAAGGCGCTGAAGGAAATCAAGGTCATGGGAGAACAGTACGGACTCGACCTGAGCCGCCCGGCCGAATGTGCGCAAGAGGCTGTGCAATGGGTGTACATGGCTTATCTGGCCGCCGTAAAAGAACAGGACGGAGCCGCCATGTCGCTCGGAAACGTATCTTCTTTCCTCGACATCTACATTGAATACGACATGGCACACGGCAAGCTGGACGAACTTCACGCACAGGAGCTGATCGACCAGTTTGTAATCAAGCTCCGCATGGTGCGCCATCTGCGCATGCAGGCTTACACGGACATCTTTGCCGGCGACCCGACATGGGTGACCGAATCCATAGGCGGACGATTCAACGACGGACGCACAAAAGTGACCAAGACGTCGTTCCGCTTCCTGCAAACACTGTACAACCTGGGGCCTTCGCCCGAGCCCAACCTGACCGTACTCTGGAGTCCCGAACTTCCGGAAGGTTTCAAGCGGTTCTGCGCCCAGGTATCAATCGACACGTCTTCCATCCAATACGAAAACGATGACCTGATGCGCGAAGTGCGCGGCTCCGACGACTACGGAATCGCCTGCTGCGTATCGTATCAGGACATCGGACGCCATATACAGTTCTTTGGCGCACGCTGCAACCTGGCCAAGGCTCTGCTGCTAGCCATCAACGGCGGACGCTGCGAAAACACCGGCACGCTGATGGTAAAAGACATCCCCGTGCTGAGCAGCGATGTATTGAATTTTGAAGAGGTATTGGCTAACTATAAGAAAGTGCTGAAGGAAATGGCGCGCGTATACAACGACGCGATGAACATTATCCACTACATGCACGACAAGTATTATTATGAAAAGGCTCAGATGGCCTTTGTTGACACCAACCCTGCCATCAATCTGGCATACGGCGTTGCGGGAATGTCGATAGCGGTAGACTCCTTGTCGGCCATCAAGTATGCGAAAGTGAAGGCGAAACGCAACGACATCGGCCTGACAGAAGGATTTGACATTGAAGGAGAATACCCCTGCTTCGGAAACGATGACGACCGGGTGGACCACCTTGCAGTAGACTTGATCTACTATTTCGATGAGGAACTGAAAAAGCTGCCGGTATACAAGAACGCAAAGCCGACGCTTTCGATCCTGACAATCACCTCAAACGTGATGTACGGAAAGAAAACCGGAGCTACGCCCGACGGACGCGCCAAAGGAATCGCTTTCGCTCCGGGAGCAAACCCGATGCACGGACGCGACAAGAACGGTGCCATCGCCTCGCTGAGTTCCGTTGCCAAGCTCCGTTACCGCGACTCGCAGGACGGCATCAGCAATACGTTCTCAATCGTCCCGAAATCATTGGGCGTTGACATGGAAAACCGCATCGAGAACCTGGTGACCATGATGGACGGCTATTTCGTGAAGGGCGCTCACCATCTGAACGTGAACGTGCTGAACCGCGAAATGCTGGAAGACGCGATGGAACATCCGGAAAAATACCCGCAGCTCACCATCCGCGTATCAGGATATGCCGTGAACTTCATCAAGCTGAGCCGCGAGCATCAGCTGGAGGTAATCTCGCGCAGCTTCCACGAACGGATGTAATTGATACAGACAGGAAGGTGTGCCGCCTCCAAAGGCACACCTTCATCTTTTGCCAACAACAGCACAACAATGATCAGAGTACATTCATACGAATCATTAGGCACATACGACGGTCCGGGAATCCGCCTGGTCGTATTTCTGCAGGGATGCAACTTCCGTTGCCTTTATTGCGCCAATCCGGATACCATCGACGCCAAAGGCGAAAGCAAGGAAACCACACCCGAAGAAATTCTCCGGATGGCAGTCAGCCAGAAGCCGTTTTTCGGCAAAAAGGGAGGCGTCACCTTCAGCGGAGGCGAACCCACTTTCCAGGCAAAGTCGCTCATTCCGCTCTGCCGCATGCTGAAAGAAGCCGGCATCCATATATGCATCGATTCAAACGGAGGAATCTGGAACGATGACGTGAAAGAACTGTTCACATTGGCCGATCTCGTTCTTCTGGACGTAAAGGAGTTCAACGACGGACGCCATAAAATCCTGACCTCAAGAAGCAATGCGCAAACACTGAAAACAGCCGCGTGGCTGGAAGAGAACAACAAACCGTTCTGGCTGCGCTATGTTCTCGTGCAGGGATACAGCGGATTCAAAGAGGACATCGAAGCCCTCGGCGCTCATTTCAGAAACTACAGGATGATTGAACGGGTTGAAATTCTTCCCTACCATACCCTGGGAGTGCACAAATACGAAGCCATGCAGATGGAATACAAACTGAATGACGTAAAGCCGAACACGCCGCAGCAGCTGGAAGAGGCCAGACAGCTTTTTGGACGCTATTTCAAGACCGTCTTCGTAAATTAATTTGATTTTTTCTTTCGACCAGTGCAGTATTCGGCAACGGACTGCATTTAATAAACAGAAACGATAAAAACAAAACGAATATGGAGAAGGCCAAAACAGAAAAAATATCCAACAAACTCTCTGCCCGGCAGCAGCAGACTCGGATTGCCGCATTTACGGTGATCATGAGCATTATCGTGGTGAATATTTTGTGGTGGGCAGGAATTCATTTCATCTCAACAGACAGCACGGACAACATCACAATCAACAATACATCCGCTCCGTCCAAACATTATGCAATAGCCCCAACAAAATAAAATCAAGCAAGACTCTCTTACATAAAAATTCCGTTCTGAACTCATCACGCGTGGTGAAAACAGAACGGAATATTTTTATATCCAATCATTGTCTGAAATATCAGACGAGCAGCACAGTTACATCGCGGGCGCCGTGGGCTCCCATAACCAGAGCCTGTTCGATATCGGCTGTCTTGGAGGGGCCGGATATGAATACGCCGTAACCGTAATCTCCGGTATCAATGCGTTTGTAAGCCTCGTGCATGTTGTTGACAAGGTTCCTGCGGTCGAGTACAAGCACCAAAGACTCGGCAATGAAGTAGACGGCACGCTGCTCCACGTCCTGCTGTATCCACACAGCCCCGTTTTCGCAAACCCCTATCCTGCCGTCCACGATGGCGAGATCGGTTCCGTCCAGATCGCCCGGCTTTTCCACATCATCCGGATGAAAGGTGGCGCAGGCTAGCTTCTGTTCCTTTCCAAGGCAAGATACAGCCTTCAGATTCGACGCGATGCGTTTGGCGTCAGGATACTGCCTGCGGATAAGTTCATTGATGTCATCCCCCTTTTCTACGACAACGGCGCGTCCGCCCATCTGCTGCATGATTTCACAAAACTGCTTTACCTTGTCCGGATAGACGATTGCCTCCTTTTCGAGTTCAGAAAGGTCCGGCTTTTCATACCGCACCTGGGTGTTCCGCCGGATATTCTGCAATATATCTTCTCTGCTGCTCATAATCAGTTCATTTTACTTTGTTCTTTTTCCACATTTCATTGAAGCTTTCCTTTGCAAACTTCGGCATATCATGCTCCTTTCCCCAGTCGTTCAGCCCGTTATATATCATCCACCGGGGAAAGGCATTTACCGTATGGGCATTGTGCAAAGCGAAATTAAACAGACGGGGATGCTCCATCAGCGTCTTCATGCCGCCCGACATGAACTTCTTCGACGAGCTGGCAACGCTCAGCCCGTCGAGCTTCTGCCTCCAGCGGTAAATCTGATCTGCCAGATCCACCTTGGCAGGACATACATTCTGGCATGAATAGCACAGCGAACAAGCCGAAACATTGTCAAAATAATGCAAGGGAGCCTTCAGCATACCCAGATTAATGCCGATAGGGCCCGGAATAAAATAAGTGTACGAGTAGCCTCCGCTACGGCGGTATACCGGACATGTATTCATGCAGGCACCGCAACGCAGGCAGTTCAGCGTCTTTACATGCTCCTTGTCAGCAAGAATCCTGCTGCGCCCGTTATCGACGATGATGATATGCAGTTCTCCTCCCTGACGAGGCTTGCGGTAATGCGAAGTATATGTAGTGATCGGCTGCCCTGTGCCCGAACGGGCAAGCAAGCGGGTGAACACGCCCAGCGACTCGCGGTCGGGCACGATTTTCTCCAGCCCGAAAGCCGTAATCTGAAGTTTGGGCTGCGAAGTGCCCATGTCGGCATTCCCTTCGTTCGTGCAGACAACGCACTCGCCGGTAGAAGCCACGGCGAAATTGGCTCCGGTCATCGCAGCTTCCGCCTCAATGAATTTATGACGGAGATTCTTGCGCGCGGCATGAGTCAGATAAGTCTGGTCGTTGTTGCCCGGCTCCGTCCCCATTTCTTTTACGAACAGCTCGCCGATTTCTTCCTTCTTGATATGGATGGCCGGCACAACGATGTGGCTCGGCTTCTTGTGCATGAGCTGCAGGATGCGCTCACCCAAGTCGCTTTCAACCACCTCCACTCCCTTTTCTTCAAGAAACTCGTTCAGTCCGCATTCTTCGGCAAGCATCGACTTGCTTTTGATGAAATGCTTCACATTGTGGGCATGCAGTATGTTATAGACAATCGAGCAATATTCATCGGCGTCTTTCGCCCAATAGACATGCGCACCGTTAGCCTGCGCGTTTTTCTCAAACTCCTGAAGCAGCAGATCGAGATGGCTGTTGCTGTACATCTTGATTGCGCACGCCATGTCGCGCAAATGTTCCCATTCAGGAAGCTGGCGGCTCATATTGTCACGCTTCACGCGCATCATCCACAACGTCTGGTCGTGCCATTTTGCCAGTTCCCCGTTCTGCAGGAACTTTCCGGCATTTTTAGAATGTTTCGTACTCATAGGCCTGAAGCTAATATTTCAACGATATGGATAGTCTTTATAGGAAGATTGTTCCGGCTGATAATTCCGTTCTGATGCATCAGGCAGGAACTGTCGGCGCCGACAATGTATTCAGCTCCCGTATCCATGTGGCGCTGCACCTTGTCGCGTCCCATCTGGCCGGACACGGCATACTCTTCAACGGCAAACATTCCGCCGAATCCGCAACATTCGTCCGGACGTTCGGGTTCGACCACCTCGATTCCCTTTACCAAAGAAAGCAGGTCGCGGAGCTTGTTATAATAAGGGACGTTCAATTCGCTGGGCGAAGAAAGATGCATCAGCCGCACGCCGTGGCAGCTGTTCTGGATGCTCACTTTATGCGGGAAAGAGGCTTGCAGGGATGCGGGCTTGACCACATCGTGAATGAATTCGCAAATGTCATATATTTTCTCTTCAGTGGCGCAGCGATGGCTTTCTTTTGCCAGCAAATTCCCGTAATGGTCGCGGACAAACACAACACAACTCGCAGACGGACCCACCACATAATCGTAGTTCTCAAAAAGTCTGTCGAAACGCTTCGCCAGGTCATGCGCTTCATTTTCAAAGCCGGCATTGGCCATCGGCTGCCCGCAGCAGGTCTGGTCGATGGGATAGTCCACGTCTACTCCCAGACTTTTCAGAAGCTTGAAGGAGGCCACCCCCACCTGCGGATATACAGCATTGATGTAACACGGAACAAACAACCCTACTTTCATACACATATCATTAGTTATTACGAATCCCAAAGGCCAAAGCCTTCAACTGCTGATCCGTTTCGTTATTATTTGCGAACAAATTTACACCGAATTATTGAAAATGAAAAATGATTGCTTAAAAAAACCGAAACAGCGGCACCGGATATTTACCAGAACGCGCCCGCTTTTCGGGCTGAAAGGCATCCTCCGCATTTCTTCCGCACACCTTCTCTTCCGGACCGCGATGCAACCTGCCCAAGGGACGGAAAGATTCTATAGTCCAGCAGGTGAACCATACAGTCCACATGCATGAAACCGTACGGTCCAAGAGCCGGACCGTAAAACATGCCGGACAGACTTGTGCCTTCCGCCGCAGCAGAAACAGGGCTGACGCATTACTAAAGTCATTGATATTCAGAGTATCTGATATTTAGAGATATACTAAAGCCTGATAAAAAGGTTGTTTTTTACCTATAAAATCAGTATATGCTGAATAATAAGTACTTAATAATCAATATTCTTCTTAATGCGTCAGCCCTGGCAGCAGAAACGCAGAAGTGCCCTTACAAACGCGCGTCCGCCCCGCGAATCACTTCGCAGGGCGGACTCAACTAATAACTAACTCTTTTTACTTTTGTGGTTTACGTAATATCATATGACTAACACTGCAAAGGTAGGCAATCTGCGCGTTTCCGGCAATACCTATTTGTTGGTATTTTAGAAACATTCCAAATAATCGGCTACAAGTTCATCTTGACCTCGCTCAGCTCCACCAGCTTGTTCACAATGGCATAGATGGTCAGGCCGGCAGCCGAATGAATCTGCAGCTTTCTCGTAATGTTCCGCCGATGCGTAATCACCGTATGCACCGAAATGAACAGCTTCTCGGCTATCTCCTTATTCGTCATGCCGCGAACTACGCACCCTACTATTTCTTTTTCCCTCTGGCTCAGCGTGCTCGCATCGCCTTCGTCTTCACCCGACACATTCATCAGAACAGAAATCTTGTGCGTCAAAGAATCCACATCGTCAAACAGGTTGACCGCTTCGTCATATCCTTTCAACTGATTGGAATCGACAACGGTATAAATCAGCGAAATGAATTTGATGTCAGCATGCGGATACCGCTGCCTGAATCCGTCCAGGTCGAACCACCCTTCAAACTGCGGATTCACAATCAGTATATCCAGCTGATGGGCTTCCATGCAATGCAGAAGCCCTTCTTTCGAAGATATTTCTATGGGCTGCACCTTCACGTCAACCAGCCGCCTCAAAATAGAAGCCAGCCCTCCGCGCACAATTGCTGAAGATTCGGCCACCGCTACATGTATTACATCCTGTGATTTCATCTTGCCTCCTTTTCCAGTTCCATTATGGCAGGCACAAACAGATAGTCTTCCACCCGGTTGTGCGAGTCCAAGTCTTCCTCGCAACTGAAAATGTCGAACAGCGTGGCATTCAGAAGCTGGTTGTCGGCTCCTCCCGGATAATACTTGATGATGATGTTTTTCAGTTCTGTCAGTTTCGCATTAATCTGGTCATGGTTGCGGGCGAACACTCCGATATTATATCCCTCTGTTTTTTCCCCCTCCAGCAGCCTGCCGACATACACAAACACTTTCTCGTTTTCATATTCCATATGCTTGCGCACTTCATGGACATATGCGTCAAAAAACTTGATGATCAGACAAGCCACTTCATTTTCCTGCGAGCAGTCGATCGCTTCGATGAGCTTGCGGCGGATGGTGGGAAGCTGGAAATCCAGGAAATAATGGTGCGCCCTCTTGAGGTAATCCATCAGCGCCGGAATAGAAAGCCCCTTCAGATGATCCTGGATGCGGTTGCCGTCTTCGCACAAGAAATTGACAACGATCAGAAATGTATCGCAATCCACTTGGTTCATCTCGCAGACTTCCTTCACCGACTTGTCACCGAAACCCAGCGCCACACCAAAACGGCTCAAAACCTGAAGAAGCGCATAATTGTCGCAAATCAAGTCACTCATCTTGTCAGCAGGCTTATAAGTTCTGGCTCCGTTTGTACACATAAATATAGGTTTCATAATTTTTCAATGCAAAATAAGACAATTCATACAAGGTTTACAATCACCATTTGTCGGTATTTAAAGCCGGACAAAGATAAAGCATCGCGAAACAATAAAACCATAAGAAAACACAAAAACAGAAAAGGGTTTTCCGAAAAAATTCTAACTTTGCCCATATAAACCAATAATAACATCTTTTTATGTACACAATACAGACAAACGCTTCGGGCACACGGAGCATGGAGATTTCAGAAAAACATCTGGAAACAATCGAAAAATATGCGCTCTTCCGGCAGCTGATCGACAGCAACGGAATCATCGACGAATCGGTGCTTGACAAGCTCAAGCTGAATGTCCGCTCGCTCATTGCCTCGATGGAAGAAAACAGCAAGGACTTGCTTGACCTCTGCATTGATGTCATCTACCACAACAACATGAAAGCATACGGGCTGCATCAGCTGATCTTGCTCTACATCAAATGGGAGAAAGAAAAAGAAGAAAAGGAAGAGAAAGCTGAAGAATCTAACTCATAAGAAGCCTTGAAAGAACATCAACTGACTGACTGGCTGCCTACAACCAAAAAGGAAGCGGAGCTGAGGGGATGGGACAAGCTGGATGTCATCCTGTTCAGCGGCGACGCGTATGTGGACCATCCTTCATTCGGAGCTGCCGTAATCGGACGGACACTGGAAGCGATGGGGCTCAAAGTGGCCATCGTGCCGCAGCCCAACTGGAGGGACGACCTGAGGGATTTCAAGAAACTCGGACGCCCGCGTCTGTTTTTCGGAATATCCGCAGGATGCATGGACAGCATGGTCAACAAATATACAGCCAACAAACGCCTGCGCAGTGAAGACGCCTACACGCCGGACGGACGACACGACATGCGCCCCGAATATCCGAGCATCGTGTATGCGAACATCCTGAAAGAGCTTTACCCGGACACACCGGTTATCCTGGGGGGAATAGAGGCCTCTCTGCGGAGGCTCACCCACTATGACTATTGGGCCGACCGCGTGCGCCCGTCCATACTGACCGAATCAAAGGCCGACCTGCTGATTTACGGAATGGGAGAAAAGCCCATAGCCGACCTGTGCCGGCATTTTTCGGAGAAGGTGGGCGATACGCAGGAAGCGTCGGCAAACGACATTCCGCACGACATCCTGCAAACCGCTTATCTGGCAGGCAAGCCGGATAAAGACCAGCTGCCCCCCAATCCGAACGGAGAAGGCGACCTGATTCTCTTTTCGCACGAAGAATGCCTCAAAGACAAGAAGAAGCAGGCGCAGAACTTCCGCCACATCGAAGAAGAGTCAAACCGGTATGCGGCAGCGCGCATTCTGCAACAGGTGGACGGACGGACGGTTGTGGTCAACCCTCCTTATCCCCCGATGACGCAGGGAGAACTCGACCGCTCGTTCGATCTCCCCTATACCCGACTGCCTCATCCCAAATATAAGAACAAGCGGATCCCGGCCTACGACATGATCAAATTCTCGGTGAATATCCATCGGGGATGCTTCGGAGGATGCGCTTTCTGTACGATCTCGGCCCATCAAGGAAAGTTCATCGTGAGCCGAAGCAAGGAAAGCATCCTGAAAGAAGTGAAAGCGATTACGGAAATGCCCGACTTCAAAGGATATCTGAGCGATCTGGGAGGGCCTTCGGCCAATATGTACAGAATGGGAGGAAAAGACGAAACGCTGTGCCGGAAATGCAGGAGGCCGTCCTGCATCCATCCGAAAGTCTGCCCGAACCTGAATGCCGACCACCGTCCTCTGCTCGACATCTATCATGCCGTGGACGCAATGCCGGGAATCAAGAAAAGCTTCATCGGAAGCGGGGTGCGGTATGACCTGCTCCTGCACAAAAGCAAAGATGCGAACGCCAACAAAAGTGCGGCGGAATACACACGCGAACTGATCGTGCGCCACGTAAGCGGAAGGCTCAAGGTGGCTCCGGAGCATACGAGCGACAAGGTGCTTTATCTGATGCGCAAGCCGAGCTTCGAACTGTTTTACGAGTTCAAACGGATATTCGACAAGCTGAACCGGGAAGAGAACCTGCGCCAGCAGCTCATTCCCTACTTCATAAGCAGCCATCCGGGATGCACAGAAGAAGACATGGCAGAGCTTGCCGTAATCACCAAACGGCTTGACTTCCATCTGGAGCAAGTGCAGGACTTCACTCCTACACCGATGACAGTAGCCACCGAAGCATGGTACACGGGATTTCATCCCTACACCCTGGAACCTGTATATTCGGCCAAGACACAGAAAGAAAAACTGGTGCAACGCATGTTCTTCTTTTGGTACAAGCCCGAAGAGCGCCGCGCCATTGTCAATGAACTGAAGAGAATAGGCCGGAGCGACCTGATTCCGAGACTTTACGGGAGATAACCCCTGTCAGCGTTCGCTGATGGGGGTATATCCCACCTCGTCCAGCACATTCTTGTATGCCGGACGAATGATTCGCCGCCCTTCAAAGTTCAGCTCCTCGATGCGGTGTGCAGTCCATCCCACAATACGGGCCATTGCGAAGAGAGGCGTATAGATCTCCATCGGCAGGCCGATCATCTCGTAAATGAATCCCGAATAGAAGTCCACGTTCGAGCAGACACGCTTCTTCGTCCCTTTCACCTTCTTGAAGCACTCGATGGCACGCTGTTCAAGCAGTTCCAGAAAAGCGAATTCCTTTTCACGCCCCTTTTCTGCAACCAGCTCGCTTGCAAGTTCTTTCAGCAGCACGGCGCGCGGATCTGAAATCGTATATACAGCATGTCCGATACCATAAATCAGTCCGCTTCCGTCGTATGCCTCTTTATTAAGCATCCGCAAAAGATAGGTGTCAATCTCATCCACATTCGTCCAGTCGGATATGACTTCCTTCAAATGATGGAACATCTTAACCACCTGGATATTGGCTCCTCCATGAAGCGGCCCTTTCAATGAACCGATGCCGGCGGCAATGCTCGAATACGTATCAGTACGCGTAGAGCTGGTGACACGCACGGTAAAAGTAGAGTTGTTTCCGCCTCCGTGTTCTGCCTGCAGCACCAGCAGCAGATCAAGCATACGCGCCTCAAGCGGCGTGTATTCCTTCTTTATCATATAAAGGAAGTTCTCCGCAATCGAAAGATTCTCATGCGGATGGCGGATATGCAGGGACCGTCCGTGGATGCTGTGACGGTAGATGCTATAAGCATACGCGATGATTGTCGGGAACTTGGAAATCAGTTCGATCGACTGGCGCATCAGGTTGTCACGGGAGATGTCATCGGGATTCGGGTCGAACGTATACATTTCCAGCACACTGCGCGCAAGGATATTCATGATGTTCTGCCCTTCCAGATCAATGATATTCATCGTGGTCTTCTTGTCAAGCGGCATGTTGTCATTGATCAGCTCCTTAAATGCAGCCAGCTGCTCATTGTCGGGCAGTTCGCCCGACAAAAGCAAATAAGCCACTTCCTCAAACCCGAAACGTTTCTCCTTCAGCAGGGCATGCACGATGTCATCCAGATCATACCCTCTGTAAAACAGCTTTCCGGGAATGGCTTTCAGCCCCTCGTCTGTGCGTTCATAGCCGACCACGTTGCCGATCTTGGTCAGCCCCACCAGCACACCCGTGCCGTCCTCATTGCGGAGTCCCCGTTTCACGTTATACCTGGTGAACAACTCATTATCAATGCGGCAGGCCTGTTTGGCACATTCCGACAATTTATATACAATGTACTCCTTCTTCATAATTCATAAATACTCTTAGTTAAAAATTTGTCTGCGGCCGGTTCTTCCCACTTCAGCGCAAACATTTACAAAACCCCAAGCAGCTCCACAATCCGCTCTCCGAACAGATCGGTAGGCAAAGACTTTCCGCCGGGCATGAAACGTGCAAGATCGGGGGTAGCCTCTCCCTGCGAAAAAGCTTTCTCCAGAGCAGCCGTTATCAGCGAAGCGGCTTCGTTCCAGCCCAAATGCTCCAGCATCATCACCGATGAAAGAAGCAGCGAACACGGATTTACCACATTCTTTCCGGCGATATTCGGCGCCGTCCCGTGTGTCGCTTCAAAAATGGCATGTCCTGTCTGATAGTTGATGTTGGCTCCCGGAGCAATGCCGATGCCGCCCACCATGGCAGCCAACTGGTCGGAAACATAGTCCCCGTTCAAATTCAGCGTTGCAATCACGGAATAGTCTTCGGGCATAAGCAGCGTATTCTGCAAGAAAGCGTCGGCAATGCAATCCTTTATGATGATCTTGCCATTGTTTACCGCATCGGCCATAGCAGCCCTCGCCGACTCTTCTCCCAGCTCCTTCTTCAGCACATCATACCGGTTCATAGTAAACGTCTGTCCGGAAAATTCCGTTTCCGCCACTTCGTATCCCCAGCGCTTGAATCCTCCTTCGGTAAATTTCATGATATTCCCCTTATGCACCAGCGTCACGCTTGGAAGATGATGCCGGACAGCATACCGGATGGCTGCCCTCACCAGACGCTGCGTGCCTTCTTTCGACACAGGCTTCACCCCAAACGAAGACGTTTCAGGAAAGCGCACCTTGGTCACTCCCATTTCATCGCGGAGAAACGCATAGAACTTCTTCGCCTCCGGAGTGCCCTGCTCCCACTCGATGCCGGCATAGATGTCTTCCGTATTTTCGCGGAAGATGTGCATGTTCACCTTGTGAGGTTCTTTCACAGGAGATACAACTCCCTTGAACCAGCGCACCGGACGCAGGCAAACATACAGGTCAAGCGTCTGCCTCAAAGCCACGTTCAACGAACGGATTCCTCCGCCTACGGGAGTAGTCAAAGGCCCCTTAATGCCCACCAGATACTCGTTAAAGGCATCCAGCGTGGCTTGAGGCAGCCATTCGCCCGTCCGTTCGAAAGCCTTTCCTCCGGCCAGCACCTCCATCCATTCGATGGAACGCTTTCCGAGATAAGCCAACTCTACGGCCGCATTCACTATCTTCTGACAAACCGGAGTTATCTCTGCCCCAACTCCGTCGCCTTCTATAAAGGGAACCGTCACCCTGTCGGGAACAACCAGCTTCCCGTCCTGCATATATACTTTACTCATATCCTTCAGATTCTAATGTAAATAATGTAAATAATAAAAGCCTTTACCGTTTTTCCGCCGTTCAGACGGCACCCGGCAGTCCAGCCGGACTCATTTTGTATTCAGCGCCGAACCGGCCTTAAACCACTCGATTTGCTGCCTGTTGTAAGTATGCGCAGCCCTAAAGGTTTCCGTCGTTCCGTCTTCATGCAAAAGAACGATGCTCAACGGCTTTCCCGGAGCGAAATCTCTCAGCCCCAATACCGAAATCTTGTCATGCTCGCGCACTTTATCATAATCGTCCTTGTCCGCGAATGTCAAAGCCAGCATTCCCTGCTTCTTCAGGTTCGTTTCATGAATACGCGCAAAACTCTTTGCAAGAATCACCCTCACATTCAAGAAGCGCGGTTCCATGGCGGCATGTTCCCGGCTGGACCCTTCGCCATAATTTTCCTCGGCCACCACAATAGACGCGATTCCTTCCGCCTTGTATTGCTTTGCCACGGCCGAAACCGCTTCGTAGTTACCGTTCAGGCTGTTCCATACAGCATTCGTCTTTCCGTTGAAAGCATTTACCGCCCCCATCAGCATATTGTCAGAAATGTTTTCCAGATGCCCGCGGAAGCGCAGCCAAGGCCCTGCCATCGAGATGTGGTCTGTCGTACATTTCCCTTTCGTCTTGACAAGCAGCGGCATCTCAAGGAAATCATTTCCATCCCAAGGCGCAAAAGGCTCCAGCTTCTGCAAGCGCTGGGAAAGCGGACTGATCGTTACCTCCACGCGGCTTCCGTCCGAAGCCGGAGCCACATAGCCGTTGTCGTCCACCGTAAAGCCCTTTGCAGGCAATGTTTCTCCCACAGGAGCGTCCAGCCTTACGGCCTCGTCAGCTTCGTTGACCAATGTGTCTGTCAGCGGATTGAAACAGAGATCGCCGGCAATGGCAAGGGCTGTAGCCAGTTCGGGCGAAGCGACAAAAGCATGCGTATTCGGATTTCCGTCGGCACGTTTCGCAAAATTCCGGTTAAAGGAAGTCACAATCGAGTTCGGACGCGCATTGTCATCAGTCACCCTCTTCCACTGCCCGATGCAGGGACCGCATGCGTTGGTCATTATGATTCCGCCGACAGCTTCAAAGTCAGCGATCATGCCGTCGCGTGAGGCCGTGCAATACACCTGTTCCGAACCCGGATTGACTATAAGCGGAGAAGCCATTTTCAGCTTTTTCTCCTTTACCTGCCGGGCCAGCGAAGCGGCACGACTCAAATCCTGGTAAGAAGAATTGGTGCACGAGCCTATCAGCCCGACTTCCATACGCTGCGGATAGCCGTTTGCCTTCACCTTGCCGGCAAACTCCGAAATGGGACAAGCCGCATCCGGCGTGAAAGGTCCGTTGATATAAGGCTCCAGTTCCGAAAGATTGATTTCAATGATACGGTCATAATAAGATGCAGGATCGGCCAGCACTTCATCATCCGCACGCAAATCCTCGGCGCAGCTTCCGGCAAGCGAGGCAATCTCCTCACGTCCCGTAGCCGAAAGGTAGCGGCCCATCTCTTCATCGTACGGAAAGACCGACGTTGTGGCTCCCACTTCCGCCCCCATATTGCAGATGGTTGCCTTTCCGGTGCAGGAAAGAGATTCTGTCCCTTCTCCGAAATATTCGATAACGGCATTCGTAGCACCCTTCACCGTAAGCAGTCCCGCCAGCTTCAATATCACATCCTTCGGAGCAGCCCATCCGCTCAGGCTTCCAACAAGCTTCACTCCGATAAGCTTCGGCATCTTCAGCTCCCACTCCATGCCAGCCATCACGTCTACGGCATCCGCGCCGCCCACACCGACAGCAATCATGCCCAGCCCTCCGGCATTCGGCGTGTGCGAGTCCGTTCCCACCATCATGCCACCGGGAAAAGCGTAATTCTCCAGCACCACCTGATGGATGATTCCGGCACCCGGCTTCCAGAACCCGATGCCATATTTCGATGCCACGCTTTTCAGAAAGTCGTAAACCTCTCTGTTCGCATCGCATGCGGCAGGCAAATCCTCCTTCACTCCCTTATATGCCTGAATCAGATGATCGCAATGCACGGTAGAGGGCACAGCCACCTTCTCCTTTCCTGCATTCATGAACTGCAGCAAGGCCATCTGCGCCGTAGCATCCTGCATCGCCACCCGGTCGGGACGAAAATTCACATAATCTTCTCCCCGGCGGAATGCAGTCATCGCCTTTTCATCATACAAATGTGCATACAAGATCTTTTCGGCCAAAGTCATAGGCCGATCCAATTTCTTTCTGGCATTTTCCACTTTCGCCCTATACGACGCGTAGAAGTTTCTGATCATTTCAATGTCGTAAACCATACGGATTATCCTTTTATCGTTTTTACCAATATCGCAAATATAGCAAAACAGAATCAAACATCCATACCTTACGGCATAAAAACATCAATCCGATCTTATTTTTAAGATAAAACGAATAAATATAACAGAAATAACGACCGATCTATTTCTTTTTGAAACATCTGCAAACAGAAGAAACGAAACAGAACCGGGGCATGGCGACCCACACCGCCACGCCCCGAAACAGACCGCTCCAGACCAATCACTGAAGCTTGAACATCACCGGCAAGGTGTACTTGCAGCGCACCGGCTCACCCTTCTGCATGCCGGGCTTCCACTTGGGCATTGACTTGACCACACGCACCGCCTCGGCATCAAGGTCCGGATGGACGCTGCGAAGCACATTGAAATTGCTCAACGAGCCATCTTTCTCAATCACAAACTGCACGATGGCACGCCCCTGAACGTTCTGCTTCATAGCCGTCTGCGGATACTGAATATTCTGGCTTATGAAATCAAGCAGTTTCTGGACTCCCCCGGGAAACTCCGGCATCTGTTCTACCACAGTATAGACTTCCTCTTCCGTTTCAGCAGGAGCCGGCGTATCGGCAGGAGCCTGCACCGGCTCGGAAACAGGCGCCGTCTGTTCCGTCACACCTTCATCGGCTTGCTTCTTTTCCGATGTACACGACATGTTTCCCAGCATGAGTAGAGCGAATGCCGGAAACGCGAGCAGAGCATACTTGAAATACCCTGCACGGCTGGTTTTCTTCTTGTTCATCATAATGATACGTTTTTTAAGGTATGATAAGTTGAAATGATTGGTAATTCCGGTTCCGGAAGGACGGGAAGCCAGTTCCACCAGATGATACTGATACTTGCGGACCGGAAATCCCGATTCAAGCACACTGCGGTCGGCCAGGTATTCAAGGTTTTCGCACACTTCCCGCCTCAGCAGCCAGGCAAACGGATTCCACCAACATACCGCGGTGACCGCCTCCATCAGCAGCACATCCAACGAATGCCACTGACGCACATGCGCCCGTTCGTGGGCAAGAACCTCCTCTTCATCCGAAGCCTCCACATCCCTCCGGCAGACAAAAATCCAGCCGAAAAACGAGAAAGGACCGGAGGGTTCGGAAAGGAACCTCACATTCACGCCATGCAAAGACCCGGGAGAAGAAAGGCGCAACAGACGGCATACACTTCCCAAACGGACGATCATGCGGAGAGCCAGCAGGCACAGGCCTGCCACATAAAGCAGCACAAGCGCGGAAACAACCGGCGGAAAAGGTGCAGAATCCGACGGAGCAGAAGCCTCTGCCACCGCTTCGGGCAAGACGAATGCGGACATATAATCTGCAACGGGAGATGAAACGATGCCCGGAGCAGGCCATTCCACATCCGCCAAAGGCAAAAGAAACGAAGCCGCCACAAACGAAAGCAGAACGAAGCGTTTCCAGACGAAGAACGTGTCGCTCACGCAAAAAAGCCGGTAAAACACATAAAAAAGCACGAGCCCGGCATTCACTTCCAGCAAATAGACCAATTCGGATGCCATAAGATTCTGATGTTATTCCTGTTTTCCTTTTTCTATCAAATCGATGATTTCCTTCAGGTCCGAAGCAGAAATCTTGTTCTCCTTCGCAAAGAAAGAAACCATCTCCTTATAAGAATCGGCAAAATAATTGCGCACAAAATTGCCGACAGAACGCTCTTTATATTCACTTTGCTGAACCAGAGGCGTATAGCGGTAAGTATTGCCGAAACGTTGCGCCTCCAGGTATCCTTTGCGCTTCAGATTCTGGACAACCGAAGCTACCGTGGTATAAGGAGGGCGCGGCTCCGGATACTGCTCCACGATCTCCTTCACAAAGCAGGCGCCGAGATTCCATATATACAGCATCGCCTGCTCTTCCTGCAATGTCAACTTTTCCATCTGCATACGAGTTTATTACGAATACTTCGCAAATCTACGAAAATTTCGTAATAATCCAAGCGCAAGCAGGTTAATATAAATTAAAAGCAGGCTGACGGAGAGGTCCTTCCCCGGAAAAAGACGGAAAACAGGCCGTCACTTCAACCTCTTCACTGGAGTGATACGATTGCATCACTCCAGTGAAGAGATCGTATCATTGCAGTGAGAAGAACGTATCACTCCAGTGAAGAGGTAAAAAGACCGGCTTATGCCAGGGCTGACGCATTACTAAAGTCATTGATATTCAGAGTATCTGATATTTAGAGATATACTAAAGCCTGATAAAAAGGCTGTTTTTTACCTATAAAATCAGCACATGCTGAATAATAAGTACTTAATAATCAATATTCTTTTTAATGCGTCAGCCCTGCGGCTTATGCTCCAAGACACGATCCAACGCCCTGAAAAACCAGCAGACAGAAAGACAAGAATATTCACACCCGAAGCGGTAATTTCACACTTGTTGCTACACGTTTTGCACGGAATTATGTAATTTTGCAAACCAATATAAATACACCGTATGCAAACAGAAGAAAACAAAGAGTTGCCTTTGCCCGACTTGTCGCACTCGATGGGCGAACATTTGGGCATACGTTTCACCGGAATGAAGGAAGGCTTCGTGCAAGCCGTCATGCCCGTTGACGAACGGACGTGCCAGCCATTCGGAATCCTGAACGGGGGAGCATCGCTCGCCCTGGCAGAAATCGTAGCGGGGCACGGATCCATTCCGCTCTGCGCCGAAGGACAGATGCCGTGCGGCATACAGGTCAGCGCAAACCACGTAAGCATGGTCCCGAAAGGAAGCTGGGTGAAAGCCACCGGAACGCTCGTACACCGGGGAAAAACCACCCACATCTGGAACATCGACATCACGGCTCCCAACGGGAAACTGGTTTCAACGGCACGCATAATCAATCAAATCGTAAAAAAACACGCATGAACATACCCGAAACATCCATCCATCACCTGATAGACAACCTGACACACGGCGGCCGGAGCTTTGCCCTCTACCGCCTGCCGTGGACTGACGAGCCGATTCTCGTGCTGCAAGCAGACGGGATGCCGGAAACGGCCGGAACGCTCGCCGAACTGAACGGAAAAGAGGGCTTTGTCATGGCACCGTTCCACGCTTCAGACAGATGCCCGATCATTATCATACGCCCGGACAAAGTGGCGCGCAACTGGGACAAGATTGCCGAAGCCCTTGCCGGCGAATCTGCACCCGAAGCGCAGGCCGAAGAAGGCGCTCAGACAGCAGAACAGCCCTCGGCGGACGAAGAAAAACAAAGGTATGCAGAAACATTCGGCCTTTTCATCACACCGCTCCGCCAAAAGCAATTCCGCAAGCTGGTGCTTTCACGCCAAAGCCGCCAGCCGCTGCCGGATAACTTTTCGCCGCTGGGCACTTTCGTAAAGGCATGCAACAGCTACCCAAGAATGATGATTTCGCTCTGCCATACTCCGACAGGCGGCACATGGATAGGAAGCACGCCGGAAGTCATACTCAGCGGAAACGGAACAGACTGGCATACCGTGTCGCTGGCAGGAACCATGCCGATGAACGGAGAGAACATGCCGACCGAATGGAGCACCAAGAACAAGGAGGAACAAGGATTCGTCAGCGAATACATCCGGAAGGCCGTCAAGAAATTCGGCTCCAGGCTGACAGAGAAAGGACCGTACACCGCACGTGCCGGACAACTGGTCCATCTGAAAACGGACTTCCATTTCACGCTGAAAGAAACGCAGCATCTGGGCGACATCCTTCAGGAACTCCATCCCACTCCTGCCGTGTGCGGACTGCCTAAAGACGAAACCTACCGGTTCATTCTGGACACGGAGGGATACGACCGGAGCTACTATTCGGGAATCATCGGATGGCTGGCTCCCCGGGAAGAAACAACGCTCTACGTGAATCTGCGGTGCATGCACATCGGCAAAGACACGGCCACACTCTATGCCGGAGGGGGAATACTCCCGACTTCAGAAGTCGACTCGGAATGGGAGGAAACCCAACAGAAGATGAACACCATGCGCAACATCCTATAATGCAAAACAGCACCCGCCATGTATACCGACAAAAAGAACATACTGCAACTTGCTGCTCTGCTGAAAGCGCACGGCATAAGAAGAATCGTGCTGTGCCCCGGAAGCAGGGACATACCCATCGTACAGACACTTGCCAGGATGCCTGAATTCACCTGCTATCCGGTGACCGACGAACGCAGCGCAGGATTCTTCGCACTGGGGCTGGCTCTCAACGAAAACAGGCCGGCAGCCGTATG
Organism: Bacteroides gallinaceum; assembly: GCF_030373775.1. Taxonomy (NCBI): domain Bacteria; kingdom Pseudomonadati; phylum Bacteroidota; class Bacteroidia; order Bacteroidales; family Bacteroidaceae; genus Bacteroides; species Bacteroides gallinaceum. The sequence continues at coordinate 126,999 of NZ_JAUDEN010000005.1, read as the reverse complement.
CTGCACCTCCGGATCGGCTCTGCTCAACCTGCACCCTGCCGTAGCGGAAGCGTTCTACCAGCAAGTGCCGCTGGTGGTGCTCTCGGCCGACCGGCCCGGCGCATGGATCGGACAGATGGACGGACAGACCCTGCCGCAGCCCGGCGTGTTCGGCGGGCTTGTAAAAAAATCGGTCAGCCTTCCCGAAATCAAGGACAGCGAAGACGAGTGGTTTTGCAACCGCCTCATCAACGAAGCGCTGCTCGAACTGAATCACCACGGACAAGGACCCGTACATATCAACATACCCGTCAGCCAGCCGTTCTTCAACTTTCCGACAGCGGAAATTCCGCCGGCACGTGTCATTTCACGCTATGAGGGGAATGAAGCCATACACAGATTCATCCGGAAATTCAAACAATACAGCCGGCGTATGATGGTTGTGGGACAAATGAATCCGAAAAACGCGCTCAGCAGACAGACCGCCGAAGCGCTTGCTCCCCACTTTGCATGGATGACCGAAAACATCAGCAACCAGGCTGCGCCTCCGAATGCAATCCGGCACATCGAACCCGTGCTGGCATCTCTCGGCAAAGACAGATGGGAAGAAATGCGTCCCGATCTTCTTGTCACCTACGGAGGCCACATCATTTCCGGCCGCCTCAAGAAGTTCCTCCGCAGCTGCCCTCCTGCCGAACACTGGCACATTGCACCCGACGGACAAGTAGCCGATGTCTTCCAGTCGCTCACTGCGGTCGTGGAGATGGATCCGTACCGTTTCTTGACAGAAACGGCTCCGCTCATCAGCGGAACGGCTTCCGGCTATCCAGCGTTATGGAACGATGTCTGCCGGACGCTGGACGAGGCTGACTTTCCGTTCTCAGAGATGGGTGCCGTGGGAAAAGTGATGCGCAGCCTGCCGCCATCCAGCGTCCTGCACCTGGCAAACAGCTCGGTGGTGCGTTATGCCCAGCTTTTCAACCTGCCGCCGGACATCGAAGTGCTTTCCAACCGCGGGACAAACGGCATAGAGGGTTCACTCTCGACGGCAGCAGGCTATGCCTCTGCTTCCGGAAAGCTCAACTTTGTGCTTATCGGAGATTTGAGCTTCTTTTACGACATGAACGCGCTTTGGAATTCAAACTACGGCAACAACCTGCGGATCCTGCTTCTCAACAACAGCGGAGGAGAAATATTCCATGCTCTGCCGGGGCTGGATGTGCAGCCCGCAACCACCCGGTTCGTCATAGCCAGCCATCAGACATCGGCCCGCGCATGGGCAGAAGACAGGGGATTCCGCTATCTGTCCGCACGCAATGAAGAAGAGCTGGAAGATGCTTCCGCCCTGTTCACGCAAGAAACCGGACTGCCTCAGCCGCTTCTGCTCGAAGTGTTCACGGACAAAGAAAAAGATGTTGAATTATTGAAAACTTATTACCATAACCTCAAAAAATAAAAGCCATGCCACAACCAAGAGAATGGAAAACCATCAAAACGTATCAGGACATCCTGTTCGAATTCTATAACGGAATTGCCAAAATCACGATCAACCGTCCCCGTTACCGCAACGCGTTCACGCCGGACACGACCAAGGAATTAAGTGACGCATTCTACTACTGCCGCGATTGCCGCGACATCAACGTCGTCGTACTGACAGGGGCAGGCGACAAAGCTTTCTGCTCGGGAGGCGACATGCACGTAAAAGGACACGGAGGCTACGTGGGAACCGACGGAGTTCCCCGCCTGAATATTCTTGACGTACAGAAACAGATCCGCTCGCTCCCGAAACCGGTAATCGCCATGGTCAACGGATACGCCATCGGCGGAGGCCATGTGCTTCATGTGGTCTGCGACCTGAGCATCGCATCCGAGAATGCCATTTTCGGACAGACAGGACCCCGTGTCGGAAGCTTCGACGCAGGATTCGGCTCATCTTATCTGGCCCGTGTGGTAGGACAGAAGAAAGCACGCGAAATCTGGTTCCTCTGCCGCCAATATTCCGCCCAGGAGGCTCTCGAAATGGGACTTGTGAACAAAGTGGTTCCCTTCGACCGCCTGGAAGACGAAGTGGTGGAATGGGCGGAAACCATGATGCAGCACAGCCCGCTCGCCCTGCGCATGATCAAGGCAGGACTGAATGCGGAACTCGACGGACAGGCCGGAATACAGGAACTGGCAGGCGATGCCACCATGCTCTATTACATGACAGACGAAGCGCAGGAAGGCGGAAAGGCGTTCCTGGAAAAGCGCAAGCCCGACTGGTCGAAATATCCGAAACTCCCTTGACTTGCGCACAAGAAAAAAACATAGACGCAAAGATGAAACATGCAGTCTGTCTGATAACCGTACTTTGCCTGTGCATCGTGGGAAGCCGGCAACTGAACGCCCAAGAGCAAGCGGCAAAAGACTCTGTCGTGTTTCATCTTTCCGATACCTTGCTGCTTGACGAAGTAACCGTAACCGCCCCCATCCCTCCGATGGAGCAGAAAGGAGATACGGTGGTTTTCAATCCGAATGCGTTCAAGGTTCCCGAGGGAGCCTATCTGGAAGCATTGGTCCGCCGCATTCCGGGACTAAGCTACGATCCTAAAAACCATTCACTCTCATTCAACGGCTATCCGATCAGGGAAATCACCGCAAACGGAAAAGAGTTCTTCAAGGGAAACAACAAAATTGCTCTTGAAAATATACCGGCTTCATTTGTCAGCAAACTGAAAGTGTACGACAAAGAAACGGATAAAGAAAAGGATACGGGCATAAAAGATACGGAAAAGAATTATGTCCTCGATTTGCAGACAAAGAAAAAGCTGAACGGAACGCTCACAGCCTCCGCAGAAGCCGGATACGGCAACCACAAGAAGAAAAATGCCAGTGCCCAGCTATTCCGGTTTGAAGAAGGCGGGGATAACTTCAGCGTCATCGGACGCTCGGGCAACCAAGACTTCACCACTCCCGACGAACGGAATATTTCGCATTCCATCGGAGCAAGCGCAAGCAGGCATCTGACCAAAAACGTGGAGCTGTGGGGGGGAATCGGATACAATTACAACCGGAACGGCGCGACCGGATCCGGATACAATGAAAACTATCTGACCGAAACCACGCAGTACGGAATCAACACAAACAATTCTTTGAGCAAAGACCGGAACACGAGCGGAAACCTGGGTCTCAGATGGAACATCGACGAAAAGACCAGTGTCAACATAGGAGGCAACGCAAGGTTTCTGCCTTCCACCAGCCGGAACGACACGCACAGCTCCATATTCAGCGTCAACCCGCAGGTGGACGTGAGAAACCCGTTCGCGCAAATCGAAGAAACAGACCAGCGAAACCGCATCAATGACCATCTGAGCCAGACAGAGCACAAACGCAATTCATGGGGATATGACATCAACGCATCCTTCACCAGAAAATTAAACCCCAAAGGAAACAACCTGGCAATAAGCTATCTGGCAAGCCGGAACAAAATGACCGACGAATCATTCACACTGGCTGAAGCAACCTACTTCCGGCTGAAAGACATCTGGGGAAACGACTCGGTGAGCCGACAGCATCAGTTCCGGAAATCACCCTACGACACCCGGAGCCATGAAACGGAACTGGCTTATACGCAGGTGTTCGGCGAGAACGCGCGCCTGCAATTCGCCTATGCGTTCAAATACGAACAAGAAACAAGCAATCAGGATACCTACGACCTGTCCTTTCTGCCGGAAACAGGACAGCCGGCCATCGGAAACCTTCCGCAAGGATACGAATCGGGACACATCGACAGCTTGAGCAACCGGAGCGAAAGCAATACGGCAAGCCACCGGTTTACACTCACTTATAACTACCAGGGAAAAGTATGGAGCATCCAGACAAGACTGTCTGTAATCCCCCAAAGGCGTTCACTGAAACAGACGGATGCAAATACACGGATCGACACAGCCTCAACCAGCATTGAATGGCATCCGTCTTTAGCCCTCACCAGACAAAAAGACAATTGGTATGCAATGCTCAGCTATTCAGGATACACCCGCCAGCCTTCATTGGCCAGCCTGCTGGCACCCACCCAATATGTATCTCCCTTGCTTGTCACCCGAAGCAACCCCGACCTGAAGCCGTCATACAGTCATGCGGTTTATTTCATGATAAACAACTTCACCAAAGGCATCAATATAAGCATGGCATTCAACCAGGAATTCAACAGCGTGTCACAAGCCACCTCATATGATCCGCAAACCGGAAAAAGAGAAACCTTTCCGGTAAACATCAACGGCAATTGGAGCCTGATGGGAAATGCCGGATACAACCGAAGTATGGGATTGTTCAGACTGTTCGCCAACGCTTCGAGCAACTTTGCACACCGCATAAGCCTGATCGATGACACCGGTTCATCACAGATGGCACAAAGCGCAACACGTGCTCTCGGACTGTCTTCCGACATCCGCCTTTCATACGTCCCGGACTGGGGCAACATCGACTTGAACGGGAGATGGGACTACCAGCAGTCGAAGAACTCGCTTCAGGGAAACAACACGTACACGCGCTACTACACAATGGGCATTACAACCAACATCCAGCTTCCATGGAACCTGACTTTTGACACGGATGCCGCCTACAATATACGCAACGGCACCGGAATGGGAAACGATGACAACAATGAAATTCTCTGGAACATCCGCCTGGGATGGAAGTTCCTGAAAGAAAAGCAGGGCGAGATTTCATTCTACTGGGCCGACATACTCAGCCAAAAGAAAAGCTATTACCGGTATGCTTCGGCCACGCGTTTCAGCGAAACCTACTCCGAACAATTGAGAGGATACTTCATGATATCGTTCAAATATCAGTTCAACAAAATGAATTAAAAAGCAAAAGATCATGTATAAGATTCAAATCATTCCACGAACCCTGCACTTCAAACAGCCTGCAGGTACCTCACGAGGCGTCTATACCACCCGCAAGGTCTGGTACATCCGCATAGAAGACCGCAATGCGGGAAGATTCGGCATTGGAGAATGCGCGCCGCTCCCGGCATTAAGCTGCGACGACTTGCCCGACTATGAAAGCATTCTTGCCGGACATTGCCGCAATACGGGAATGACAGGAACCATCGACTACGAAGCGATGCGTCCCTATCCGTCCATGCTTTTCGGTCTGGAAACAGCCTTGCAGCACCTCCACACCGGCAGCGTGAAACTGTGGAACACTCCTTTCTCTGAAGGAAAACAGGGGATTCCCATCAACGGACTGATATGGATGGGGAACTTCGATGAAATGTACAAGCGGATAGAAGAAAAGATGCGCCTCGGTTTCCGCTGCATCAAAGTGAAAATCGGAGCTATCGACTTCAACAAAGAGCTGGAGCTGCTTGCGCACATCCGCGAGCATTTCTCTCCTGAACAGATCGAGCTCAGAGTAGACGCAAACGGGGCGTTTGCACCTGACGACGCTCCCGAAAAACTGGAAGCGCTCAGCCAGTTCCGCCTCCATTCGATCGAACAGCCCATCCGCGCCGGACAATGGACTGCCATGGGACAGCTTTGCAAGAGCAGCCCCTTCCCCATCGCACTGGATGAGGAGCTGATCGGCATAAATACAGTGGCACGCAAGATCGAACTGCTTGAAACAATCCGGCCGCAATACATCATTCTGAAACCTTCGCTGCATGGCGGGCTGAAAGGATCGGCCGAATGGATCACACTGGCAACACAGCGGGGCATCGGCTATTGGATTACATCGGCCCTGGAATCAAACATCGGACTGAATGCCATTGCCCAATGGTGTGCCACACTCAATCCGGTTCTTCCCCAAGGACTGGGAACGGGACTGCTCTTTACCGACAACATTGACTATCCGCTCTCTATCAAAGGCGACTGCCTGTGGTTTGACCCGGAAGCGCAGGCGCCCGATTTCAAACATTATTTATCTGAATAAAAAACGCAAACAATGCCATTCATTACCGACAGACATAAACAAACCATAACCATCAACGGAACAGTCTATCAGCCAGCCGACTCGATGACAGAAAACGGCAAGCCGAGCCGGCTGCAAAGTCTGTTCCGGGAAAAATACGGCACCGACAGCTTCCATGCCCGGCTGGCCGACTTTCTCACAGAATGGTTCAATGCGTCCGACAGGCTGAAGGTGCATACTTCCGGATCCACCGGAAAGCCGAAAGAACTGTGGGTGGAAAAAGAGCGCATGATGAACAGTGCCATGCTTACCGTTTCATTTCTCAGGCTCCAGCCTCATGACACAGCGCTCCTCTGCATGCCGCTGCAGTATATCGCAGGCAAAATGGTCGTGGTCCGCGCACTTGTTGCCGGACTGAACCTGATTCCGGTAAACCCCAGCGGACATCCGCTCAAAGATCTGGCGAAAGCTCCGTCTTTCGCGGCCCTGATTCCGATGCAGGTATTCAATTCGCTTGCCGTACGCGAAGAAAACGAACTGCTGCAACAGACACGCCACCTGATCATCGGAGGCGGAGCAATCGACCGCCAAATGGAAGAAACGCTCAGGCGCTTTCCAAATTCCGTATGGAGCACTTACGGAATGACGGAAACACTTTCGCACATCGCACTGCGGAAACTCAGCGGACCGGAAGCCTCCGGATGGTATACGCCATTCAAGGATGTGACTGTTTCCCTTTCAGACGAAAACACGCTCATCATCCGTGCTCCGCGTGTCAATGAAGAAACCCTGACAACAAACGACATCGCAGAACTGAACCCCAAGGGGCAATTCCGCATCATCGGCAGAAAAGACAATACAATCAATACGGGAGGAGTAAAAGTACAGATAGAACAGATCGAAGAGGCTCTGCACGCCCGGCTCTCCCTGCCCTTCATGATAACGGCTGTACCCGATCCGAAATTCGGCGAACGCATCGTTATGCTGACAGAAGGAGAACCGCAGATGAAAGAAATCGAAAAGGCCGTCTCCACGCTTCCCCCTTACTGGAGGCCCAAGCAGGTGTTCAAGACAGAGAAGCTCCCTCAAACAGGAACCGGGAAACCCGACCGCGCCGAGGCCAGACGGCTGGCAGAAGACATCGCCGCACGAATCTAGGCACACCAGCAAAAACAAGGCACAGAAACACACGCTGAATCCAATAGCTGCAAACGTTGTGTTTCTGTGCCTTTATGTTCAAAGCCTGTTCGCTGATCTTGCCGTCAAAGAGCGCAAGATCCCTTGTCCACATAATCCTCGCCGACTTCTCCTCCATATTCAGGATGCCTTTGAAGCCAGGACACCGCATACGAACAAGTGGCAATCGGTTTCAACTGCTTCACACGGGCATAATCATACACCGCCTTTACCAATGCAGCAGCAATACCACGTCCCCCAATCGCTTCGGGGACTACCGTATGCCGGATATCCAGTCCCTTTTCACGGATTTCGTAAGCCACATGAGCTGTATACCCATCAACTAAAGTCCAAAATCTTTTACCTCCTTCATCATGTAGTATTTCCATATCGCCTCTGTTAAATTGGTTAGTTTCGCAAGTTACGAAATATCAGAGTATTTGCCGATACCGGATTTTATAAAATATATGAATTGATTCCATGTTTTATAACATCACCGGAAACTCCCTGAAGAACGCACAAACCGCAGCAGCCGACATTACTCCTTCATACGCACATACTCCGGATCAGGCTCTGCCGCATTCCGCCCAGATTCTTCTTCAAGGTCATATTTTTTCGCGCCGTAATTCAGCAGAACCATCTTGTTGAGCGTACACACAAGTCCCTCAAGCGTCCTTTCCCTCACCTTCGGCTTCAGCTGGCATTCCCATAGCTGGATGACATGCCAGCCCATATCCCTGAGCATGATACGATCTTTCCTGTCGCGTTCCCGGTTTCTTTCGATCTTATTCCGCCAATAATCAACGTTCGATTTGGGAAGCACATAATACCTGCACCCTTCATGCCCGTGCCAAAAACACCCGTTGACGAATATCACCGTACGGTATCTGCGCAGCACGATATCGGGAGTGCCGGGCAGCCTCCGCACGTTGACACGGTAACGGAAACCGCGGGAAAAAAGATATTTCCTCACAATGATTTCCGGCTTCGTATCTCTGCTCCGTATGTGCGACATGCAGCGATGCCTCTGTTCTGGTGTCAACTTATCGGCCATAAGCAATGTTTAGTCAGCGAATATACAACAATATCCCAACACCCGGGCTATGAAAACTAAAAAAGGAAAGAGCCTCGCGGCCCTTTCCCAAACAATTATTACATACTTAACAGATTCTTTATTTAGCGAAGCTGACCGCACGTGTTTCACGGATAACCGTAATCTTCACCTGACCCGGATAAGTCATCTCATCCTGAATCTTTTTGGCTATTTCAGCCGACAGATTTTCGGTCTGCTTGTCGTCTATCTTGTCTGCGCCTACAATGACACGCAGTTCACGTCCTGCCTGAATTGCATAAGTCTTGGTCACTCCCGGATATGACATGGCAAGCTGTTCAAGATCGTTCAAACGCTTGATGTAAGCCTCAACAATTTCACGGCGGGCACCCGGACGTGCACCGGAAATGGCATCACACACCTGAACAATCGGAGCGAGCAGGCTGGTCATTTCGATTTCATCGTGATGAGCGCCGATAGCGTTGCAGATATCCGGTTTCTCCTTGTACTTCTCTGCCAGCTTCATGCCCAGCAGCGCATGCGGAAGTTCCGGCTCTTCGTCAGGCACCTTGCCTATGTCATGAAGCAGACCGGCGCGTTTCGCCTTCTTAGGATTCAAGCCAAGTTCCGAAGCCATCACCGCACAGAGGTTGGCAGTTTCTCTGGCATGCTGCAACAGGTTCTGCCCATACGAAGAACGGTATTTCATTTTACCGATAATGCGAATCAGTTCCGGATGAAGTCCGTGGATACCCAAGTCGATTGTCGTGCGCTTGCCGGTTTCGATGATTTCATCTTCCACCTGCTTGCGTACCTTTGCAACCACCTCCTCAATGCGTGCCGGGTGGATACGTCCGTCAGTGACAAGCTGGTGCAAAGCCAGACGGGCTATTTCGCGGCGAACCGGATCGAAAGCGGAGAGCACGATAGCCTCCGGCGTGTCGTCCACAACAATTTCCACTCCCGTAGCCGCTTCAAGCGCACGGATATTACGTCCTTCCCGGCCGATGATGCGTCCTTTGATTTCATCCGACTCAATATGGAACACGGTTACCGAGTTCTCGATAGCCGTTTCGGTGGCCACGCGCTGGATAGACTGGATGACGATACGTTTCGCCTCACGGTTGGCTGTCAGCTTGGCGTCATCCATAATGTCGTTGATATACGACTGGGCCTGCGTCTTCGCCTCCTCTTTGAGCGACTCCACCAGACGTTCTTTCGCTTCTTCTGCCGAAAGTCCGGAAATGGCTTCCAGTTTTTCACGCTCCTGCGCCTGCATCACGTCGAGCTCTTCTTTCTTCTTCTCGATGATGCTGAGCTGTGCATCCAGATTCTCCTTGATGGCCTCCGCTTCATTCCGCTTGCGCTGAAGCTCCTCGTTCTTCTGGTTAAGCACCATTTCACGCTGCTTCAGCTTGTTTTCCGCCTGCTGGATTTTCTGGTTACGGGCAGCCACCTCTTTTTCCAGGTCAGCCTTCTTGTTAAGGAACTTCTCTTTCACCTCCAGAAGTTTGTTCTTTTTAATCACCTCGGCTTCAGTTTCAGCCTCCTTAATTATCGTTTCACACTTCGACTTCAAGCCGTACCTGAAGAATCCGTATGACAATGCCCCTCCCACAAGAAAGGCCACAACCACTAGTATTACTGTCGTCAACATTAGTATTTTAATTTAAACATATATAAAAAAACAAGCGCACAAACTTCCTCCGGTCATCCCTTCAGACAGCTTGTGCGCCTTTAATCCTTCAATTGTCACCACCGAATCCGTCTACACGTCATCTTCTTTCTTCTCCTCCGGCTTCAGCACACGGTCCATACTTCTCATCATCTGCTCTATCCTTTCATAAAAAGGCTCCGTGTCATTCCGCACTTTCAACTGCTCATTTTCATAGGCGAAATCCAAGGCTGTCATCGCCCAGTGTATTTCCGCTTCAAACTTCGGATACGTGCTCCGATAATAATTCAGTGCCTTATCAATCCGCCTGGCCGCATTGCGGTAGAATTCTTCTTCCGACCTCAAGATAGTCAGCGGATACTCCTTATTGTCAATTTTCAGTCTTATTTTAAACTTATCGTCCATATAATGTTTCTTCACTGCCAAACATTCATTCTCCCAGCAACTTGATACATTTATCGACTTCACGCACAAGTCTCGCCAGCCTCTGTTTCGTATCGCGGAGTTCATCATCGTTGACACTCAAGATGCGAGCACTTTTCAAATTCCTGTACCTTCCATTCAAATCCTCCAAGCCTCTTTTCATCTCTGCCAGTTCCGCTTCTTTCTCGGAAAGAAGCCCGCGGAGCGAAGCGTTTTCCTGCTGCAAATTCTCATAAAGCACAAGCAGGTGCTTAAACTTCACGTCAAAGGCATCCAACAGCTTTTCGTTCTTTTCAATCATCAGATATAGGAAATTCGTATACAAATATAGTGGATTGATTGGAATTTCAAAAATATTTGCAGAAGAATTTACCTATTTTATGAAGAAAAATCCGATAAGACAACAGAAAGGCATTAAAAACAAGCCGATTATCAGCTTATCTGAAAGAACGGGGCAATGAAAGAGAATGAAAGCAGACGGATTCAGATTTTCACTTTTTCATTCTGCAAACATGTTCTTTTTTTAGCGGAAGATCATATTTAAGATCTATTTTATTCTTGCCGACGGCTTTTATTTGATAACTTTGCATGTGGAAGCCGACAACTATTTTACTGTGCCATGAGAAAGAAAGAAGAAAAAAATGCAATTATTGAGATATGTCCTGTCCGGAACGTGATCGCCCGTTTCGGCAACAAATGGGCATTATTGGTGATTCTCATTTTAAGCGAGAACAAGGTTTTGCGTTTCAACGAATTGGGCAGGCTGATACCAGACGTATCTTCCCGCGTACTTTCAGGCACGCTCCGCACGCTTGAAGCAGACGGGCTGGTGGAAAGAACGGTTTATCCGACAGTGCCCCCCAAAGTGGAATACAGACTGACAGAAACGGGCGCTTCGCTAGTCCCGTTTATCGTGCAGTTGACAGAATGGGCACAAAAGCACATAAAATCAATCATCAGGCACAGAAAAAAATTTGAAGCCGCTGAAAAATAGCGGCTTCACTTCTCCAAACGCATCATCAGCGACCGGTTGCTACACCCAGATCAGACGCTCTCCTTTTCGGGGTCTGGCCTTGATTTCACCCATCGGATCTTTCGGATAGCCGAGCAGCACATGAAGGACTGCGTAATAATCGGTGCACACGCCCCACCGCTGAAGCGTTTCGTGTCCGAAAGGGTTGTCGAACGAGTCCCATGCAGAACCAATGTAGCATGACCCTATCCCCAAAGAGGTTGCAGCCAACAGCATATTTTCGGCAGCCACGCAAGCGTCGCTTTCCGCATAAAGGAACTTCCTGGGAGCAAAAAGCGTCACTACCGTTGGCGCATCGTAGAAAGCGTTTTTGATAGAAGCGTCATCGGCAATGCTCGGCTGCTCCTTTGACACATAAACATCAACAGTAGACATCCTGCCCCGAACTCCTTGATATTTGCCAAAACAGCATCCATATCCTTCTCAGCCATCTGTCTGAATCTGGCATGACTGCCCAGCGCATAGATATAACAGTGTTTACACCGCTGGTCGCACGCTTCTGTGATATGCCATTGAAATGCGAAATATTCCATAAGCCTTTTTTATTTTAAAAGTTCCTGCCGCATACCATATTTTTCATTGCTGCACAATGAACTTCATTGTTTGTCATCCGCTCCGCAAGCGCTGCCGCAAGCACTCGCAGCATTCAACTGTCTGAAAAAACGATTTTCTAACATAATCTTTAGTGTTTAAAAGTAATACAATCAGTTCTTGATTTCTTTTTTCCGATCACAAAATTACGACGCTTATTTCTGATAAACAATAACTTACATATTCATCAGATAGTAACCTTTTTCTCGCTTTTGCTGATTAACAAAGGATTGTTCTCATAAAAAAATGCAGAAAATGCTTTTTTACATTGATTCACTGCTGGGCACTTAGTCCCAGCTGATTTTCAATTGTTTATAATTTAGTTCTTTGACATTTTTGTAATCGCAATTGGTAAGTATCTCTCTTACAGGCGTTTTATCCAGTAGAGAAAAACTCAAAATTTGTAGGATTTCGTAGATTGGACGGTTAACTTTCAATTTGTAAGCGACAATGGCAACCAGACAGTATGTTATGATGGCACAGTAGACTTGTGTCTTGACTGCATTCATCGTGGTTCCCCAAAAAGATTTTACTTTCAGGTGTTGCTTTATCCATTTGAAAAATAGTTCCACCTGCCAACGGTTCTTGTATAGCAAGGCTACTTCCTCTGCTGAGAGTTCCATGTTGTTGGTGATGAACACAAATTCTCTGCCCAGTTCTTCATCGTAGTATTTAACCCGCCGAAGTTTGTCCGGATATGCTTTGAGCGATTTATACGTTTCAAGTATTCCAATCTGGTCACATTTTATTCCGGTTGTTTTATCGACTTCACGGGAATACATTCTACGGAATCTCATATTATCCTTTGCACGTGTAACGAAGTAAGCATCACAGGTGTGAAGCTTATGCAAACGGGTGAAGTCAACATATCCTTTATCCATGATATAGAAACTTCCCTTTTCATAACTCAACTCATCCAGCATGTTTACGTCATGTACTTTAGCATTGGTTACCAGTACGATTGTCGGTATGGAAGTCTTTACATCATACAAGGTATGAAGTTTGATGCCTCCTTTGTGTTTCCTAAATTCCGCCCACCAAAAAACATTCAGACAAAGGTCTATGGTGGAGGAATCAAAGGCATAAACATTACCGTCAACTTTCACCTCGAAGTCATTTTTGTTGTAGCTATTACGGGCTTCCGCAATCAGGGTATAAGCAAATTCTTCGTAGATACGATAATCTCTATTCCGGTTTGCTTTCCCCAGATTGGTACGGCTAACTGTTGCACCGAATCCCAAGTGATAGTACTTGCTCTTGTGCGCCTCAAGGCTGAGCATAAGCTCACGCATACTATCTCGGGCGGTCAGTTGTCCGAAAATCATGCACAGCATCTGATTCCAACAGGTGAATGTTCTGATTTTCTTATTCCCGGAATACTTCTCTACCAAACGGTCAAAGACACGACGGGGAAGAAAATCTGTAAGTTGAGCGAAGATATATTTGCCTTGGTTCATTGTTTTTAGCTTTTGGACAAAGCTAAAACAACTTTTCAATTCAAATCGTCACGCTCCAAAAAGATATTTAACTATGCGATTATCAAAGATTTCAAAGAACGATGTTTAATTTAAAGTGCCCACTAGTGACATTGATTATTTTTTTAGCCTATGCGTTTGGACCAAGAGCGTTTAAATTTTCCAATAAAATGAGAAACTGTTTTGAATTTATCGTGTGCTGATTTGGGATGAGTTTTTGAGGCATTTCCGTTTGTGTGATGAGGAAGATAGCGGGCTATCCGACGAAGAACAGAAGCGGAAAAGACAAAAAAATAGCCCAAAGCACACACGAAAACGAACACATCAAGCCAAGAAAAACTTTTTGGAGAAATTCAAAACAGTTTCTGATATTCTGTCAGGTTCTTTTGCGCTTGCTTCCGGCATGTCTTCCCCGATTCTATTCGTCAGCCGATTGCCCTTCGGTACAAAGCACAATCCTGTCTAGCCCGCCGAGGCTTTCACCCCCTGAAATATCCTGTCATTCTATATAAAAAAGACATTATCTCCTTTTGGGCAGTTTTTATTCCGAGTTTGACAATTTTCTTTTTAACTTTGCAGAGCGTTGAGGTGACATTAGACGCACGACTTATTTTCATCGTTTAAGCAACTAAAAAAGACAGAACAAAGCGTATGTTTACAGTTATCAAGCGGATGGAGATCTCCGCATCACACAAACTGACTCTATCTTACCCAAGCAAATGCGAAAATTTGCATGGTCACAATTGGGTAATTACAGTGTATTGCCAAGCCGAAGAACTCGATGAAAACGGCATGGTGGTGGATTTCACCCATATCAAAAAGGCAGTCAAGGAGCGGCTGGATCATAAAAATCTGAACGACATTCTGCCATTCAACCCTACGGCAGAAAACATTGCCAGATGGATCTGCGGCCAGATCCGCAACTGCGTGAAGGTGGAAGTGAGAGAGTCGGAAGGAAACACCGTCATCTATGAAAAAGATTAACGAAATTTTCTACAGCCTTCAGGGAGAGGGATTCCATACGGGAACTCCCTCCGTGTTCGTCCGCTTTTCCGGCTGCAACTTAAAATGCGAATTCTGCGACACGGCGCACGAAAGCGGCAGCCTGATGACAGACGAAGAAATCGTTGAAGAAACAAACAAATACCCGTGCCGCACAGTTATCCTCACCGGAGGAGAACCGGGACTGTGGATTGACAAGAAGCTGCTGGACCTGCTCCATCAGGCGGGAAAATACATCTGCATCGAAACAAACGGAACCTGCAAGCTGCCGGAAAGTATCGACTGGGTGACTTGCTCGCCCAAGGAAGGCACCGAAATAAAGGCCGGACACATCGACGAAGTAAAAGTGGTCTACACCGGACAGGATGTGACGAAATACCTGAAGCTTCCGGCAAAGCACTATTTCCTTCAGCCTTGTTCATGCAGCAATACCCAACAGGTGATCGGCTACATCCTGGAACACCCCGAATGGAGATTGAGCCTCCAGACCCACAAGCTGGTCAATATCCAGTAAAAGCACTCACAGAAGACCGGAAGAGCTTCGGCAAAAACTCCGTCTCCAGACTGAAGACATGCATCTCCAGACTGAAAACATAAATCTCTAGCCTGAAGACATACATCTCCAGGTTAGAGATAAAAATTTGCCCGGCAGAAACGGCATTATCCGGCAATCCGCATCAGTCCGGAAGTACAACCACGCCCAGTTTCTTCCTTCCGTCCATCTTCACGGCCAGAGGCTTTTCAAAACGCACCCAACGGATAAACTTCGTTTCCTCTACGGCAGGCATGCTGTCGAGTATCTGCTGGTTATAGATTCCGTCTTTGATATAGGCATTGATCGTAAAGTATCCCACACCGAAAGAAGTCAGATTCTGAAAGAAATGTGTGCCCTGGCTGGGATCGACCCGATAGTTGGCCAGTCCGGCTTCAACAATGACACGGGCCGCCGAAATGTTCGGCCACTTCACCGGAATGCCGAGCCACGTATCACTGCTTCCCCAACGCCCCGGACCCACAAGCACATAATGCTTCCCTTCGTCAAGGAAACGGCGGTTCAGTTTCTCGATATCGTATGCAATCAGCTGGTTGTTGGATGCCGAATACCCCTCCGTCTTCACATAAATCACATCCTGAATGTCTTCCATTATACCATGTCCCAGCGAATTCTCGCTCTTCAGCAGCAGCCTTGAATCAGGAATAAGCGTAAGGTCTTCCTCCAGATCGGCTTTCACGTCCACCATCGGACGGATTTGCAGCATATAGAATGTGCCCGTCTTCGTCTTGGCATCGAAGTTCACCGCAAATTCAATCTCAACCGGCCTCCTCATCTCACCCTGCCCGTATTTCTGGACAAGCTGCAGAATACGCGCCAGCGGGAACACATCGTGCTGGAGAATGTTGGCGAAAGTGATCAGCTTCCGTCCGCCCGGATAAAGTCCGTCGCGTATCACCATGTCATACGGATCATAAGTGGAAGCGATGAAATTGAGCGATCCGTCAGCCTCCGCATCCTTCACATGCAGCTTGAGCAGGTTGAATCCGTCGTCGAGCGAGAAATTCTGCCCCATATTCTTCAGGTCAAGCGCATAGAACCGTGTCTGCGTTTCACGCAAGGCTATCTCCATCTCGCTTGTCTGCAACACCTGCGTAGGATGATACGGACAAACGCGCAGAGTCAGTCCGCCGTCAACGATGTATTTTCCCAGACCGAGAGCCAGGCTTACGATTCCTTCTTCAGCCAGTTCATCGTTGATGGGATAATAATTGATGGAACGTGCCACCCCCGAAATAGCAGGATAATAACGGTCGCCGTACTGCGTCCCTACCACCTCCTGCAGAATGACTGCCATTTTCTCCTGATCGATGACATTGCTGGTTGCCTGCATGTAGGCCTTGCTGTCCTTATAATATACCGAAGCATATACTCCCTTGATGGCGTCGCTCAACATGCGGAGCATCTCATACTTGTCGTCCAGATACGGAATCATGTACGTAGAGTAGATGCCGGCAAAGGGCTGGTAGTGCGAATCTTCAAGCAGACTGGACGAACGGATGGCTATCGGCGCCTTCACCGCATCGAAAAACGTGAAGAAATCCTCCACAAGCCGGTCGGGCAGCTTCGCGCGGAGAAACGCCCGCAATATGGTTTCATCGTCGGCATCGCTCAGCGCCACCTGATAAAGCTGGTTCGTGTCCATGAACTCATCGAACACATCGGTACACAGCACCACCGTTTTTGGAATCATGACCGAAGCGTTTTCAAACTCGTCAAACTCGCTGTGGCGCTTCAGCAGATGGTCGATAAAGGCAAGGCCTCTCCCTTTTCCTCCGAGCGAGCCTTCACCGATGCGGGCAAAATTGGAATAACGGTCAAAGCGGTCGCGCTGGAACACAGCCACAACACCCTGATTCTTCATCTTGCGGTATTTCACGATCGCCTCAAAAATAATCTGGCGATGGGCATCGATGTCCTGCAAAGACTCCCACGTGATCTGCTTCAAGAACTCGGCCACCGGAAAAATGGCGCGCGAATACAGCCAGCGGGAAATATGATTGTGGCTGATATGGTAGAAGAAAGACTCGGCTGGAATGGAAAACAGCACATTCTGCAGCTCTTTCAAGTTATGCACACGCGCAACCTCTCTCATGGTTTTCGGGTCACGGAAAATGAAGTCACCGAAACCGAAATTCTGCGATACGGCCTCCCGAAGGTCGACGTCCATCTTTTTCGAGTTCTTGTCGATGAAGTGGGCATCCAGTTCGCTCACATACTTTCTGTTGTCTTCTTCCGACGATTCCAGGATAAGCGGAACAAACGGGTCGCGCTTCCGGATTTCGCGCAACAGCTGCACGCCGGCAAGCGGATCCTGTTCGCCCTGGTGCGGAAAGCGGGCGTCAGAAATCACCCCCAGCACATTGTTCTGGTATTTCTGGTACAGCGACCAGGCTTCTTCATACGAGCGCGCAAGCACAATTTTGGGACGTCCGCGCATGCGCAAGGTACGCTGATGGGCATTCAGAGCCTCCGTAGCAAAAAGCTGGCTCTGCTGGAGCACAAACTTATACAGATTGGGAAGAACAGACGAATAGAAACGGATCGAATCCTCCACCAGCAGAATCATCTGCACGCCCACTTCCTCTATGTCGCGCTCCAGGTTCATCTTGTCTTCTATCAGCTTGATGATAGACATGAGCAGGTCATTGTTTCCCAGCCAGCAGAACACGTACTGGAATATGCTCAGGTCTTCGTGTTCCATCCTTTCTCTTATGCCGTGTGAAAAAGGAGTAAGCACCACCAGCGGCATGTGCGGATACTTCTCACGGATTTTATGCGCAATGTCGAACGAGTCGCTGTTGTCCGACCCCGGCATGCAGATCACCAGATCGAACGTGGTTTCGTTGAGCTTCTCCCAAGCCTCCTCCAAAGCAGACACCTGGGTGAAGCGAGGCGGATAGCGCAAGCTCAGATTCATGTATTCGTTGAATATCTTCTCATCGATGCGTCCGTCATCTTCCAGCATGAAAGCATCGTAGGGATTGGCAACCAGCAGCACATTGAATATGCGCTTGGTCATCAAATTGGCAAACTGCGTATCCTTGAAATAAAGCTGGTTGAGCTTTATCCGTAAAGCGTTAAGCATGATATCTCTGATTTAAACGGTTAATAGACAAGCAAAATTCGGGATTTCGGACGACATTTGCAAATATTTTCAACGCCATCTCCGCAAGTATCATTTTATCATATTTTAATCGATTTTTCCAAGGAAACCACTTGCAGGAACCAGAAAGTTTCCTAACTTTGTAAAAGTGAAAGTTTCAAAATGTCACACCTTTAAAAATCTAATTATGGACATCAACAGAATTATGTCATCGCTGGAGGCCAAGCATCCAGGTGAATCCGAGTATTTGCAGGCTGTCAGAGAAGTGCTGCTCTCTATTGAAGATATCTACAACCAACATCCTGAATTTGAAAAAGCCAAAATCATCGAACGGCTGGTTGAACCCGACAGAATATTCACATTCCGCGTAACATGGGTGGACGACAAAGGCGAAGTGCAGACCAACCTGGGATACCGTGTACAGTTCAACAACGCCATCGGCCCGTACAAAGGCGGCATCCGCTTCCATGCGTCGGTCAACCTGTCTATCCTGAAATTCCTGGGATTCGAGCAGACTTTCAAGAACGCCCTGACATCGCTGCCTATGGGCGGAGGAAAGGGCGGGTCCGACTTCTCTCCGCGCGGAAAGAGCGATGCGGAAATCATGCGCTTCTGCCAGGCATATATTCTGGAGCTTTGGCGTCATCTGGGACCGAACATGGATGTGCCGGCAGGCGACATCGGCGTGGGCGGACGTGAGGTTGGCTACATGTTCGGCATGTACAAAAAACTGACCCGCGAATTTACGGGCACATTCACCGGAAAGGGACTCGAGTTCGGAGGTTCGCTGATACGTCCCGAAGCAACGGGATTCGGAGGACTGTACTTCGTAAAGCACATGCTTGACAAGAAAGGGATCGACATCAAAGGCAAGACCGTAGCCATATCAGGATTCGGAAACGTTGCGTGGGGAGCGGCAACAAAGGCAACCCAGCTCGGCGCAAAGGTCATCACAATCTCCGGCCCCGACGGTTATGTATACGACCCGGAAGGAATCAGCGGAGAAAAGATCGACTATATGCTTGAACTGCGGGCTTCGGGCAACGACATCGTAGCTCCGTTCGCCGAAAAATTCCCAAGCGCAACATTCGTGCCGGGGAAACGCCCGTGGGAAGTGAAAGCAGACATCGCTCTGCCCTGCGCCACCCAAAACGAACTGAACGGCGAAGACGCAGCCAACCTGATAAAGAACAATGTCATCTGCGTAGGTGAAATATCCAACATGGGCTGCACACCGGAAGCCATCGACGCCTTCATCGAACACAAGATGATGTATGCCCCGGGAAAAGCGGTCAATGCAGGAGGAGTAGCTACTTCAGGACTTGAGATGAGCCAGAATGCCATGCACATCAGTTGGTCGGCGCAGGAGGTTGACGAAAAACTGCACAACATCATGCACAACATCCACGAACAGTGCGTAAAATACGGTACGGAACCTGACGGGTATATCAACTACGTAAAAGGAGCCAATATCGCAGGATTCATGAAAGTGGCTCACGCCATGATGGCTCAAGGAATTGTTTAAAAACATAAAAGAGAAAAAAGAGGAAAAAAGATGTGCCGAGGGAGATTATAATTCTTATCTTTACGCACTTTTAAAAAATAATCTCGTTTAGTTGTATTTGTATTTTGTATTGTAGCTTGCGCTATCAGCCTGTGAAGGTCAAGATAGCGCATTTTTTTTCATACATCCCACATGAATCAGAAGCCGCAGCCCGAATGCTCCATGCTTGGCAAAGCCTGCGGCAGGCTTCCTCCGGAAAAAGATGAAGGGCACAAGCAGCCCGCATATGCATAAAACAAGGGCATATCTTCGCAAAAACATCCGCATGTTTCACCGAAGATATGCCCTTCTGCTTTAAAATCCAACAGATTCTCAGCCCTTGATAACGCCCAATTCTTTACCAACCTTGACAAATGCGGCAATCGCCTTATCCAAATGCTCGCGCTTGTGGCCGGCAGAAAGCTGTACGCGAATGCGCGCCTGGCCTTTCGGAACAACCGGATAATAGAAGCCCGTAACATAAATGCCTTCTTCTTGCATCCGGGCCGCGAAATCCTGCGACAATTTCGCATCATAAAGCATCACCGCGCAAATGGCGCTCTGCGTTGGCTTGATATCAAAACCGGCAGCCAGCATCTTGTCGCGGAAATAAGCAACGTTCTCCATCAGCCTGTCATGCAGTTCGTTGCTTTCCTTCAGCATGCGGAACATTTCCAGACTGGCTCCCACAATAGCGGGCGCAACCGAATTTGAGAACAGATACGGACGCGAACGCTGGCGCAGCATGTCAATGATTTCCTTACGGCCAGTAGTAAAGCCGCCCATCGCTCCTCCGAACGCCTTTCCCAAAGTTCCGGTAAAGATATCAACCCGTCCGTAAACGCCAAACTGTTCTGCCACTCCGTGTCCTGTAGGACCTACCACACCCGCAGAGTGCGACTCGTCGACCATTACCAGGGCATCGTACTTCTCCGCCAGATCACAGATCTTGTCCATCGGAGCCACATTGCCGTCCATCGAGAACACGCCGTCTGTGGCAATGATGCGGAAACGCTGCGCCTGAGCCTCCTGCAAGCAACGCTCCAGATCGGCCATGTCAGCATTCGCATAACGATAACGCTTAGCCTTGCAGAGACGAACGCCGTCAATGATAGACGCGTGGTTCAGAGAATCCGAAATAATGGCATCTTCATCGGTAAGCAACGGTTCGAACAAACCGCCGTTCGCATCAAAACAAGCTGCATACAGAATCGTATCTTCTGTGTGGAAATAATCAGAAATGGCAGCTTCCAGCTGTTTGTGCAGATCCTGCGTTCCGCAGATAAAACGCACAGACGACATGCCGTAACCGTGCGTATCCATGGCAGCTTTCGCCGCTTCGATCAGCCGCTTATTGTCTGAAAGTCCCAGATAATTATTCGCGCAGAAATTAAGGACATCTTCCCCAGCATTCACTTTGATGTCCGCTTTTTGAGGAGTGGTTATCACACGCTCGTTCTTGTACAATCCGGCTGCCTGAATATCGGCCAGCTCTTTTGTCAGAAATTCTTTAAAATTACCATACATATTAGCAGTGAATTAAGGTTCTTATTTCAAGTCAAAGATGGGACTTTTTTCTGAAAAAAGAAACAAAGCCTAAAGAAATAACACTTTTTCACGCTATTCTTCCCGCCAAATTGCTACTTTTGCCACCGTATAAATTCAACCATAAATAAAATGAAAAACATTTTGATAATAGGAGCTACCGGCCAGATAGGTTCGGAGCTTACCATGTTGCTCAGAAAGAATTATCAGGGAAATGTAGTAGCCGGTTACATCACCGGCGCGGAACCGAAGGGAGAACTTAAGGAGTCCGGTCCTTCGGCATTGGTAGACATCACTGATCCCCAACAAATAGCAGACGCGGTAGAACGGTTCAACATAGATACCATTTACAATCTGGCTGCTATCCTTTCTGCCGTAGCGGAAAAAAAGCCTCAACTGGCATGGAAAATCGGCTTGGGAGGCCTCTACAACACCCTGGAAGTAGCGCGCGAAAAACATTGCGCGGTGTTTACGCCAAGTTCCATCGGTTCATTCGGCGGAGGAACTCCCAAAGACAAGACTCCGCAGGACACCATCCAGCGTCCCAAAACCATGTATGGTGTAACCAAAGTAGCAGGAGAACTGCTGAGCGACTACTACTTTACACGCTTCGGGGTAGACACCCGTTCGGTCAGATTCCCGGGACTGATTTCGTATGTCACTCCTCCGGGAGGGGGCACAACCGATTATGCCGTAGACATTTATTATGCCGCTGCAAAAAAGGAGAAGTTTGTCTGCCCGATAGCGCAAAACACTTACATGGACATGATGTATATGCCCGACGCTCTGCGTGCCGCCATCGAAATAATGGAGGCCAATCCGGACAAACTCATCCACCGCAACTCGTTCAACATTGCATCAATGAGCTTCGAACCGGAAACCATTTACCGGAAAATTAAAGAATACCGTCCTGATTTTGAAATGGAATACCAGGTGGATCCGTTACGCCAAGCCATCGCCGACTCATGGCCAAACTCACTGGACGACACCTGCGCACGCGAAGAATGGGGATGGGCGCCCAAATACGACCTTGACGCAATGACACGCGACATGCTGGAAAAACTGGAAAAACGGTTCGGTTAATCCATTCTGTCCAGTTCATGCGGCAAGACGGAACATTCGGAATTCGCCGCAAATAAGACAAAGGCATGTATTAAACGGAGATTGAATTCTCGCTTAATACATGCCTTTTTGTTTTGCCGCCTCCAAGCGCATGGAAAGCAGCGTACAGCAAAAAAGAGGAACCTCATCGCTGAAATTCCTCTCCTCGGGGTGACTAGTGGGACTCGAACCCACGACATTCAGAACCACAATCTGACGCTCTAACCAACTGAACTATAGTCACCATGTTGGCAATAATAATGTTCTGCTAAAAGAAGGGTGACTAGTGGGACTCGAACCCACGACATTCAGAACCACAATCTGACGCTCTAACCAACTGAACTATAGTCACCATGTTGATTATCCTTCTAAAAGCGAGTGCAAAGGTAAAGATATTTTTTTAATCCGCAAACATTTCTCTCACTTTCTTTCAAAAAAGTATTCTTCCATACCTGTTGAGTGATCATGAAACAGACGGCGCACATTGTTCAGGAACAGCTCCATGTGGTTTTTCTCCGCTGCATTTACCTTTTCCTTATTTATATCCGAAGGGTAGACTGCAAAATTACGCTTCCCGCTCAAGACCGGGCGCGACGTCCACACAAACGAATAGCCGCTTCCGGCCAAACGTGTCTTTCCGTTCGCCTTCCTCAACAGCAGTTTAACAGCCATTCCCCCATCCGTATGCAACTGGCTCATGTTCGAAATAAAGTTGCCCAAAGAATAAACCACAACATGAGGCTTCTTGTCCGCCAGCGTATCCACAACCTCTACCGGCTGAACCACATGAGGATGCGAACCGATCACATGATCCACTCCCAGCTTCAACAGCCAGCGTGCCAGCTCACGGTCTGCGTCCTCCGGCAACAGCTTATACTCTATCCCCCAGTGCATGCAAGCGATAATGGCATCCGGATTCATCCGACGGGCCTTGACTACATCCTGACGGATCTGCTTGCGGTCTATCAGGTTAACCATTCCGGGAGAAGGAACAGGAATCCCGTTTGTACCATACGTATAATTAAGGATTGCGATACGGAAACCTTTCTTTTCAATCAAAAGCGGATACCTGTCCGCCCGATCAAGCGAATCCCGATAGATGCCCGCATTCCACACTTTCAGCGAATCAAACACCCCGACAGTACGCTCCAGCCCTTTCTTCCCCCTGTCCAGGCAATGATTGTTTGCCGCAAGAAAGACATCAAACCCGGCGTCGCGCAAGGCAAACAGCCATTCGTCAGGAGCACTGAATGCCGGATAACCGGTGTACGGCTTACCTCCCAACGGAACTTCCAGATTCCCAACGGCGATATCAGCCTTCATGATTTCAGGGGAAACCTCAGCAAAACATCCGGAATAATCAAAGCTGCCGTCTTCACGGCGGGCCGCATCGAGCTGAGCCTGATGCTGCATCAAATCTCCGACAAACAGCAAAGACAACGTATCTGCCTGCTCTCCGGCAAAACAAGATGCTGACACTCCCCAACAGAAAAGTGCCAGCATCCTGCCCGCTACAGTTCTTTTCAGCTTCATAAAATCACCCGTAAATAGCCTTCTTTCCCGCAAGCAGCGTATTCTTCATCAACGACACGATAGTCATCGGTCCGACACCTCCCGGCACAGGAGTTATGAACGAACACTTGGCAGCCACCTCATCAAACTTCACATCTCCGGTCAGCTTGAAGCCCGACTTTTTAGTCGCATCAGGCACACGGGTTGTACCTACATCAATCACCACCGCCCCTTCTTTCACCATATCCGCTTTAACAAAATTGGGCTGCCCCATTGCAGCAATAATAATATCGGCTTCCCGACATTCTTCCACCAGATCTTTGCTGCGGCTATGGCACACGGTCACCGTGGCATCTCCGGGATAAGCCTTTTGCATCATCAGCATGGCCATAGGCTTTCCCACGATGTTGCTTCGCCCTAAAATCACACATTTCTTGCCCCGCGTTTCTATCTCGTACCGGCGAAGCAATTCAAGTATTCCATTCGGAGTGGCAGAAACATAACAGGGAAGCCCGATGGACAGCCGCCCTACATTAATAGGATGAAAGCCGTCGACGTCTTTCCGGTAATCAATGGCCTCGATTACTTTCTGTTCTGAAATATGTGCAGGCAAAGGAAGCTGCACAATAAATCCGTCAATATCCGGATCTTCATTCAACTCATGCACCTTTGCGAGCAACTCTTCTTCTGTCACATCCGATTCATACCGGATTAAAGAGGATTTGAACCCGCAAACTTCGCAGGCCTTCACCTTCGCAGCCACATACGTTTCGCTTCCTCCATCGTGCCCGACCAGCACTGCCGCCAGATGGGGACGCTTGCCACCTTTGGCCACGATATCAGCGACCTCCGCTGCAATCTCCTGTTTCACTTGTTCGGAAACAGCTTTTCCGTCAATCAATACCATATCAATAATTTGTTTTAAGGATAAACTGAACTCATAGTTTTACAAAAATAGCAAATTAAAAGGTAAAAAGACATCTATTTATCGGATTTTATAGCATTTATCAGCAATAAAGAAGATTTATTCGGAATACAGCCCGATTAAAGACAAAAAAATATTAACTTTGCCACGAATATATGTTTATGCAGACTATCAGATTCTACATACTATCTGTCATGTTATCCGTCCTGATGCCTTTTTCCGGATACCAGGAAACACATGCGGCGCCGGGCAAAACCTTCACGGTGGTCATAGATGCCGGCCATGGCGGCCATGATCCGGGTGCGATCGGAAAACGAGGGAAGGAAAAAAACATCAATCTGAAAGTTGCCATGAAGCTTGGCAAACTGATAGAGAACAACTGCGCTGATACGAAAGTCATCTACACAAGAAACAGAGATGTGTTTGTCCCCCTGCACCGCCGCGCAGAAATCGCCAACAACGCCAAGGCGGACTTATTCATATCAATCCACACCAATTCGATCGCCTCGCGCAGCAGCCAGGTTTCAGGTGCAGAAACCTACACGCTGGGGCTTCACCGCACCGAAGAAAACCTGGAGGTGGCCAAGAAGGAGAACTCCGTCATTCTGATCGAGGACGACTACAAACAGCAATACGCCGGATTCAACCCGGGATCGTCGGAAAGCTATATCATTTTTGAATTCATGCAAGACAAGAACATGTCGCAAAGCGTTGACTTTGCCAAAATGATACAACGCCAGTTCAAGCAGGGAAAACGAATCGACAAGGGAGTGCACCAGGCTGGATTCCTTGTATTGCGCGCCACTTCAATGCCAAGCGTACTGGTTGAACTGGGATACATCACAAATCCCAATGAAGAATCGTATCTGTTGTCAGAAAACGGCAGCACAAACCTGGCCCAATGCATCTACAGGGCATTCAGGAACTACAAAGACGGGCACCGTCCGGACAACACGGACATAAAAAATGCAGAAACGCCCGTACAGAATGACATCGAGGAAACGGTTGCCGCTATTGAGCCGGAAACGACAAAGACCGCCAATAACAGCACTGTTTCAGAAAAGCCCGTGTTCAAAATACAGATACTCACATCAGGAAAAGCGCTTTCCGCCAAGAACCGGGCCTTCAAGGGACTGTCGCCTGTGAGCTACTACAAAGAAAATGGTCTGATAAAATACACTTACGGTGCAGACACAAACTATAACAGTATCCTCAAATTAAAACGGAACAAAGTCGACAGCAAATTTAAAGACGCCTTCATCATAGCGTTCAAAAACGGAAAGAAAATAAACGTGAATCAAGCCATCAAGGAATTCAAGAAAAACAAATAGAAACGAAGAAAGATGAGAAAAGAATTTAAAATCGGACTTGCCGGTATCGGCGCACTGCTGATATTGTTCTTCGGTATCAACTACCTGAAAGGAATCAGCATGTTCAAACCCGAAAGCTACTACAATGTGGAATTCGAGAATATCAACGGACTGTCATTGTCAAGCCCTGTCTTTGCAAACGGCTACCAGATCGGTATCGTGCGTGACATAAGCTACAATTACAAGAACCCGGGACATGTCGTTGTAGGCATAGAAGTGGAAGAAAATCTCCGCATTCCCCAAGGCAGCCAGGCTGAACTGGTAACAGAAATGCTGGGAACCGTAAAAATGAACATGAAGCTCAACCACGAGGCAACAGTATATGTAACTCCCGGAGATACCATAAAAGGAGTGGCAAATTCCGGCATTCTGGGAGCTGCTGAAGAAAACCTGCTCCCGCAGATCGAGAAAATGCTTCCCAAACTTGACTCCATCTTGACTTCTGTCAATGCTCTCCTTGGAGATCCCGCACTGAAAAAGACACTTCACAATGCAGAACAGTTAACGGCATCGCTCAATGCTACCAGCAACGACCTCCATCTGCTGATGAGCAAAGACATTCCCCAACTGACAAGCAATGTGAACGCCATCACCGAAAACCTGAAAGGAATCAGCGAAAACCTGAAAGATGTTGACTACGCCTCAACGTTCGTAAAGATAGATTCAACCCTGCAAAATGTCCGCCTGCTGACAGACAAGCTGAACCGCAAAGACAACTCGCTCGGGCTGCTTCTCAACGACGAAGCACTTTACAACAACCTGAACGCGACAACAGCCAATGCTGCAAGCCTGCTCAAAGACTTGCAAGAGCACCCCAAACGATATGTGCATTTCTCATTGTTCGGAAGAAAGGACAAATAATCTTCCCCAAAAGAAAACGGCAATGCTGTCCGGCCAGCTCAAGGACAGACAACGATCCGATAAAAAGAACACCCGCAAAGGCAGAAAACAACAGAATAAGAACCGTACCCTATTCTATGCTTCTGCCTTTGCAGATGTTAGACTTCCATATTCAAACGTATCTGTTTAGTGCCGAGAAGACTCCTGTACTGCTCCCGACATTCGCATGCCACAGCCATTTACGCGCGAATGCATCACCCGAAAAACGCCCGAAAGAAAACGCCGGATTTTTCTTTATATAGAAATATTCTAAATAGCACAGACATCCGCCGTGATAGATGTACAATAACATAAACCATTGATAACCAACAGATAGACAAACACACAAAGTTTCACGCAAGGTGGCAACCGAAACAAAACAAACATTTGAGTTTCAAACCCTTAGAATTTCACAAATCAGCATGTTGCATCTTTTTTCTTAACATGAATGTAACATCCTACTATTCAACCCATTAAAATAGGCTCCAAAAAAGCAAGAAAAAAGAGATTTGTTTTTCTAGAATTAGATTGCGAAATTTGCAAACGTAGAAATTTCGCTTTATCAATAACAAAGTAAGTATGATTGAACAGAACCAAGCCGAAGTGCTGTGGAACCGTTGCCTTGGATTCATCAAGGACAACATCAACAACGCGAAAGCTTTTGAAACATGGTTTGAGCCAACTGTCGGTCTGAAATACGAGAACAAGGCCCTGACAATCGGCATCCCCAGCCCGTTCTTCTATGAGTTCCTGGAAGAGCACTATGTGGGGTTGCTGCGTGCCGCCATATATAAAGAAATAGGCGAGGGCACCGAGCTGATGTATTCAATTCTGACAGACAAGACCAACCACATCACGGTCGATTTAAGAGGAGGTGACAGATCGCCTGCCCTCCCCAAGCAAAAGCCAATCCATGACGGCAACAAAACCCCTAATATCCTGCAGGAGCCAAGACCGCAGGATCTGGATCCGCATTTGAATCCGAACTATAACTTTGAGAATTTCATCAAAGGAAACAGCAATGAATTCTCCAGAGCTGTGGCAGAAACTGTTGCACAGAACCCGGCACGCACTTTCAATCCGCTGTTCATTTACGGACCGTCTGGAGTGGGTAAAACACATCTCATCAACGCCATTGGTACACGCATCAAGGAACTTTATCCCGAGAAGCGGGTGCTTTATGTATCTGCACACTTGTTTCAAGTGCAGTATACAGACTCCGTACGCACCAATCGGTTCAACGATTTCATCGGGTTTTATCAGACCATAGATGTTCTGATAATAGATGACATCCAAGAATTTGCGGGAGTTACCAAAACGCAAAACACATTCTTCCATATATTTAACCATCTCCATCAGACGGGAAAACAGCTTATCCTGACTTCCGACCGCGCACCGGTCATGCTGCAAGGAATGGAGGAACGCCTGCTTACGCGCTTCAAGTGGGGACTGGTGGCCGAACTGGAGAAGCCGGACGTGGAGTTGAGAAAAAACATCCTCCGGAACAAGATCAAGCACGACGGCTTGAAGATACCGGAATCGGTCATATGCTACATTGCAGAGAATGTAAACGAAAGCGTACGCGAACTCGAAGGAATCGTCAACTCACTCCTCGCCTATTCTATCCACCTGAAGCGGGAAATAGATTTGGATTTAGCTCAACGCATAGTACGGAAGGCTGTGCGCTGCGCCGAAAGCAAACCGTTGACTGTGGACAATATCATCGAAAAGGTATGCGAGCATTATAAAGTTGACCGCTCATCCATCTTCACAAAGACACGCAAGCGCGAAGTTGTGCAGGTACGGCAGGTAGCCATGTATCTGGCCAAGAAACATACAGAAACGTCTTCATCAAAGATAGGCCAGCTCATCGGAAACAAAGACCATGCAACGGTGTTGCATGCCTATAAGATTGTAAAAGGACAGGTAGATGTAGACAAGGCATTCAAAGCTGAAGTCGAAGAAATAGAGTCGAGCCTGCATACGAAATAAAGCGAATATCTCAACCAACTCAACGTAACAAAACCCGCAAAGCCTGCAGCAAGATCAGCTTTGCGGGTTTTATTATGCTCAGAATCCCTGTTTTTTAATGACCTCTATCAGATTTGCAGACATCGACTCATTGTCAGACTTGGTGTAGCGGATATCGGTAAAAATCTGGGCCAAGGTTTCCGTATGATTGATTTCCACAAAATGCTTGTTTTCCGGAAGCGCTTCCTTGTATGCATAAATGTCGTCAATCATGGCAGGAGTGTAATCCTTATATGTTTCTTCATGAACAATGGCCCGCAAAGGCAGACGGTCCGGCTGGTCAGGATGCTCGTCGGGATACCCTACCGTAATGGTAGCCACAGGCATCACCAGTTTCGGCAGATTCAGAATCTGGATAATCCGGGCAGGATCGTAAATCGTTGTGCCCAAATAACAAATCCCCAGCCCCGACGCTTCGGCCAGCGTGCAGAAGTTCTGAGTTACCAGCAACGTATCGCTCGCCGCATTGATAAACGACATGAAGTTGTCATATCCGGGTTCTGCCTTACGCTGGCGGCACCACAGGCTGAAACGGTTGTAGTCGGCGCAGAAAGTCAGGACAACAGGAGCTGAAGTAACCATCGGCTGGTTGAAATGAGCCGGAGCAAGCTTTGCCTTCATCTCCGGATCACGGGTAACCACTACACTGTAGAGCTGCATGTTTCCCATTGTAGATGCCCTGAACGATTCCTCCAGCAAGCTGTCCAACAAGTCAGCGGGGATATCCTGCTCCGTATATTTTCGGATAGTACGTCTGTTTTTAATTGAATCCATAATAGTTCCATTTTGATCATACACTACCACAAAGATACAAAAAAAATGGAATAAAACACCCGTGGCCTAATTTTTATATTGAACAACCATTCAAAAGTAACAATTTATCATTTTTGACAACTTCACGAACAGACAAAAATCATAACATACTGAATATAAGCGTATTAAAAAACAGTTTCTGAAAACTTCATATTTTGTTGACAACTTCTTCTGGATTTATTTTGCAATTCAAAAAAACATCTTTAGCTTTGCACCCACTATCCTTTGTTATCTGTAAGGCAGAATTTCTACAAATGCTTTAGAAAAATATTTATTATATCAACCATAAACAACCGTGGAAAAAAAAACGTATAGCTACGATGAAGCGTATAACGCGACATTGGAGTATTTTAAAGGGGACGAACTTGCCGCACGCGTTTGGGTAAACAAATATGCGGTAAAGGATTCGTTCGGGAACATCTATGAAAGGACGCCTGCTGACATGCATTGGCGTATTGCTAACGAAGTGGCAAGAATTGAAGCGAAGTATCCGAATGCGCTCAGTTCGGAGGAGCTTTTTGAACTGATGGATCATTTCAAGTACATCATTCCCCAAGGAAGCCCGATGACAGGAATAGGAAATGACTTCCAGGTGGCTTCGCTCTCCAATTGCTTTGTTATCGGACTGGATGGACCGGCCGATTCGTATGGAGCAATCATACGGATCGACGAAGAACAGGTGCAACTGATGAAACGCCGCGGAGGTGTAGGACACGACTTGTCCCACATCCGTCCCAAAGGCTCGCCCGTGAAGAATTCGGCACTCACGTCCACCGGACTTGTTCCATTCATGGAAAGGTATTCCAATTCCACGCGCGAAGTCGCCCAGGACGGACGCCGGGGAGCGTTGATGCTGACCGTATCCATCAAACATCCGGATTCGGAATCATTCATCGACGCCAAAATGACGGAAGGGAAAGTAACCGGCGCAAACGTATCCGTAAGAATCGACGACGATTTCATGAAGGCAGCCATCGAGGAGCGCCCCTACATGCAGCAATACCCGATAGATTCGGACAAGCCAATGGTTTCAAAAGAAATCAACGCCAGCGCAGTGTGGAAAAAGATTGTACACAATGCCTGGAAGTCGGCAGAACCGGGCGTATTATTCTGGGACACCATCATACGCGAATCCGTACCCGACTGCTATGCAGACCTTGGCTTCCGCACCATCTCAACCAATCCGTGCGGAGAGATTCCCTTGTGC
This sequence comes from Bacteroides gallinaceum, assembly GCF_030373775.1. Taxonomy (NCBI): domain Bacteria; kingdom Pseudomonadati; phylum Bacteroidota; class Bacteroidia; order Bacteroidales; family Bacteroidaceae; genus Bacteroides; species Bacteroides gallinaceum. Next base: position 96,114 of record NZ_JAUDEN010000005.1, on the reverse strand, counting down.
CCGTACGACTCCTGCCGGCTGCTGGCCATCAACCTCTACTCGTATGTCGTAAACCCGTTCACCCCGGAAGCTTATTTCGACTTCGAGCTGTTCAAGAAACATGTTGCACTGGCCCAGCGTATCATGGACGACATCATCGACCTTGAACTTGAAAAGATCGAGCGCATTCTCGAAAAGATCGACGCCGATCCGGAAAGCGAAGAAATCAAGGGAACCGAACGCCACTTGTGGGAGAAAATATACCATAAATCCGGGCTGGGACGCCGCACGGGTGTAGGAATCACTGCCGAAGGCGACATGCTGGCAGCCATGGGGCTGAGATACGGCACCGAAGAAGCCACCGAATTCTCAGAACAGGTGCACAAGACCGTTGCGATTGAAGCCTACCGCTCTTCAGTCAACATGGCAAAAGAACGCGGAGCATTCAAAATCTACGACACCGAACGCGAAAAGAACAACCCGTTTGTGAACCGCATCAAGGAAGCCGACCCGGAACTGTATGAAGAGATGGCGAAATACGGACGACGCAACATCGCGTGCCTCACCATCGCTCCGACAGGAACAACCAGCCTGATGACGCAAACCACATCGGGCATAGAACCCGTATTCATGCCTGTATACAAACGGCGCCGCAAAGTGAACCCGAACGATGCCAATGTACACATCGACTTCGTTGACGAAACGGGCGACGCTTTTGAAGAATACATTGTGTTCCACCACAAGTTCCTCACCTGGATGAAGGCGAACGGATACGACCCCGACAAGCGGTACACGCAAGAAGAAATCGACGAGCTTGTAACCAAGTCACCCTATTACAAGGCTACCTCAAACGATGTAGACTGGCTGATGAAGGTGAAAATGCAGGGACGCATCCAGAAATGGGTAGACCATTCCATCAGCGTCACCATCAACCTGCCGAACAATGTAGACGAGGATCTCGTAAACCGCCTTTATGTGGAAGCATGGAAGTCTGGCTGCAAAGGATGCACCGTTTACCGCGACGGCTCTCGTGCAGGCGTGCTGATCTCGGCACAGAAGGACAAAAAGAAGGAAAAGGAAGAAGAATGCTGGTGCAAACCGCCTCAGGTTGTAGAAGTGCGCCCGAAAGTGCTCGAAGCCGATGTGGTGCGCTTCCAGAACAACAAAGAGAAATGGGTTGCTTTTGTGGGACTGCTCGACGGGCATCCTTACGAAATCTTCACCGGCCTGCAGGACGATGAGGAAGGAATCCTGCTCCCCAAGTCTGTCACACACGGACGGATCATCAAGAACTATGATGAAGCGGGCATAAAACACTATGACTTCCAGTTCGAAAACAAGCGCGGCTACAAGATGACCGTAGAAGGCTTGTCGGAGAAGTTCAACAAAGAATACTGGAACTACGCCAAGCTGATCTCGGGAGTCCTGCGCTGGAGAATGCCGATCGAGCAGGTCATCAAGCTGGTAAGCTCGTTGCAGTTTGACAACGAGAACATCAACACCTGGAAGAGCGGCGTTGAACGCGCACTCAAGAAATATGTGATTGACGGCACGGAAGCCAAGGGCATCAAATGCCCGAACTGCGGACACGAAACGCTTGTCTACCAGGAAGGGTGCCTCATCTGCAAAACCTGCGGCTCATCACGCTGCGGATAAATACTGATCTACAATGAATAACGGCACGAACAGCATAAGGCCTGCAGGAAAACAGACGGCATGCGGTTCGTGCCTTCATTTTATGCATACATGAAAGCAACTGAGATGTACATACGGCTGAACGGACTGAAAATTTTCGCCTACCACGGCGTCCTGCCGCAGGAAAACAAAGTGGGAGCCGAATACACAATCAACCTGAGGCTGAAGACTGACTTCGCCCATGCGGCCGAAACAGACAGGCTGGAGGGCACCGTAAGCTATGCGGAGGTGTTCCAGGCCGTTAAAGACGAGATGAAGATACCGTCAAAGCTTCTCGAACATGCAGCCCGCCGGATAGCGGAACGCATCCTGAAGGATTTCCCGACGGTTATGGAGGTAAAAATCAGCCTCTACAAGCAAAACCCGCCGATGGGAGCGGAATGCACAGACATCGGAGTTGAATCAACATACACAAAAGACTGACCTTATGAAAAGACTTGCCATATTTGACCTCGACGGCACATTGCTGGATACAATAGCTGATCTGGCAGCAGCCACGAACCATGCGCTATCGCAATTCGGATATCCCACACATACAACCGACGAATACCGCTTTTTTGTGGGAAACGGTATAAACAAACTTTTTGAAAGGGCATTGCCGGAAGGGGAAAAATCCCAACAGAACGTCCTGAAAATACGCGGGAGCTTCATTCCTTATTACAATATGCACAACGCAGACCTGAGCCGTCCGTATCTGGGAATCGAAGCGCTGCTCGGCACGCTCCAGCAAAACGGGATGCAGCTTGCCGTAGCTTCCAACAAATATCAGGAAGCCACAACCAAACTCATCCGGCAATATTTCCCCTCCGTACGGTTTACGGCTGTATTCGGCCAGCGCGAAGGAGTTCCCTCCAAGCCAGACCCGCAGGTCATCAATGAAATCATCAGACTCGCCAACGTCAAGAAAGAAGAAACGGTGTATGCGGGAGATTCATGCGTAGACATGCAGACGGGCAAAAATGCCGGCGTCACAACCATTGGAGTGAGCTGGGGATTCAGACCGCGCGCCGAGCTGGAAGCATACAGCCCCGACCTGATAGCTGACAGATGCGAAGACATCCTGCGGTTTCTGCAACAGGAGTGAAACGAAAAAAAGACATTCAGCAAATGACTCTGAATGTCTTTAACCATCTGTAGCGGGACCCGGGATATTCCATTTCCTCTCAATTTGTGCAATTCTTATGCAAATGGCTGCCTTAAGTCTGTTTCATTTATACTCCAAGCACTATATTCGCATCAATATTGAGTTTTCTGCTAATATCACGGGCAACTTTCAATGTAGGCTCGCAACGACCTGTCAAGTAGTCGCTGACACGTGAAGGGCTTACGCCAAGAAGTTCCGAGAGTTTAGCCTGATTGATACCCATTTCATACATACGGAGCTTTATCATATCTACCAAAGAGGGAAGCTTTATCGGATAATGCTCATCTTCATACTCCGACACAAGTTCGGACAACAAATCAAGCTCTATCAGATTCTTATCCGTCACTGGTGTATTGTCATCAGTCAATGGCAGAAGTTCTTCAATTCTTTCCATTGCCGCCTCATAAGCCGTTTCATTCTGAATCTTTGCCATACTATATATTTTTTGCATCTACCAAATCATACTCGGCATGAGTACCGATAAATCGAATCAATACCGTTTTTATCGTAAACTTAACGACCACTATCAGACGATGATTGTTCCCTCTGATATTGAACACATAATGCTGGTTGCCGACACTATCCACGTTATTAAACATTCGTTTCATGTCTGCAAAGCAAGTCCACTCGGCCTTCTTCACTTTCTGAAACCAGTCTTCAAGAGCTGTTTCCGCATCAGGGTGCTCCGTGTAATATTCAATAATCTTGCTTCTCGCTATAATTCTCATGCCTCCCGCCATTTACGCAAAAGTATATATTAAATTCCTAAATACAAAATTTTCTATTGGATTTTAGAACAGGACCATTCATAATCTTCAAACGCTGCATGAGTAAAAGCAAAGAAAGGGATTTTCGAGGCAACTTATTCTCCGAATTTACCGACCACTGAGTTTCAAGACTGTAAGGGTCAACTTTTGCACAAGGAGCTATATGAACAAAAAAAGACATTTAAGAAACAACCTTTCTTAAATGCCTCATATCCAATTTTCTATATTCTGTAGCGGGACCCGGGATTGAACCGGGGACCTCATGATTATGAATCATGCGCTCTAACCAGCTGAGCTATCCCGCCATCATAAAAAAACCGCCAGGCGTGGAAGCCACCCAACGGCTTATCTTTTAAAAGTAGCGGGACCCGGGATTGAACCGGGGACCTCATGATTATGAATCATGCGCTCTAACCAGCTGAGCTATCCCGCCATCTTCCTGATTGCGGGTGCAAAGGTAAGCTAAGTTTTTCAATTACGCAAGTCTATGCCCATATTTTTTCAGCCGAATCCATAGAATGTGCTTTCCGATTCCAAAAATATACACTACAACAACCATTTTCGCTTGCACGTTCAAGATTTTCTTGATAACTTGCCAAAGCGTTTCTCCAAGACATGCATTTTGAATTTATCGTGTGCTGATTTGGGATGAGTTTTTGAGGCATTTCCGTTTGTGTGATGAGGATGACAGCGGGCTGTCTGACGAGTGAAAGCGGGGAAACAGACCGGAAACAAACGCAAAAGGGGAGGATAAAAATACTGAATCGGAAAATTTAAACGAACTAAAACAACCAACAACTTTAAATTTAAGAATGACAATGAAACGGGTTTATGCTTTTAACTTCATATTGCTTTGCTTGTTTACAGCCGTTTCGGCCGCGTCACCGGTTAAGGGCCTGCTGGAACGAGTGTCACCGGGTTCTTCCGGCAAATTCATCATTGAACAGGTGGCTTCTGCCAGCGACTTCTTCGAGCTGGACCAGAAGGGTGAGAAAGTGGTCATACGCGGCAACAACCCGGTCAGCATCGCCACGGGAATAAACTGGTATCTGAAATATCATGCAGGGGTGCATTTGTCGTGGAACAATATGAGCGCCCAGCTCCCCGCTGTATTGCCGGCCGTGCCGCACAAAGAGCGTCATGAAACCGCCAGCACGTTTCGCTACGACTTCAATTATTGCACTTTTTCATACACAATGGCATTTTGGGACTGGAAACGTTGGGAGAAAGAGATAGACTGGATGGCACTCCACGGCATCAACCTTTCGCTGGCGCTGGTGGGTGCAGACGCCGTGTGGCGCAACGTATTGTTCAAGCTGGGCTACTCGAAAGAAGAGGCAAACGAGTTCATTGCCGGCCCGGGCTTCCAGGCATGGTGGCTGATGAATAACCTCGAAGGATGGGGAGGACCGAACACCGACTCCTGGTATGAAAGCCGCATAGCCTTGCAAAAGAAGATACTGAAACGCATGCACGAATATGGTATCCAGCCGATTCTGCCGGGCTATTCGGGCATGCTTCCCCATAACGCCAGGGAGAAGCTGGGCGTAAACGTGACTGATCCCGGCACTTGGAACGGTTACAACCGTCCCGCATTCCTGCAACCCACCGACGAACGTTTTCAGGAGATAGCAGAACTCTACTACAAGGAAATGAACCGCCTGTTCGGCAAGGCAGACTACTACAGCATGGATCCTTTTCACGAAGGCGGAAAGGTGGCAGGAGTAGATCTGGACGCTGCCGGACAAGCCATCTGGAAGGCTATGAAGAAGAACAACCCCAACGCTACCTGGGTAATACAGGCATGGGGAGCAAATCCACGGCCGCAAATGATAAAGAACATACCGAAGGGTGACCTCATCGTGCTCGACCTCTACTCCGAAAGCCGCCCGCAATGGGGTGATCCCGAATCCACCTGGTACCGGAAAAACGGTTTCGACGGGCACCAATGGCTCTACTGCATGCTGCTGAACTATGGCGGAAATGTGGGACTCCACGGCAAGATGCAGCATGTCATCGACGAGTACTACAAAGCCGCGGAAAGTCCTTTTGGAAATTCGCTGAAAGGAGTAGGCATTACCATGGAAGGCACGGAAAACAATCCGGTGATGTACGAGCTGCTGTGCGAACTGCCTTGGCGCCCGGCCAGATTCTCGAAAGACGAATGGCTGAAAGGCTATGTTTCGGCCCGCTACGGAAAGTTCTCGCCGCGCCTCTGGGAGGCCTGGGTGCTGCTCGGAAACTCCATCTACAACTGCCCTGCCCGCTCCACCCAGCAAGGCACACACGAATCCGTTTTCTGTGCCCGCCCCTCGCTGAAGGTATATCAAGTTTCTTCGTGGTCAGAAATGTCCGACTACTACAATCCGCTTGAAGTAATCCGTGCGGCAAGCATGTTTGTGGAAGAGGCAGACCGGTTTAAAGGCAACAACAACTTTGAGTACGACCTGATTGATGTTGTGCGCCAGGCCGTCGCCGAAAAAGGCAGACTGATTTACAAAGTGGTAAGAGCCGCGTATGAGGCAAGAGATCCGAAGCTGCTCAAACAGGCTTCCGACCGTTTTCTCGAACTCCTTCTGGCACAGGACCGCCTGCTTGCCACCCGCCCCGAATTCAAGGTAGGCAGCTGGATAGAACAGGCGCGCAGTTTAGGACACACCGGCGCAGAAAAAGATTGGCTGGAATGGAACGCGCGCGTGCAGATTACCACCTGGGGCAACCGCCATGCCGCAAACGAAGGAGGGCTGCGCGACTATGCCCACCGGGAATGGAACGGCCTGCTGAAAGACTTTTATTATCTGCGCTGGAAAACCTGGCTCGACCGCCTGAGCCAGCTTCCTGATGAAGACCCTGCCGCATCCATCGACTATTATGGACTGGAAGAAGCGTGGACTTTGCAACACAACACTTACCCGTCAGCCCAAGAGGGCGATTGCGTGGAAACGGCGAAGATCATATTCGGAAAATTGAATTAAGCCATAATGTTCCGACGCCCTGAAAAAGGGTGTACGGACAATCATCCAGCCTGAAGCATGCTTTTGCGAAGCTCCGGCTGGATTCAAAGAGCAAGCGCCCTTATCAGAAATGTTTTTCAACTTTCAAATTGGCCGTACTGACCTTGCTATTGCCTTGTTGCGTGCAATCAAACACATCAGTTTCTCCCTCCACACGCAACCGGCTGCCGGCTCCTGCCGATACTTGCAAGTACTTTGTCTTTACGTTCACCCTGCCCTTTGATCCTGAAGCCAGAGAAAGGCTTAACGAATCCACTGCAAACGGCTGGTCTGCAATCAGCTCAGAATATATCATGCTGATGCGGCGAACGTCATTCGTATAGATGCGCACCACATCTTTCGGCATCGGCCCGCTTGCGTCTTTGAGGGTGAACGACAAGGTTCCGTCTTTCATCTCCTGAATCCCCAGATCCGGATTTTCCACCTCTACGCGAAACGTGTCCGACGGAATAAGCACGATCTTGTATCCGGCAAAGTAAAAATTCCTTGCAGGTTCTTCTGCATGGCCCAACAGACAAAAGCCGAGTCCTGCCAATAATAACGCCATCTTCTTCATCTTGTTATGTATTTCAATTATCATTTACTTTCAAAAAGCAACAAGGCTGCTTTCATGCATTTCTAAATGCAAGCATAGCAATTGTAAAACTAATGCATTTTACCGACAAAATCAAACGAATATACCGCAAAACAAAACATTTAGCATACATTTGCACGCCTCCGCCGGAATGAAAAACGGAAAAGCAGGGCGCATTTTACTCCCTCCGAAAAATAAGCCGTCATCCTGTCCAATGTTTCCCATCATCTTGATTAAAATGAGCCGTTATCTCAACCGACTTTACGGGTCAAAAAAACAAGCCGCTTCAACCCGGCCTTTACTCCATCCGCCAGCAACGAGAAAAAAATAAAGCGATTCGCTATGCGGTACGGAAAAAAATACTTTAATTTGCCGCCATTACATAAAACCAAAGAAAAACACCATGAAACGAAAAATACATATCGAGTATCCGCTAAACCCTTCATCGGGAACAATCATATGGAATGCCATCAGCACACCGGCAGGACTTGAACGCTGGTTTGCCGACAAGGTGACGCGCACAGACAAGAAATTCACCTTCCAGTGGGGAAAGACAGAAACAAGAGAGGCAGAGGTGGTGAACTACAGATCGGAATATTTCATCCGCTTCCACTGGCTCGATGAAGAAAAAGCCAAGACGTACTTTGAATTCAAGATACACTACAACGAACTGACCACCGACCACGTGCTCGAAGTGACCGACTTTGCAGACCCCGAAGAGGAAGACGACACGCGCGAGCTATGGGACTCGCAGATCGAAACGCTGCGGAGAGTTTTCGGACTATAAACCTAAAATTTCACAAAACATTGTTTCCGTGTCTGTTTTTTATGCTACTTTTGCACCTTGATAATACACGAAACTTAGGATGCTACGCATAAAGAAACTCGACATATTTGTTCTCAAGAGCTTTCTGCTGCTCTTCGCCGGAACATTCTTCATCTGCCTGTTCATCTTCATGATGCAGTTCCTCTGGAGATACGTTGACGAACTGGTGGGGAAAGGACTGGAAATGAACGTGCTTGCGCAATTCTTTTTTCTGTCGGCGCTGACGCTGATACCTCTGTCGCTTCCGCTGGCCATTCTGCTGGCGGCGCTGATGACATTCGGAAACTTCGGCGAACGATACGAACTGCTTTCCATGAAGGCGGCGGGCATCCCGCTGCTGCGCATCATGCGTCCCGTGGTGCTCTTCTGCCTCTTCCTGGGCGTGCTCTCTTTCTTCTTCCAGAATGTGGTGGGGCCGAAAGCCCAGAAAGAACTGTGGACGCTCCTGGTATCCATGAAACAGAAGTCGCCCGAAGTGGACATTCCTGAAGGGGTTTTCTACAGCGACATCGAAGGCTACAACATTTACGTGAAGCACAAAGACCGCAAAACCGGAATGCTGAAAGACGTGCTCATCTACAACTTTTCCGACGGATTCGAAAACGCGCACATCATCTGGGCGGAAGAGGGAAAGCTGGAACTGACGGCCGACAAGAAGCACCTCTTCCTGCATCTCTACAACGGAGAACAGTTTGAAAACCTCCGCTCGCAGTCGGTCATCTCCAGAAACGTGCCGTACAGAAGAGAAACCTTCAAGGAAAAGCATACGCTCATCGCTTTCGACACGAACTTTGAAATGGTGGACGGAAACTTTCTGAACCAGCGCTCGGACATCAAGAACATGAGGGAAATATCGCTGGCCATCGACTCGCTCAGCATGTATGCCGACAGCGTGGGACGTTCGCTCTACAAGGAGGCCATGGACCGCACATACAAAGAGCCTCCGCTGACTGCAAGGGATTCGACCAGACTGGCCGAACAGAAGATTACGCACATCAACACCGACAGCATATTCAACAGCCTGACCGCAGCGCAGAAATACAAGACACTGAACTCAACCAGAAGCCGCGTGGCGTCGCTCGCCTCCGAATGGTCGCTGAAGAGCTTCACCACGCAGGATGTGGACGGACGGATCAGAGGACACCGCTCTGACTGGCACAAAAAGATAACCCTGTCGCTGGCATGCATCATCTTCTTCTTTATCGGAGCACCACTGGGCGCCATCATACGGAAGGGGGGACTGGGAATGCCGGTCGTCATTTCCGTGCTGATATTCGTGCTCTACTACATCATCGACTCAGGAGCCACGCGCGTGGCGAAGAGCGGCGAAATGAACATCGTGCTGGGAACATGGATGAGCACAGTCGTCCTGGCTCCGCTGGGCGGATTCCTCACCTACAAATCAAACAAAGACTCCGTGGTGTTCAATATCGACGTATACGCGGCATTCTTCCGCAAGGTGTTCGGCATCCGGGTGTCGCGGCACATCTTCAAGAAAGAAGTCATCATCCAGACGCCCGACTATGCAGAAGACATCAGCAAACTGGAAAAAGTCAGTGCAGAATGTGCAGACTATGCCGCAACCCACAAGCTGCTCGGACCGCCGAACTACTACCGGATTTTCACCAACAACACGCCCGACGATGCCATAGCAGGCATCAGCAGGCAGATCGAGGAGCTGGTGGAAGAACTCTCAAACTCAACGGACACGGTGCTGCTGAACATGATGAACAATTATCCGTTCCTCTCTGTTAAAGCCCACAAGAGCCTGTTCGACAACCGCTGGCTCAACATGCTGTGCGGAGTGGTCGTTCCGGCCGGACTGCTGCTCTGGCTGAACATCTGGCGATACAGGGTGCGCCTCGACAAAGACCTGAAGGTCATCATCAAGACAAACAAGGATATCCAGGAAAGAATCAGACAGAAACTATTATAAAAACATATATCAGTTCAATTATGGAAAAAGTGAAACTCAACACAATTGAAGAGGCAATAGAAGATTTCCGGAAGGGCGAATTCATCATCATCGTTGATGACGAAGACCGCGAAAACGAAGGCGATCTGGTAATTGCCGCCGAAAAGGTAACTCCCGAAAAAATCAACTTCATGCTGAAACATGCCAGAGGGGTGCTGTGCGCTCCGATTACCATATCACGCTGCAAAGAGCTCGACCTGCCTCATCAGGTGACGAACAACACTTCCGTGCTGGGAACTCCGTTCACCATCACCATCGACAAGCTGGACGGATGCACCACTGGGGTTTCGGCAGCCGACCGGGCAGCCACAATCAAGGCTTTGGCTGATCCGGACTCCACCCCGGAAACATTCGGACGACCGGGACACATCAATCCGCTCTATGCGCAAGACAAGGGTGTGCTCCGCCGCGCCGGACATACCGAAGCCTGTGTAGACATGGCACGCCTGGCAGGACTGTATCCGGCCGCCGCACTGATGGAAGTGATGAACGAGGACGGAACAATGGCACGCCTGCCGGAACTCAAGCAGATGGCAGACGAATACGGATTCAAGCTGATATCCATAGCCGACCTGATCGCCTACCGGCTGAAGCAGGAGTCGCTGGTAGAAAAGGGAGTGGAAGTGGACATGCCAACCGCCTACGGACATTTCCGCCTGATTCCTTTCAAGCAGAAGAGCAACGGCCTGGAACATGTGGCTCTCATCAAGGGAACATTCGGCCCCGACGAACCGGTGCTGGTGCGCGTGCACTCTTCCTGCGCCACAGGCGACATCTTCGGTTCCATGCGCTGCGACTGCGGAGAACAGCTTCACAGAGCCATGCAGCAGATCGAAAAAGAAGGCAAGGGAGCTGTCATCTACCTGAACCAGGAAGGAAGGGGCATCGGACTGATGGAAAAGATGAAAGCGTACAAGCTGCAGGAAGAAGGAATGGACACGGTGGATGCCAACATTTGCCTCGGACATCAGGCCGACGAGCGTGACTACGGGGTGGGTGCCCAGATTCTCCGCGAAATCGGAATCCACAAAATGCGGCTGCTCACCAACAATCCGGTGAAGCGTGTCGGGCTGGAGGCCTACGGACTGGAGATCATAGAGAACGTTCCGATCGAAGTGACGCCGAATCCTTTCAACGAGCGGTATCTCCATACCAAAAAAGACCGGATGGGACATACGCTCCATTTCAACAAATAAAAAAACATCTAACCAACAACTTTCAATATGGAAACAAACAATTTAGTGAAAAGCATAGCGAACAGGACAGCCCAGACCGCCCTGTTCCGCAGCGTATACGTATGGATGACACTGGCTCTGGCCATCACTGGCTTTGTGGCGCTTTATGTAGCCAAATCCTACACACTGATCAACGCAATGGCACAGAACTCCATGATGTTCTGGATTCTTCTCATCGCAGAAGTGGGACTGGTCATGTTTCTTTCGGCACGCATCCACCGCATCAGCTTCACAACGACAACCATCCTGTTCATCCTCTATTCTGTGCTGAACGGTGTCACCATGTCGGTTCTGTTCATGGTCTATACCATGAGCTCGATTGCCACGACCTTCTTCGTGACGGCCGGCACGTTCGGAGCTACAGCCCTCTACGGCTATGTCACCAAAAAAGACCTGACCCGCATCGGAAGCCTGTGCATCATGGGAGTTATCGGACTGATCATCGCTTCGCTGGTCAACCTTTTCCTGCAAAACTCCATGATGGACCTCATCATCTCGTATATCGGCGTGCTGCTTTTTGTGGGACTGACCGCCTACGACTCGCAGAAGATCAAGCAGCTTTTGTCGGGAGATGACGTGGAAGTGAACGAAACCACACAGAAAATAGCGCTGATGGGGTCGCTCACCCTGTATCTGGACTTCATCAACCTGTTCATCTACCTGCTCAGAATACTCGGCGACAGGAAATAACGTCTTTCATAAGCTAATTTCTTTCATATATCCAAGAAATTAGCTTATTTTGCAAAGAAATCCAACTTTAAACATCATAAGGAAAAATGAACCAACTTTCAGATCGTCTGAACAGCCTGTCGCCGTCGGCTACACTGGCTATGTCACAAAAAAGTAGTGAACTGAAAGCTCAGGGCGTTGATGTGATTAACCTGAGCGTAGGAGAACCGGACTTCAACACGCCGGACCATATCAAGGAAGCCGCAAAGAAGGCTATTGATGAAAACTATTCACGCTATTCTCCCGTTGCCGGATATCCGGCTCTGCGGAACGCAATCGTTGAAAAACTGAAAAAGGAAAACGGTCTGGAATATACAGCCGCACAAATCAGTTGCGCCAACGGAGCAAAACAGTCCGTATGCAACACCATCCTCGCACTGGTCAACAAGGGAGATGAAGTGATCGTCCCCGCTCCTTTCTGGGTTAGCTATCCGGAAATGGTAAAGCTGGCCGAAGGAACGCCTGTCATTGTGCGCGCCGGTATCGAACAGGACTTTAAAATAACTCCGGCCCAGCTCGAAGCGGCCATCACGCCGAAAACGCGCGCGCTGATTCTCTGCTCTCCGTCGAACCCTACCGGATCGGTATACAGCAAAGAAGAACTGGCAGGACTGGCAGAGGTGCTGGCCAAACACGAACGCGTCATCGTCATCGCTGACGAAATCTACGAGCATATCAACTACATCGGCAAGCACGAAAGCATTGCGCAGTTCCCGGCCATCAAAGACCGGGTGGTCATCGTAAACGGCGTTTCTAAGGCTTATGCCATGACCGGCTGGCGTATCGGATTCATCGCCGCCCCGGAATGGATCGTGAAAGGAGTGAACAAGCTGCAGGGACAGTACACCTCCGGCCCGTGCTCCGTATCTCAGAAAGCCGCTGAAGCTGCCTATACCGGCACACAGGAGCCTGTAGAAGAAATGCGCAAGGCATTCGAACGCCGCCGCGACCTGATTGTCAAGCTGGCAAAAGAAATTCCGGGATTTGAAGTGAACGTGCCGCAGGGAGCTTTCTACCTGTTCCCGAAATGCGACTCCTTCTTCGGAAAGAAAGACGGCGACCGTGTTGTCAGCAATGCGGAAGACCTGGCCATGTATCTGCTCGAAGTGGGCCACGTAGCCTGCGTGGGAGGAACTTCATTCGGAGCTCCCGAGTGCATCCGCATGAGCTATGCCACATCCGACGAGAACATCGTTGAAGCGATGCGCCGCATCAAGGAAACATTGGCACGCTTGAAATAAACATGCCATAACTTTATTTTCACCACAGAAAGCCGGAACGCATGTTTTATGCTTTCTGTGGTGTTTTTTGTGTATACCTTCGTCAAATTTCACATGAAATCTGAAAACTTATTCCACCTCCTTGCCATCGTGACGGTGTGCATCTGGGGTACCACATTCGTATCTTCCAAAATTCTGATCAGTTCAGGACTTCCTCCCGCAGAAATATTCCTCTACCGCTTTCTGGTGGCGTACATATGCCTGCTGGCCATTTCGCACAAGAAATTCATGGCCAACAGCCTGCGCGACGAACTGTTTCTGCTTCTGGCCGGTCTTTTCGGAGGATCGCTTTATTTCATCACCGAAAACACGGCGCTGGAAATCACCCAGGCCTCAAACGTGTCGCTGCTGGTGTGCACGACACCCATATTCACCCAGCTGCTTTCCCGGCTGTTCTACAAGGAGAAATTCAGAAGATTCTTTCTGCCAGGCACGGTCATCGCTCTGACCGGTGTGGCGCTTATCGTATGCAACGGAAACGAAACGCTCGAATTCAATCTGTCCGGCGACCTGCTGACACTTGCCGCCGCCGTTTCGTGGGCCTTATACTGCATGGTGCTCCGGCGATTGGGAAGCGCTTATCCCACACTCTTCATCACCCGGAAAGTGTTTTTCTACGGCATCCTGTCGCTGCCGGTTTATTTCGCCTTCCGTCCGGAAGAGCTTCATATCGGGCTTCTTTCGCGGCCGGAAGTCTATTCCAACCTGCTTTTTCTGGGACTGATAGCCTCGATGCTCTGCTACATCTCATGGAATGCCACCGTGCGCATGATCGGTGCATCAAAAGCGTCAAACTATCTCTACATCAATCCGCTTGCCACCATCATCACCGCCCATCTCATTTTGGGAGAAAAGATCACGCTGACATCGCTGCTCGGAGCGGCCTGTATTGTCGGAGGAGTTTATCTGGCTGAAAGAAAATAAAAAAAGGAGCATCCCAAAGAGATGCTCCTGCATAAGTTTTGTCATACGACGATCCGATTATTCCTGGTGAATAGCTTCAGAAGGACAAACAGATGCGCAAGTACCGCAATCAGTACAAGCATCCGGATTGATTGAATATTTGTCACCTTCTGAGATTGCGCCAACCGGGCATTCATCGATACAAGTACCGCAAGCGATACAATCGTCACTAATTACGTAAGCCATTGTAGTAAAAAGTTTAATTATTATTAGTCCTAAAATGATGTTACAAAGGTAACGTTTTTATCATAAGTTGTAACACCGACATTGCAAAATCTGCGCAATTTGTACCCTGTCTAAATAGATTCATTTCATTAACGACTGATACATTGCCTGTTGCATGCGCGGACGTATATTCAGTTCCGTAAGCTTCGTGCGGTCAGAAGCGTGCGGATAAGTGCGGTTGCTCAAAAACACAAACACAAGCCCGTTGTCCGGATCCACCCAGGCCGCCGTACCGGTGAAACCCGTATGGCCGAACACCGAAGCCGGCGCTTCAGCCGCACACGGTCCGTCCTCAGGATGCTCCGTATCGGGCTTGTCAAATCCCAGTCCGCGGCGGCTATGTTTCGCCTTCAGGGTTGTGAACAGCTCGCAAGTAGCGCGCGACAGGTAGCGGCGGTCACCGCATACTCCCTTATCTAGCAGCATCTGGCAGATGCGCGCCACGTCGTGCGCTGAAGAAAACAGTCCCGCATTTCCCGATACGCCTCCCATAAACGCAGCCGCTTCATCCTGCACAAAGCCCTGCAAGGGTCCTCTCCGGATAAAATCCTCCTCCACTGTAGGCACAATCCGGTCTTTCCCGAAACGTGCAAGCGGATTGAAAGCCGTATGGATCAGCCCCATCGGCTTATAGAACACGCTGTCGAGATAAACGTCCATCGGCTTTCCGGCCAAGGTTTCCACAAGTTCCTTGAGCAGCATGAAGTTCAGGCAACTGTACCGGTAGGAACTGCCTTTCACCCGGGCATCAACAATCTGCCTGATGATCTCTCCGCGGAACGACTCCTTGACAAAAATGCTGTCGGACACCTGAAGCGGATACGTTTCCGAAGGTACGGACGACACCCACTCGGGCTTATACGAAAAGTTTGTACAGGCATATAAGTTCTCCCCCACCCGGAACGGATGGTTCGAATCACGCTTCTTCCTGAACAGCCCGCCCTTGCACGACTTCAAGTCGATCGCTTCCTGATAAAAAGGCAGATAGGCAGGAAGGCCCGACTGGTGGAAAAGCAGGTCCTGAACTGTGATACGCGACTTGTCGGTCTGCTTCAGGTAAGGGAGATAATCAGACACACGGTCAGTAAGTCCGATCCGTCCTTCGTCATACAGTTTCATAACAGCCAGCAGGGTAGCTGTCACCTTGGTCAGCGAAGCCAGGTCATAGATGTCGCTTTCCAACGTTTTCCGGTTTCCTTCATATGTATGCTTTCCGAAACACTTATCATAAACCGGCATGCCATCTTTCAGGATAAGCACATGGCATCCGGGAAAGGCTCCTTCACGAATGCCTTCTTCCGCGATGTCATCGATGCGCGCCAGTACGGAAGAGTCCATGCCCAGCTCTTCGGGAGAACAGGTACGCGGATGTTCCGGATCAACGGTCACACCCGTCCCCTCCGCAAAGACATCGCCCAAAGGCACAGACAGGCGCCCGTCGGCATACGCCTTGCCCAAAAGCAAGTCGGCCACATACTGCTGCACCGCTTCTTGCCCGTCGTGCGCAAGAATCACGGCCGATGCCTTCCGCAACAGATCCGGCGTTTTCTCCAGTCCCTTCATATCGGCAAACGAAACCAGCACAAGCGGCTTGTCTTCAGCCAAAGAAGTCAGCAGCGAATCATACGGAAGCAGGTCGTCCGAATGAACGGCCACAATCACACGCTGCACCGGACGCAGCCTGCGTCTGATTTCCGGAATGGAATCCGCATCTGCATGTATCCAGTTTAAGGGAAACGCAGCATTCAAACGCTTATAAAAAGGATAAGCCTCGGAAAGCGCAGGCGACACGCTCAGCAAGACAGTGCCTGAAACGGCCAGATCCAAAGGAACCAGTCCGTCTGAATCGCGGGCAACGGTCACTGCTGCACAAGCCAGGCTCTGCTGCAAGGCTCCAACGGAGGCATCCTGCAATTCCTTTCCAATATTTTCCAGCGAAACCGGCTTGCTGTCCGCCAGCCCGAGCGCGTACTTGAAAGCAAGTACCTTCCGGCATTTCGCTTCAATCAGTTCCTCCGAAAGTTCGCCGTGCCTGATGGCCTGCATCACGCCTTTCAGCTCCCTCTTCAGGTTGCGGGGAGCAAGAAGCATGTCATTTCCCGCCGCCAGCGCCTGCGCGCAGACATTTTCATTGCCGGAAATTCCCTTCATCTCCAGCGCATCCGTAAACGCAAGTCCCTCGAAATGCAGTTCATCTCTCAGCACGCGCAGAATGTCCGAAGAAATCGACGCGGGCTTTTTTCCCAACGCCGGCACATGCAGGTGACCGCTCATCACTCCGCCTATGCCAGCCTCTACCGCCTTTCTGAACGGATACAGCTCCACACTGTCCAGGCGCAGGCGGTCGAACGCCAGTTCGGGCAACGCCTCGTGCGAGTCAACGTCCGTATCGCCGTGACCGGGGAAATGCTTGCACACGGCCAGCACTCCTCCGTCTTCCAGTCCGCGGGCATAAGCAACCACCTTTTCGGCCACACGTTTCGGGCTGCTCCCGAACGAACGCCAGCCGATAACCGGATTATCCGGGTTGCTGTCTACATCAGCCACCGGAGCAAAATTCACATGCACCCCTATGGAACGGCACTGCCGGGCCACTTCACGCCCGTATTCATACAGCAGGGAATCGTTCGCCACACATCCCAGCACCCGGTTGTAAGGAAATCCGGGAGCGTCTTTCAGGCGCATCGCCAGCCCCCACTCCCCATCGAATGCGATGAGCAGAGGAACCTCCGACACCTGCTGGAGATAGTTGGTCAGACTGGCCTGCTTCTCCGCCTCGCCTCCGGAAAAAAGAAATCCGCCCACACCGTACTCGCCAATGATTTTCCGCAGACGGTTCTTGTTATACTGGGTATATTCGGGCGGGGCTGTATAAATGAAAAGCTGCCCTATCTTCTGCTTCAATGTCATTTTCTCCATCTGTGCGTCAACCCACCGTCTGCACGCCGCCGTATCGCCAAGCGCTTCCAGCACCGAAGGCTGCCGCGCGTGCAATGAAAACGTTGCCAGCAGGCCGAGCACCAAACACAATAATTGCCTTTTCATGATTGTTCCTTTAAATTATTCTTCCTGCATTCTGACAACCATCCGGCCAACAAAAGCCGCATGTTTGCCCATCTGCTGGACAGGGATTTCCTTCCCGTCCAAGTTTTTGTAATACCGGGGACCTTCAAAATAAGAATGCGAATGTCCTCCCAGCACGATATCGATGTTGCGGGTATTTTCAATCAGTTCCACATCCGAATAAGGCTCTCCGTTCCATCCCAGATGCGACAGGCAGACCACCAGGTCACACCCTTCTTCATTGCGCAGCAAGTCGGCAATGCGCTGCCCTTCTGAAACCGGATCTTCAAACTTCACATTTCCGTAATTGGCATGAGCCACCAGCCCGTCAAGCGGAGCGCCCAGTCCGAACACGCCGATCCGTATGCCGCCGCGCTCAATCACCGTATACTCCTTCACCAGTCCTTCAAGCACGGTTCCCTCAACCGCATAGTTGGCACACACAATGGGGAACTTTGCCATCCGGAACAGCCTTGCCATATTGTCCAGCCCGAAATCAAATTCATGGTTTCCGATAGTTCCGGCATCATACTTCATTTCGTTCATCATCTTCACCTCTACCTCACCCTTGAAAAGGTTGTAGTAAGGGCTTCCCTGCGAAAAGTCGCCCGAATCAAAAAGCAGCAGATCCTTGTGCTTCTTTCTTTCATCACGTATAAATGCAGCGCGGCGAATGACACCGGCCTTTCCGGCCAACGCCGTATCGGGATAGTAAGCCGCAAAAGGTTCGATGCGGCTATGCATATCGTTGGTATGATAAATAAGCAGTTCTTTGACGTTCTGTGCCGCCAGCAGACCTGCGGCAAAGCACATCAGCAACACACCTGTAATTCTGCGGTTCATATCAGCACACTGTTTTTAAGTTACTTGTTTTCAGATTTCGCCACCGTTATCCTTCCGCCGGCCGGCGCATCGACAAAGCGGCCCTTCCGCTCACACTCCTTCACATAGTCGAGAAATACGGTACGCAGAAGCAGCGGCTCGGGAGGAAATGTTTTCGATTTCGCTTCGCGGAAAGCCGCCATCCTGTCGTTCCCTTCCGCAAGATAGTCGATGGTAGCCACCGTATAGTCTTTTCCCTCATCAACCGGACGCCCTCCTACCTCCGCAGAAAGGAGCTTTCCGTCGGGAGAGATGACCAACTTTGCTCCGCTGAGTCCTTCGCCTCCCCTTCCAGCAATCTGCCGGAACAGCTCCATCAGCGTCTTTCCGTCCAGAGTCAGCACACACACGGCATTTTCAAAAGGAGTTATTTCATACACCATGCCGTAAGTGACCTCTCCTTCAGGAAGCGAATTGCGTATTCCGCCCATATTCATCACGCCCACATCCGCCGGCTTTCCGGAAATGCCCGCCGCTCCCCGGCGTATGATGTCGGCCAGCAGATTGGAAAGCGGCGATTCCGGACGGTATGCCTCCAACGCTCTCGCCGAATGTCCGACAACAGGCGACATGATGCTGTCTACCACCCGGCGGTAAGGCTGCAGGATGGCTTCCGCATCCCGGTCGGGATTCTTGTCGTACTCGGCGGTCATGGCCACCCTTCCTCCTTCAATATCTTTCACCAAATAGCCGGAAGCACAGCCGCCAAGCAGCAGCGTCCCTCCCAGCAGAACAATCTTTATGCTATTTTTCACAATCATATCAGTTTATGAAACTATTTTTCACGTCAAATGTAGCCAAAAAAACACACGGGACAAAGCATTTTCACCTCTTCCCGCAAAAAACATTCCACCGGACTCAAAATATGAGCGAAAGTTTTGGCTGTATCGCAAAAAATCGCTTACTTTGCACCGCTTTCGCGCAATCGCTGTCATGAAGAGTTACTTGATATGTTGCGTTGTAACGATCTAACAATTTATTAAAAAGAAAAAATGGATTTAATTAAAATTGCAGAAGAAGCATTTGCTACTGGCAAACAGCATCCTTCATTCAAAGCAGGTGACACGGTTACAGTAGCATACCGTATCGTTGAAGGTAACAAGGAACGTATACAGATGTATCGCGGCGTTGTTATCAAAATCTGCGGACATGGCGAAAAGAAACGCTTTACAGTTCGCAAAATGTCGGGAACAATCGGCGTTGAACGTATTTTCCCGCTGGAATCTCCGGCTATCGACAGCATTACAGTAAACAAGATCGGTAAAGTTCGCCGCGCTAAACTGTACTACCTGCGCAAACTTACCGGAAAGAAAGCCAGAATCAAGGAAAAACGTCCGGTTGCTGCGGCTGAATAAATCTCCCGGCAAACCGACTTTCCACATACAGGTCCCCGATTCCGCAAGGAGCCGGGGACTTGTATTTTTATAGCCTCTGCACATCCATCCCGTTCCATCTCCATGCAAGAATCTGCCATATTGTTACAGGCTATTTGTCTGCCATTTAATCTGAAAATTGTTTTCGAGGACATTTTTCTGCTCTTGCGAGGAGGACAACCGCCGTCTGACGGAGAAGAACAGGAAATGCTTCCCCTTGCCTATCTGCCTTTCACACTGCAGTTTCTTTCCAAAACACTGAAACATAAATGCAACATTCTTTTAATAAGGAATGAAATAGAAGAAGTTTCTTTGCAAGAAATCAAAAATAAGCACATCTTTTTGATTCAAAATTAAAATATTCTCTAAATTTGCAACAAACTGTTTTTGTAAGTTTAAGACATGACCGTACAAATAAGCCAACCCAACACCCTTCGTTTCTCAACGAATGAGGACTTGCTGGAATCTATCAAACAAAATGACCATGCTGCCTTTGAGTACCTGTTCAAGCGTTTTTACCCAAGACTGCTGGGATATGCGATCCGCTTCGTTCAGGATGAAGATGTGGCGAAAGACATCCTGCAAGAATGTTTCATGAATTTTTGGGAGAAAAGGCAACTGCTTTCAGCCGTATCCATCAGTTCGCTGCTGTTCCTAATGGTCCGAAACGCATGTCTGAATTACCTGAAACACCACATGCTGGCAAACTACCTTTCAATAGACTATCTGAGCACTTTGGACGGTGAAGAAAAACTTTACTCCGCCGACCTGATGTTCTCTACAGACGAAAACATCCTCTACGAAGACCTGAAAACGCAGATTGACGCAGCATTGTCCAAACTTTCTCCACGCTCCAGAGAAATATTCCTGCTCAGCCGGTTTGACGGAATGAAGAACAAAGAAATCGCCGAGCTGCTAGGCATATCCACCACTGCAGTAGAAAAACACATATCCAAATCATTGAAGGTGATTTCAGACTATCTGAAGGACAATTCATCCTACTACCAATACATTGTCATCATGTCTTTCTTCCTCTTCACAAAATAAAAAACACATCTCCGGGGGTTGGGTAAAAAGCTGCCAAATTGTTCTATCTATAGAAATCAATTTCTATGGACAGAACATCAGAAAAACATAATTTGGCTATCCGGTACTTCAATGGGAAAATAACCCGTGACGATGAACGGGAGTTGTTTGAGTTCATCAACGAAAATCCCCAAAACCTATCTCTTTTCAGACAATGGGAAAAGCAGTGGGCCAGTGCAATGTGCGCCAGCACTGAAGTTGAGAGAGAATGGAAAAAGCTTCAGGCACGTTTGCTTGCCAAGGAAGCCATTGCTCCAATGATTCCCAAGCGGCGTTTTACGTTCAGGCGGATAGGTGCTTGGGTCGCTTCCGCCGTCATTTTGGTATGCCTGTCCATCACGGCTTCGTGGTATTATTTTCATCAGACGGAGGCCTGTTTTTATTTCGTCAGCGAGGCTCCGTTGGGCGGAAAGTCGAAAGTGCTTCTCGCCGATGGTTCCTTGGTCTGGCTCAACAGCGGTTCGACATTGAAGTATTCCACGGACTTTAATGAGAAAGAACGTATTGTCACATTGAGCGGAGAAGGTTATTTCGAAGTGTCGAAAAAAAATGGTATGCCTTTCACCGTCCGTACCCAAGGGTATGACGTGGTGGTGAAAGGCACAAAGTTCAATGTGTCCGCTTACGAGGGGGATCCCTTTATTTCCACTACCTTAATCGAAGGGAGAGTTACCGTCAATTATAAAGACGAGTCGATTGACATGAATCCGGGAGAAGAGATGAAACTGATAAAGAATACCGGCGAGCTGCAACACACGTCGGTCAATGCTTTCCAGTCGAATGCGTGGATGGACAACCAGCTGGTAAACGACAATATTACTTTTCAGGACTTGATGATAAAATTGTCACGTCACTTCAACGTGAAGATTGAAATAGAAGATGAAAGACTGAAGTTTCAAACCTTCAGTATTTCGTTGCGGAACGATGAAACCTTGGAACAGATTTTCAAGGCATTGCAGAAAATCATTCCGTTCTCAGTAACGTGGGATAATCATGTTTATCATATTAAATCAATTAACCATTAAATTAAAAAATTATGAACAACCGAAAAGTTTTTCTCAGGCTGTTCCTATGCCTTTCGTTCGGGTGGGGTGCGTTGACGTTTGGATACGCCCAGACGGTGAGCAAGACATTTAGCAATGCTCCGTTGAAGACCGTATTGAAAGAAGTGGAAAGCCAGACAGGGTTGTCTGTTGTTTACAAGACAGACGAGGTGGATGTGAACCGGAAGGTGAATGCATCGTTTCAAAATGCTTCCTTAGAAGACGTGATGGCGCAAATCCTTGACAAAGGGTTGACATGGACTATACAGGAAAAAATGATTGTCATTTCGAAGCAGCCGCAGGAACAGGTGCAACCCGCAGGAAAGGGACTCAATGTAAAAGGAGTGATCGTAGACGAAACCGGCATTCCCGTTATCGGTGCCAGTGTATTGGTAAGGGGAAGTTCAAACGGAACCATTACCGATATGGACGGTAATTTCTCTATTGCCGATGTGCCTCAAGATGCGATGATAGATATTTCGTACATTGGTTATAAGACATTGACGTTCAAGGCTACAGACAAAGCGTTGGCGAATGTTGTATTGAAAGAAGATACCGAAGTATTGGAAGAAGTGGTGGTTGTAGGATATGGTACGGCGAAGAAGGCGAACTTGTCGGGTTCCGTAGCGCAGATTTCGTCCAAGGAGATAGAGCACCGCATCAGCGCCAATACGGGGTCTGCCTTGCAAGGACTTATCCCCAACTTCAATGTGTCGTTCAGCGACGGTGCGATTAACAAGAAAGCCTCGTTCAATGTGCGTGGCGAAGGTTCTATCAACGGAGGCGAACCGCTGGTGCTGATTGATGGTGTAGAAGGGGATATGAACTACATTAATCCGAAGGACATCGCTTCGGTTACGGTTCTGAAGGATGCTTCTTCGGCTGCCATTTACGGAGCACGCGCCGCATTTGGTGTGGTATTGGTTACGACCAAGAATCCCGAGAAAGGGAAGATACAGGTGAACTACTCCAATCATTTCGCATGGAGCAATCCGACCATTAATACCGACAATTTCATTACAGACGGGTTGGAATGGGCACGGTTGAGTGATAAGCTGAGCCTGATGGAAAACACGAGTACCTATTTAGGCTATACCGAAGAAGATTATGCTTATATGGAGGCGCGTAAGAAAGACCCGTCGCTTCCCAGTGTGCTGATAAAGACCATAGATGGTGTAGAACGGTATGTGCATTACGGCAATACGGACTGGTGGAATTATATTTTCCGCAGCAACCAGCCTTCGATGGAACATAACCTGAACATCTCCGGAGGTTCCGACCGCGTGCGCTATTACTTGTCGGGACGATTCTATTCGCGCGACGGTATCTACCGCATCAATCCCGACAAGATGAAAAGCTACACGTTGCGTTCGAAGGTGGATTTTCAGATATTGGACAACTTGAAGTTTACCAACTCTACCAATATTTATATGAGCGATTACGATTATCCGGTGACCAACGCCCGCGATATGAGCGGAAACAATAACGATGAAGACTGGCGGAAATACACTTACCATGCTTCGCCGTTGTATTTGCCTCACAATCCTGACGGAAGCATTATGATAAACAGTCCGTATGCACCGGGGCGTGATATTGCCGACGGTACTTTCGCTGATTTGACTTACGGAAAGAGCCACGGAACGGATTCGGAATATGACTTGATGAATACATTCAGTATACAATACACTCCTATTAAAGGACTGGACTTGAACGCTGATTATACATTCCGTAAGGAAAGTCCGTTCTCACGCCAGTTGCGTGTATCTACTCCTCATACGAACCAGCCGGGTGGAGAGGGAGTGACCGACTATAAGCCCAATACAGAATTGTACAAGGAAAGACACTGGCATTCGCAATATCAGGCCATCAATGCATTTGCTACTTATAGCCATACCTTCAATGATAAGCATAACCTGAAAGCGATGGTCGGGTTTAATCAGGAGTGGAGACACTGGGAGCGTACGGTAGCTATGCGCAGCGGACCCATCTCGGAAGATTTAGGTTCATTTAATTTGGCGACCGGCGAGAATATCGAGCTGCTG
The DNA here is from genome assembly GCF_030373775.1 of Bacteroides gallinaceum. NCBI lineage: Bacteria > Pseudomonadati > Bacteroidota > Bacteroidia > Bacteroidales > Bacteroidaceae > Bacteroides > Bacteroides gallinaceum. Next base: position 72,219 of record NZ_JAUDEN010000005.1, on the reverse strand, counting down.
GGTTCGAAAGCAGAATGGGCCATCCGTGCCGCTTTCTATCGGTTCAATTACGATTATAAAGGGAAGTATTTGATTGAGTTCAACGGACGTTTTGATTTGTCGTCCAAGTTCCCTCATGATAATCGTTTGGGTATATTCCCCTCTGGTTCAGTTGCTTGGAGAGTAAGCGAAGAGAAGTTCTTCGAACCTTTGCGTTCGTGGATGGACAATCTGAAACTGCGTTTGTCATTCGGTACATTGGGCAACCAGAATGTAGGCGAGTACGATTATATCGCTAAAATGAAAGTGAGCCAAGGAAATTATATTGTAAATGGGGCAAACTTGAGTTACTTGAGTACTCCCGATGCTATCTCTTCTAATTTTACTTGGGAAAAATCCCAAACCATTAATGCCGGTATTGACTTGTCCTTCTTCAACAGCCGTCTTTCGGCTTCGTTCGACTGGTATCAGCGTGACACACGCGATATGTTGACGCAAGGCAAGGAGCTTCCTGCCGTGTTCGGTACGGAAGAACCGCAAGAAAATGCTGCCGACTTGCGTACCAGAGGTTTTGAGTTGTCGGTAAACTGGAGAGACCGCTTTACCTTATGGGATGCTCCTTTCGAATATAATATCGGGGTAAACCTTGCAGATAACCGTACGGTTATTACCCGGTTCGACAATTCGAGCGGGAACATTGATGATTTCTATGTAGGAAAAGAACTGGGAGAAGTATGGGGATATACGATTGAAGGTTTCTTCCAGACCGATGACGAATATCTGACTCATGCCGACCAGCTGCTGGTGAACCAGCGCATACGCAACTATTATCTGGTAAACCATCCTGTAGCGGGCGACTTGAAGTTCAAGGACATTGATGAAGACGGTTCAATCACTCCGGGAAAACAGACATTGAGCGATCACGGCGATTTGCGTCGGATTGGAAATACCACACCAAGATATTCCTTGGGTGTTAATTTAGGGTTCAATTATCGGGGCATCGATTTCTCCGCATTCTTCCAGGGTGTATTAAAACAAGACTGGTGGCCGGGTGATGATAACGGTTATTTCTGGGGACCTTTCACCCGACAATACCTGAACTTCTATCCGAAAAGCATCGAATCCATGTCGTGGACACCGGATAATCCGGATGCCTATTTCCCGCGTCTGGCTGTTTATGCAGCCAATGAAGGTGGCGATTACGAAGGATCACAATTAAGAGTTGTTTCGGATAAATATCTTCAGAATGCAGCATACGTGCGTTTGAAAAACATTACTCTTGGATATACCTTGCCCGAACGGATTTGCCAGAAGCTGAAGATTATCAGAAGCATCCGCATGTATGTGTCCGGCGAGAATATCCTGACATTCTCTCCGCTGTACAAGAATAATCCAGACCGTACTGTCGACCCTGAACAATTGGGTAATGGCAATGCTTATCCTTTCAGCAAGACATTTGCCTTTGGTTTTGACATTAAATTCTAAAGAATATCAGTTATGAAAAAGAAATATAGTACAATCAAATTGGTTTCCCTTTTTGTGGGAAGCATATTGACGGTTTCCTGTAACGATTCCTTTCTGGACCGTTATCCCATTGCGGAAATCTCGCCGGAAAATTCATTTAAGACGGCAGATGACCTGAGACTGTACACAAACGGTTTTTATGAACAGCTTCCTTCTATCCGTAACATTATCGATGCAGACCTGAAGACGGATAATGTGCTGTATTCCAGCATACCGGAAGAGCAGCGCAGCCACGAACGGATTCTTCCTTCCGAAACAGGAAGCGGAGGCTGGGATTGGGAAGATCTGCGTGAAATAAACTTGTTTTTCGACAATTACCAGCGCTGTACCGATGAAGCGGGGCGCGATAAGTATGAAGGAGTAGCCCGGTTCTTCCGTGCGTGGTTCTATTTTGACAAAGTAAAACGCTTCGGTGACGTGCCTTGGTATGAAACGGTTATTCAGACCGGTGACACCGATTTATTGTATAAAGCGCGTGATAGCCGTGAATTTGTTGTAAGCAAGATTATACAGGATTTGGAGATAGCTGTAGACAAGTTGGGGGACGAACGTGCTTCTGATCAGGTAACCCGCTGGACGGCATTGGCCCTTCTCTCCCGTGTTTGTTTGTATGAAGGTACTTTCCGTAAATATCATACAGAGTTGGGTATACAAGGAAGTGATACATTGCTACAGAAAGCTTACGAAGCTGCAGGAAGAGTGATGGACGAATCAGGCTATACCTTGTATAGTACAGGCAATCCGGATACGGACTATCGGGATTTGTTCGCTTCTACATTAAAAGAGGATGAAGTGATTTTGGGACGCCGTTATTCGTTGACTTTGAACCAGATGCATAATGTGAACTATTACTTGACATCACGTACCCAACGTGACATCGGCCTGACAAAAGACTTGGTAGACTCCTACCTCCAACTGAACGGAATGCCTTTTACAAGTAAGACAGGATATGCCACAATGGGATTCTACGATGAAATGCAGAGCCGTGACCGCCGTTTGGCGCAGACAATCCGTTCTTTGGGGTATCAGCGTATAGGCGGAACAGCTACCTTGCTTCCTGATTTTGCTGCTACGATGACAGGCTATCAGCTATGCAAGTTCTTATCTGACGAAACGCAAGACGGTGACGGAGCTTCGTATCAGGATGTTGCGTTTATCCGTTATGCTGAAGTCTTGTTGAACTATGCGGAAGCAAAAGCTGAACTGGGCATTATTACACAGGATGATATAGACCGTACCATCCGGCTGATACGCAGCCGGGTCAGTATGCCTAATTTAGATATGACGTCTGCTAATCAGTCGCCCGATGCGGTATTGGCAGCCTTGTATCCGAATGTATCGGGAAGCTGTCAAGGAATCATATTAGAAATTAGGAGAGAACGGCGGATTGAGTTGGTAATGGAAGGTTTCCGTTGGGATGACCTAGTGAGGTGGAAAGCCGGCAAATTGCTGGAACCTCATTTTATCGGTATGTATTTCCCGTCATTAGGCGAGTTTGACTTGGATGGAGACGGTGCACCTGATTTGATGTTGTACACGGGTACTGCCCCTTCGACTACCGCTGCGCAAAGTGTGGAAATCGGAGGCGTGCTTCAGCTTACGGAAGGTGACCACGGCAATTTAATCGGTTTTAAGGATAATACAAAACAATTCGATGAATCGCGTGATTATCTGTATCCTCTGCCAACAGGTGACTTATTGTTGAACGAAAATTTGGTACAGAATCCGGATTGGGACAAATAAAGGAGGAACGCAATGATAAAGGCTTTTAAGTTTTTCATGCTTGTATCTGTCATGTCCTTCTATGCCTGTGGCTCCGATTCGATAGAAGGAGGTGCGGCATCTGCATCCATAGCGGTTGAGGCTTCTGCCAATGAGGTCGGTTATGGAGAAGGCGTGACATTTACGCTCCAGAATGTGACGGAATCAGATGTAGCTTCTGTCTGTTGGGATTTCGGTGACGGTGAAACATCTGATGCATTTTCTCCGTCACATGCTTATCGTATACCTGATGATTATACGGTAGTGGCTTCTGTAATCTTGTCTACTGGAGAGGTGAAAGAATATAAGACTTTGGTAAAGGTTTTTGCCGAAGAAATAAATTCGACAGTCCGTCTTTCTATTCCTGAATCTTTGACAGACAGGCATTATCAGGTATGTGCACATCGTGGATATTGGAAGGAAGCTCCGGAAAATTCGGTTTCCGCTATCGAGAAGGCTATACAGAACGGCATTGATTTCATCGAGATTGATGTGCGGATGACGGAAGACAACGAGCTTGTGTTGATGCACAACGCTACGATAGATGAAACCACTAATGGAACAGGTAAGGTTTCTGACTTGACATTCGAAGAGATAAAGTCTTACTATTTGTATTTTGACGGTCGACAGACAATGGAACATGTACCTTCATTGGCAGAGGCGCTGATGGCGGCAAGAGGGAAGATATATGTGGATATTGACATGAAGATCTCGGATTACCGTTCCGTTTACAATATAGTGAAACAATGCGGTATGCTGTCTCAAAGTATGTTTACCGTTTACGAGTTGCAGGATGCGTCCAATTTGTTGAACATTGACAAGACGGTGAATGTGTTTCCGGTTGTTTACACAATGGATGACTTAGACGGCTTTATGTCTTTAGTTGATAAACTTGCTATCGTTCAATTCAATTCGGAGGCTTGGAAAAACGATATTTTGGAGAAAGCATATAGTAACGGGATAGCCGGATTCATGAATGTCTATGTCAATGACGATGATACTCCATATACGGACAACTATCAGAAAGTAAACAGGTTTGTCAGTTTGGGAGGAACTGTCGCACAGACGGATTTTCCTGTCGAGTTAAAAAAATATCTTGACAACTTAAAAAGAGATTAACAGCGTATGAAAAAACTAATATGGATGGCAGCGGCGTTTGTATTGATAACCGCCTGCCAAGATGATGATAAAGTGAATACTAAGCCGGTGGCTGCATTCAAGGCTACGGCTACTACAGTGGAAGTGGAACAAAGCATTTCGTTTACCAATCTGTCGTTTGACGAAGACGGTCAGATAAGCCGCTGGCAATGGGATTTCGGAAACGGAACAACATCGGAAGAAGAGAATCCTACCATTTCCTATAGTGAGCCAGGTGATTACAAGGTGGTGTTGACTGTATGGGACAATCAGGGGCAGCAGAATGCAAATTCCTTTGATAAGACCATTGCTGTCAAGGAAAAATCATTATCAGATGAGGAACCGGAACTGATATGGGAATATGCTACCACTACGGGATTCCAGGATGCTTCTTTGGCAGTTGATAATCAAGGGAACATCATTTTCGGTTGCGATGCCAATAACAGCCGCGGTGATTATAACATTGCGGTGCTGAATAATAACGGCGAAGAACAATGGACTTATAAGGCGGGTGATGTGGTAAGAAGTACACCGGCTGTTGCTGATGACGGAACGTTCTACATCGGCAGTTATGATGATAATTTGTATGCGTTCAAAGCGGAGTCTTCAACCATTTTGGGTACATACGATACGAATGACAATGTGAAATATACTTCTCCGGCTGTGGATACGGACGGAACTGTATATTATGGAGGTGACAATCAAAAGTTATGTGCTCTTTCAGCTGTTTCGATGAGTGAATTGTGGAGTGCGGATTGCGGCGGTGACATACAGTCTCCGGTGGTTATCGGTGACGATGCCGTATATGTCTGCAACAACAGTGGCAAGATGCTGGCTTTCGCCAAGGCAGATGGTTCTAAACTTTGGGAAATAGAATATGGAGCGTCTTGTACGGCTGCACCGGCTTTGGGTGAAGACGGAACGATTTATATGTGCGGCAACACGTCTGACGGAGGCATCGTCATGGCTGTAAATGCTGCCGATGGAACTGTCAAATGGCAGTCGCCAAGTGTATCGAAATACGACAACAGCGGAATTGCGCTTGACTTGAGCGGGCGTCTGTATGTCGGTGACAGTGACGGCGTGATGACTTGCTACAGCCAATCGAACGGAGATATGGTTTGGACATTCCGCAGCCAGGGAAGGATTCGCTGTACACCTGCCATAACCGATAACGGAAATATCTGTTTCGGAGACGGTGCCGGCTATTTCTACATCCTGAATGAAGAAGGCAAGCAAGTATATAAGGAAGTCAAGCTGGGCAATGAGATTTATTCATCGCCGGCAATAGGCAGTGACGGTACGGTTTATATTTGTGTGAATGTCGAGACAAACCAACAGCCGGGCAGATTGTGCGCATTCCGGACAACCGCTACCGGGGCAATGAAAGGCTGGTCAATGCGGGGAGGTAACAGTTTAAGAAACGGTCGTCGTTCAAATTAAAAAGGTTTTCAATATGAGGTATTTTATATATATGGTATGTGTCTGCTTGTTGACATTGTCATCTTGCGGACCGAAAGAGAAGAATAATTCAATTGCTGAGAAACCAGTCATTGAAAAGAAGAGTGTATCTGTTACCGAAAATTTAGCGTCCGAAGGAATCTTAGTGGTTTCGCATCGTGGTGATTGGCGCAACACTCCTGAGAACTCGTTACAGGCTATTCAGAATTGCATAGACATGGGAGTGGATATGGTGGAAATAGATTTGAAAAAGACAAAAGACGGGTATTTGGTCTTGATGCACGATAAGACCATCGACCGTACGACAACGGGCAAAGGAAAACCTGAAGACTATACGCTTGCAGAGCTGAGGGAATTCTTCTTGAAAGGAGGGCACGGTCAGAAGACCCGTCATAAAATCCCTACCTTCGAAGAAGTGATGATGCTTTGCAAAGGTAAGATAATGGTGAACGTAGACAAGGGATACGATTACTTTAAGGATGCATACGCCGTATTGGAAAAAACAGCTACGGTAGACCAGTGTGTGATAAAGTCGAACCATCCGTATGAAAAGGTGAAGGCCGAAAATGGGGAAGTCTTGGACAAGATGGTCTTTATGCCGGTGGTAAACCTGCATAAGGAGGGAGCGGAAGCCCTTATCGACGGTTACCTGGAGCATATGAAACCCAAAGCGTTTGAGCTGGTTTTCAATAATGATTCGCCCGAAGTGTTGCGTCTCATCAAGAAGGTAAAAGACAGTGGGGCTAAGATATTCATCAATTCTTTGTGGCCTGAACTCTGTGGAGGACACGATGATGACCGTGCGGTGGAATTGGGCGAACCGGAGGAAAGCTGGGGATGGATTATCAATCAAGGAGCCAAGCTTATTCAGACAGACCGTCCGGCTCTTCTCTTGGACTATCTGAGAGATAAGGGGTTGCATCAATAAAGGTTGAATGGAGCTTTTATAATTGTCTGCATGGTTCCGTAAGGCCATGCAGACAATATAAGCCATTCTCAGAAACTGTTTCTCAGTCTCCAAACACTGTGTTAGGTATGATTAAGAATTTAATATTCGATTGGGGCAATGTATTGATAGATGTATCTGTGGAACGCTTTGCCAAGTCCTGCAAAGCGTTCGGGATACAGTTCGCTGATGATGAAGTCGGCAGTGCCCATAAAGCCGGTTTTTTCTTGGAATATGAGAAAGGAAACCTGTCTGATTGTGAATTTAGAAACGAAATACGTGCAAGGGCTTCCGTGATTCTTTCGGATGAGGAAGTCGATTCGGTTTGGAATGGAATGTTGGGCAGGATTCCTGTAGAGAAATTGCAACTCCTGTATATGCTGAAGGATACATACAATTTATATCTTTTGAGCAATACCAATTCTATACATTGGAACACGTTTTCCAAGAAAAGTTTCGATTATAGAGGATTAAATGCCGATGATTTTTTTAAGGGAATCTACCTTTCCTATAAGTTGCATACGGCAAAGCCTGATTCGGTTATATTCCATAAAGCCGTTGAGGATGCCGGAATAGATGTGAGGGAGACCTTATTCATTGATGACTCTTTTGCCAATTGCATGACAGCTCGGTCTTTAGGGATGAGCGTCTTGCATTATAAGCCGGGTGATAATTTGGAGAGTTGTATATTAAAAGAATTAGAACAAAAAGAAATGATATGATTTTAAAATCAATAATTGAGTTTTATAAAGTATCCAAGCCGAAACCTTGTGGAGACGGATGGACACCTGAATCGGAACGGAGGCTGAAGCACCTGCAGTGGTCCACTTTCCTTTCCGCCACGTTAGGGTACGGTATGTATTACGTCTGCCGTTTGAGTCTGAATGTGGTGAAAAAACCCATTGTAGAAGAAGGCATTTTTTCGGAAACCGAACTGGGAATCATCGGCTCGGTGCTGTTCTTCACCTATGCTATAGGAAAGTTCACCAATGGATTTTTGGCGGACAGAAGCAATATCAGGCGTTTTATGTCGACAGGTCTGTTGGTGACAGCACTTGTGAACCTGTGTTTGGGCTTTATCCATTCGTTTGTCCTGTTCGCCGTGCTTTGGGGAATCAGCGGATGGTTTCAGTCGATGGGAGCTGCTTCGTGCGTGGTGGGTTTGTCGCGTTGGTTTGATGACAAAAAACGTGGTTCGTTCTACGGATTCTGGTCGGCAAGCCACAACATTGGCGAGGCGTTGACCTTTATCATCGTGGCTTCCATCGTGAGCGCATCCGGCTGGCGTTACGGATTTTGGGGGGCCGGATTGGTGGGCTTACTGGGAGCGTTAATTGTATGGAACTTTTTCCATGACACGCCGCAAAGCAAGGGACTGCCTCCTGTAAATCAGCCTAAAGCGAAGAAAGTGTTGACCGAGGCAGAGACTGCTGACTTCAATAAGGCGCAAAAGCGGGTGCTGCTGATGCCTGCCATTTGGATATTGGCATTATCGAGCGCATTTATGTACATCAGTAGGTATGCCGTAAACAGTTGGGGGGTATTCTATCTGGAAGCGCAGAAAGGATACGATACGCTGGATGCCAGCTTCATTATCTCCATCGGCTCGGTATGCGGTATTGTCGGCACGGTATTGTCGGGCTTCGTGTCAGACCGCTTGTTCAAAGGCAAGCGTAATGCTCCTGCATTGATATTCGGTTTGTTGAATACCTGTGCCTTGTGTCTGTTCCTGCTGGTTCCCGGCGTGCATTATTGGCTGGACGTGACGGCAATGATATTGTTCGGTCTGAGCATCGGTGTGCTGCTTTGTTTCCTGGGCGGGTTGATGGCGGTAGATATTGCTCCTCGCAACGCTTCGGGGGCGGCATTGGGCGTGGTCGGCATAGCCAGCTACGTGGGCGCAGGCATCCAGGATGTGATGAGCGGGATTCTGATAGAGGGGAACAAGGCGGTGGTAAATGGTGTAGAAACATACGACTTTACCGCTATTAACTGGTTCTGGATAGGCGCGGCACTGTTGTCAACACTCTGTGCTCTGTTGGTTTGGAATGTAAAACCCGGAGGGGATAAATGAGTAAATGTCCATATTCAGACAATGTAGGGGCGTATGCAATACGCTCCTACAAGCAAATCCGTTCATATAAGTAAGTGCGCAAAATTAAATAATATTATCAGAAATACAATTTTTTGCTGATTAAACACAGACTATCAGCAAAATTATCTGCATTTCTGAACAGACAGATTCTGTATAAACTAATTCTCAACATCTACTTATTTTTAAAGTTTGGTCTATGAAGAAAGCTATATTTGCATTGCTTGTTGCGTTTGATGCAATAGGGATTGCAGCGCAAGAGGTAAGTTGGAAAGACTACTTGCCGGAAGTGCACGGAACGTTGAGAGGCAAGTACGAGTATCAGACCGCTACTGGAGAACAGCGTTTTCAGGTGCGCACCGCAAGAGTGAGCGTTACGGGAAATGTAACTCCCATCGTAAGCTATAAAGCCGAAATAGACCTTTGCGATGAGGGAGAAATCAAGATGCTGGATGCTTACGCACGGGTTACTCCATTAAAAGGATTTTATATTACAGCCGGACAGATGCGTGTACCGTTTACGATCGACGCGCACCGCTCGCCTCACTTGCAGTATTTTGCCAATCGTTCGTTTATCGCCAAGCAGATGGGAAGTTTGCGTGATGCTGGCGCTACATTAAAGTATGTGCGTAAAGAAGGGTTCCCTTTTTCGCTGGAAGCAGGTTTGTTCAGCGGTTCGGGACTGACAGAGCAAAAAGGCTGGCACAAGGCCCTTTCGTATTCGGCAAAGTTGGAATTAACTCCTTTTAAAGGCTATAACCTCACATTGAGCACACAGCGTATCCGTCCTACAGACCGGAACATTTATATGTATGATATAGGCACCTTTTACAACTGGAATAACTGTCATTTCGAAGTGGAAACCATGTATAAGGAGTATGCCAATTCCTCGTTTAAGAGCGTATGGGCGGTGGATGCTTTTGTGAATTACGATTGGTTTATCCGGAAAAAGAAAAGTTTGTTCAAAAAGGTTTCTCTCCTTGCCCGTTTCGATTATATGGGCAACAACAGCGATGGCACATTAGACGAACAAGGGGAGTTCTTGATTACTGATTATGAACGCAAGCGCATCACAGGAGGCCTGACGTTCAGTTTCGGGAAACCGTTTCAGGCAGATCTTCGTTTGAATTATGAGAAGTATTTCTATTCAGACCGCTCGTTTGCTTTGGAATCGGAACAAGACAAACTGGTGGTGGAGATGATGGTGAGGTTCTGATTTTCAAATTTCACATTTTATTTCATTGCTGTCCGATACAGTTGCCTCGGCCGGAATCATCGCTTGCAGCCACGTAACCGTTGCCATAGCGTTCGGCAGGCGACAATATTGAAGCTCATAAAAGATTATAAAAACGAAAGACTGCATCACCCGAAAACAAACTTTACACAGAATCAGAATCCCAACTTTGCTTATTTTAAAATCCGTGCCGGACGGAAGAGATGTTGCAAGGATGTTACGATCCGGACAAAAATAAAGAATCAGAAGGCTGCCGACAACCCCCCTCCATATGCCCCCTTTAACATATCCCGCAAATCAAGTTCGCCAACAAATCAAAAAATAAAGGGTAAGGGTTTCTTTCTTTATTTTTTATTTATATATAAGGTGTAATTTGACCTTCGTGGTCCCGTTCGTGGTTCCCTTATCTTCACAAATATTTGATTCACAAAAAGTTAAGTGTGACTTTCGTGGTTCCCTACCCATTTTTAAGTTAAATAAACCACGTATTTAATTAAATAACATCACAAGCGATGTGTAACAAAATGAGCCGTCAGCCCAAGTGACCTGACGGCTCATTTCAATCAGAATGACGGGAAAGATAAAAAAAATGTCCCGTCATCTTTTTTCACCCGTGCAGAGAAGCGCCGGACAGGCTCAGAACTGGAACAGCGCCGTAAACACGACACGGTTGTTCTTCACCAGATGCGTGTCGACAATCCGCCCCTTGGCATTGTTGTCGCCATACCAGGCTCCCGTCCACGTATATTCTACGCCGAACTTCCAGTTCGGACGGTTATAAGTCAGTTCTGCCCCCAACGTATTCAGCTGGTCAAGATCGGTCCCGGTGCCGATAAGGTTCGCCACCTTATCCGACGCCCCGAGGTTCTTCAGATAACCGGCAAACACGCCGCCGCGGAATGTCTTTCCGTACATCACGTTCACCCACGTATGCGACACGCGCAACGGAGCATACTCCTGCTCGCCCGTCTGCGGGTCGACAGATTTCACGCCATATCCGCCCACGGTGCTGGTTTGTGTCAGATTGGTGCTCAGCACGCTCTTGGCAGCAATCATCAGCCGGTCGCGCGTATACTTCAGATGAGCTTCGCCCGACACGCCCGTCACACGCTCGCTCACTTTATAGACACCGCCCGACGTTTCCGACTGGACACGGGGAGTGACGGACGACACATGCACGCCTGCCCCGAGCAGCAAGTTCGGATTCTTGTAGTCCATGCCCGCATAAAACTCCGGCACGCAACTGTTCTTGATATAATTCTGGCTCTTTGCCGTAGAAGTTTCTCCCGCCTTGTTTGATGCTGGTCCGACCGACAGATACTGCATCTGCCATACCGCGGCCGCGGTAAACACGAAGTGCTTCGATGTATAGCGGTAGCGCACCTGCGGAGCGCGGCTGAAAGGCTGGTAGGGCGCGCCCATGTTCAGGTTCAGTATCTCCGGAGCCACGTCGCCGTAAAGCGGATGCCAGTACTGCCCCACGCGGAGGGCCGACTTGCCCCAGTCGAAATTGAAGTAGGCATGGCGGATACGGACAAGCGAATAAGTAGTTCCGGAACCGCGGAAATCCACTTCCAGCTTGGCGGAAGTCTTCGCCTTGCCCAGCATCGGACCGGCCACGTCTACCCCGAGGCGCGAATACAGCGTATAGAAATTGCCGTCGGGCTTGGCGTTCAGGTCCTCCCCGCGCGCATCGGGAGCCACATCCTTCGGATACATATAGAACAGTCCGTCCACGGTTTCCGAATTGGAACGGCTGTTATAAAACAGGTCAGTGCGTACCTGGCCGTAAAACTTATAACTGAAATTCTTTTTCTGGGCCTGCGCCCCGAACGCAACGGCGGCAAAAGCTACCCATAAGACAAGTTTCTTTTTCATTTTTAAAGTTCCTCAACTAAACGGAAGCAAAAGTATGAATTATCTGAAAAATCACAAAATGAATCAGAAACAATAAAAATACAGAATACTTTGTATCTTTGCTGATCCAACGCATAAACGATACGGACATGAAAAGAAAAAACAGCAACAACAGACGGAATGCCGGAATCCCGGCATTGGGAAGAAGCCTGCTCACCCTGCTGGCGGCACTCGTGTGCCTGCATGCGGCAGCCTTCGCCCCTCAGCCCAAACACGAAATCAGAGCCGTATGGCTGGCCACCCTGGGAGGGATGGACTGGCCGCGCCAGAAGGCCGTGTCCGCATCCGCAACCGCTGCGCAGAAAGCGGAACTTTCTGCCCGGCTGGACGCGCTGAAGGAAGCGAACTTCAACACCGTGCTCTTCCAGACGCGGCTGAGAGGGGACGTGGTTTATCCCTCGCAGATAGAGCCTTTTGCCGAATGCCTGACCGGACATACGGAACAGAATCCGGGATACGACCCGCTCCGGTTTGCCGTTGAAGAATGCCACAAAAGAGGGCTGGAACTTCACGCCTGGATTGTCTGCATCCCGATAGGAAACAAACGCCAGGTAAGCCTGCACAAGAACAGCGTGGTGAAAAAGCAGCCCGGACTCTGCAAGTTCTTCAACGGAAGCTGGTATCTCGACCCCGGAAATCCGGGAACAGCCGACTATCTGACACGGATAGCCAAAGAAATCGTGACCAGATACGATGTGGACGGCATCCATCTGGACTACATCCGCTATCCGGAACAGGGCGAAAAGTTTCCGGACAAAGACACTTACCGCAAATACGGACGCGGAAAGGAACTCAGGCAATGGAGGCGCGACAACATCACACGCATCGTGCGGAGCATATACACCGAGGTCAAGAAGCTGAAGCCTTGGGTAAAGGTAAGCAGCTCGCCCATAGGAAAATACGACGACACAAGCCGGTATTCGTCGCACGGATGGAACGCATACGGCACGGTATATCAGGATGCGCAAGGCTGGCTGGAAGAAGGCATCCACGACGCGCTGTTCCCCATGATGTACTTCCGGAAGAACCAGTTCTACCCGTTCGCGCTCGACTGGAAGGAGAACAGGCACGGGCGGTGGATCGTGCCCGGACTGGGCATCTACTTCCTCCATCCGGGAGAACAGGACTGGAGCATCGGCGAAATCACGCGCCAGATTTTCTTCACGCGGGGAATCGGACTGGACGGACAGGCTTACTTCCGCAACAAATACCTGCTCGACAACACGAAGGGCCTGCTTGACCTGCTGAAACAGCACTTCTATGCCTGCCCGGCCGTAGTGCCTCCGATGACGTGGGCAGACTCAGTCGCCCCAAGCAGTCCCGCAGGAACGCAAATCGCCCTCAGCGGAAAGAGCATCCGCATGCAATGGAACCCTTCGTCCGACAACACGCAAGCCGGCATCTATTACCGGATCTACGCATCGAACTCCTGCCCGGTAGATACGGACAACCCGGAAAACCTGATATCCGCACGCACGGACAGTTGCCGGTTCGCCTATACCCCTTCTCTCCCCTGGCAGCAAAAGGTCTACTGGGCGGTGACGGCCGTCGACCGCTTCGGGAACGAAAGCGCGCCGTCTGCCTTCAACCGGAAGGACGAAAACACGCCGGAAATATTCGGCGAAAACATTCCGGACGTGCCCGAAGGATATACGCTAATCGTGAGCGATGCAACCGGCATCGAGCTTTTCCGGACCACAGATCCGGCAAAAGACATTCCGGCCAGACTGAAGCCCGGGCTCTTCCGCTTCAGCCTGCTTGCTCCTGACGGCACGGTCACGCTTGTCGGCGTATACACCAGACAACAATAAGCAAGTGTGCAAAATTTTGTATAAACTGATTCCCAACATCTACTTATATCCGATAATTTATGGGAAAAAGCGGAATTATCGCTAAATTTGCACATTCAAATGATTATAAATATAATATCATATACTCATGAGCAACCAACGATACATGCAACGCGGCGTATCCGCATCGAAAGAGGATGTGCACAACGCCATCAAGAACATTGACAAAGGCATTTTTCCGAAAGCATTCTGCAAAATCATCCCTGACATACTGGGAGGAGATCCCGAATACTGCAACATCATGCACGCCGACGGAGCCGGCACGAAATCTTCGCTGGCCTACCTGTACTGGAAAGAAACAGGCGACCTGTCGGTGTGGAAAGGCATCGCGCAAGACGCGCTGATCATGAACATCGATGACCTGCTCTGCGTGGGAGCCGTCGACAACATCCTGGTTTCGTCCACCATCGGACGCAACAAACTGCTGGTGCCGGGAGAGGTCATCTCGGCCATCATCAACGGAACCGACGAACTGCTTGCCGAACTCCGCGAAATGGGTGTGGGAGTCTATGCCACGGGAGGAGAAACAGCCGACGTGGGCGACCTGGTGCGCACCATCATCGTTGACTCTACCGTGACCTGCCGCATGAAGCGCGCCGACGTGATCGACAACGCCAACATCCGCCCGGGCGACGTAATCGTGGGACTGGCTTCTTACGGACAGGCCACTTACGAAAAGGAATACAACGGAGGAATGGGAAGCAACGGACTGACCAGCGCACGGCACGACGTGTTCGCCAAATACCTGGCCGCGAAATATCCGGAAAGCTACGACCATGCCGTGCCCGAAGAACTGGTGTACAGCGGAGGCCTGAAACTGACCGACGCCGTGGAAGGATCGCCCGTCGACGCAGGCAAGCTGGTGCTCTCTCCCACACGCACCTATGCGCCGGTGGTGAAGAAGCTGCTCGATGCGCTCCGCCCGCAGATTCACGGAATGGTGCATTGCTCGGGAGGCGCGCAGACCAAGGTGCTCCACTTTGTGGGCGAGAACTGCCGCGTGGTGAAGGACAATCTTTTCCCGGTTCCTCCTCTCTTCCGCACCATCAAGGAGCAGAGCGGAACGGACTGGGACGAAATGTACAAGGTGTTCAATATGGGACACCGGCTGGAAGTCTATCTCTCGCCGGAACACGCCGAAGAGGTCATCGCCATCTCGAAATCGTTCAACATCGACGCGCAGATCGTGGGCCGCATCGAAGAAAGCGAACGCAAGGAACTGATTATCCGCAGCGAGTTCGGGGAGTTCAGGTATGAGTAAAATGGAAGGAAAGAAACGTCCGGCAGGAGTATATGTCGCATTGGCCATCCTCGTGGTGGGGGTAGGACTGAGCATCGTTGCCGACTGGCTGGGAAGTCCCTTCCTGAAGTCGTTGGCTCTCGTGCTTCCGTGCGGTCTGGCGGGATATGCCGTCAGCGTCTACATGTTCGACATAAAGCCTTTCCGGACAACGGCAGGGCGGCTCTTCTATGCCGCAATCATACTGCTGGTGACGATAGCTTTTTGGCTCATTGATATTTATTGAAGAAAATGACAGGAAACAATACATTACTGGAAAAACTGGAGGGACTGGTTTCCCGCTTCGAAGAGGTTTCGACCCTGATAACCGACCCTTCCGTCATTTCCGACCAGAAACGGTACGTGAAGCTGACCAAGGAATACAAGGACCTGAACGACATCATGAAGGCACGCAAGGAATACGTGCAATGCCTCAACGGGCTGGAAGAAGCCAAGGCCATGATGAACGAGAGCGATCCGGAAATGAAGGAAATGGCACGCGAGGAAGCGGCCCGGTGCGAAGCGCGCCTTCCGGAACTGGAAGAAGAAATCAAGCTCCTCCTTATCCCTGCCGACCCGCAGGATGACCGCAACGCCATCCTGGAAATCCGCGGAGGAACGGGAGGGGACGAAGCCGCCATCTTTGCCGGCGACCTGTTCCGCATGTACTCGAAATACTGCGAATCGAAGGGCTGGAAACTGGAGGTGTCGAGCGCAAGCGAAGGAGCGTCCGGAGGATTCAAGGAAATCATCTGCTCGGTGACGGGCGAAAAAGTTTACGGAACGCTGAAATACGAGTCGGGCGTACACCGCGTGCAGCGCGTGCCGGCCACCGAAACGCAGGGACGCGTGCATACGTCGGCCGCATCGGTAGCGGTATTGCCCGAAGCGGAACCTTTCGATGTGGAAATCAACGAGGGGGAAATCAAGTGGGATACGTTCCGAAGCAGCGGAGCCGGAGGACAGAACGTGAACAAAGTGGAATCGGGTGTCCGCCTGCGATACAACTGGAAGAACCCGAACACGGGCGCAACGGAAGAAATTCTGATCGAGTGTACCGAAACACGCGACCAGCCGAAAAACAAGGAGCGCGCGCTGGCGCGTCTGCGCACTTTCATCTACGACAAGGAACACCAGAAATATATCGACGACATCGCATCGAAACGCAAGACAATGGTGAGCACGGGCGACCGGTCGGCAAAGATACGCACCTACAACTATCCGCAGGGACGCATCACCGACCACCGCATCAACTACACCATCTACAACCTGGCCGCTTTCATGGACGGTGACATACAGGACTGCATCGACCATCTGATTGTGGCCGAAAATGCCGAAAGGCTGAAGGAAAGCGAACTATAACCCCAAGTGTCTGATCCGGACAAGCCTCTCTTCCGGGAGGGGCTGGAGAGGCTCTTTAATTACCTGAAGACATGGCAAGTAACTTTATCGAAAAAGCGGTTTACACCATAGCGGAAGCGTTTCAGAATTGCCTGAAACGCTTCCCGGTCACAGTATGCTTCGTGTTTGCCCTGACCGGACACCTGATTTATCTGTGCGCATCCGACGGAAAGGTGCCGGACGACAAGCTGTTCTACACCATCAGCTACTACTTCTCCGTAGGAACCCTGCTTTCGCTCACTCTCCATCTGTGGAGCGAGGAGATAAAGCGGAAAGCGGCCAAGGCCGTCACGCACCTGACCGGACACCTGCTTCTGCTGGCCGACACGTTCTTTCTTTACACGCTGTCGCCGGAACAGTCGTGGACGGAAATCATCATCGCCCACGCTGCCGCCATACTGGCTCTGGGGCTTTCGGTGTTCTTCCTTTCGTTCTTCCGGGAGAAGAATGACGTGCCGAGCTGGAACTTCGCCCTGTCAAGCCTCGGCTCGTTCGTCACGGCCAACGTCATGGGAAGCATCATGAGCGGAGGCATCTGCCTGCTGCTGTTCTCCCTGCACCAGCTCTTCAACCTGGATATTAAGCCCAAAGGATACGGCTATATCCTCATTCTCTGCAACGTACTGCTCGCCATGATGCTGTTTTTGGGACTCCTGCCGAAAGGAGAGGCCAAGCACGACCGCAAGCCGCTTGTCCGGAGTTTCCTGAACACGGCGGCGCACTATCTTTTTCTGCCGCTCACCGGAGCCTACCTGCTGGTGCTGTATGTATATGCCGCAAAGATACTGATCAGCTGGGAACTGCCCGACGGGTGGGTGTCGTGGCTGGTCACGGCCCTCATGACGGGATGCATCGCAATCGAATTCAGCATCTACCCTACCCGCATGGCATTGTCCGGCAGATGGGACGAACGCATCGCCCGCTGGCTTCCGGTGCTTGTCCTGCCTCTGCTCGTCCTCATGAGCGTGGGCATCGTACGCCGGCTCAATGACTACGGAATTACCGTCAACCGCCTGTATCTCGCCACCTTCAACGCGTGGTGCTATGCGGTGTGCATCGGACTGTTCGTCACCCGGGCCAGACGCATCAACTGGATTCCGATTTCCTTCGCAGCCACCTTTCTGCTGACTTCCGCTTTGCCGGTGAACTTTGCCAGCATAACTCGCCGGACTTTGCGGCACGACATCGAACAGCTGACGGCACAAGTGGACAAAGACAAGCTGCCATTTTCAAACCGCCAGTACGAGGAGTGGCTGAACACGCTTCCCAGAGAAACCGCAACGGATGTAAACGACAAGCTCGCCTACATGCGGCACACCTTCGGACGGGAAAGTATCCGCGACATTGTGGCAGAGGATGTGTACTTCTACGACAAGGTAGAAACCGCATCCGAAAGATCGCACCTGCTCGTCTGTTCGTTCGATGAAACGAAACCGATGGAAATACCCGAAGGATATACACGGTTCATCGGGGACAGCCAGGATACATTCTTCTTCTCCGCAGAGGAATGCCGGACAGGAACATTGGCCGTCCCTTTAAACAGATGGATCGAAAACTCCGAAGACTCCATATCCATAGACATCAAGACGCTGGAAGAATGGGACAAGAAAGAAGAGTCCGGAAACATTCCTCCGCCCCGAATCAACAGCAAGTCGGGGAACCATGTGTTCTATATAACTTATTTCTGCTATGATCCGAAACAGGGCAGCGGGCCTTCCCTCCGACTGAGCGGCTACCTATTCATGAAATAACCATCAAAACAAACCGATATGAACAAACAACAACTCTTTGAAAACATCAAGCGCAAGAAATCATTCCTCTGTGTGGGACTGGACACCGACATCAAGAAAATTCCGGAACACCTGCTGAAAGAGGAAGATCCCATCTTCGCCTTCAACAAAGCCATCATAGATGCAACCGCACCCTACTGCATCGCCTACAAGCCGAACCTCGCCTTCTACGAAAGCATGGGCGTAAAGGGCTGGATCGCATTCGAGAAAACGGTGCAGTACATCAAATCAAACTATCCCGACCAGTTCATCATCGCCGACGCAAAGCGGGGTGACATCGGAAATACGTCCGCCATGTATGCGCGCACCTTCTTCGAGGAACTCGACATCGACTCCGTAACCGTTGCCCCCTACATGGGCGAAGACAGCGTAACCCCGTTCCTCACCTACAAAGGCAAATGGGTTATCCTGCTGGCCCTGACATCTAACAAAGGCTCGCACGACTTCCAGCTCACGGAAGACAAGGACGGCGAACGCCTGTTTGAGAAAGTGCTCCGCAAATCGCAGGAATGGGCGAACGACGAGAACATGATGTACGTGGTGGGAGCCACACAGGGACGCATGTTCGAAGACATCCGCAAGATCGTTCCCAGCCACTTCCTGCTGGTTCCGGGAATCGGCGCGCAAGGCGGCTCGCTTGAGGAAGTATGCAAATACGGCATGACACCCGAATGCGGGCTGATCGTGAACTCCAGCCGTGCCATCATCTATGCCGACAAGACGGAAAGCTTTGCGGAAACCGCCGGCAAAGAGGCACACAAAGTGCAGATGCAGATGGAAGAACAGCTCAAAAACATATGCTGAAACGGGCCTGCCCGGAATCCTTCTTTTTGATACGTGAGGAAGCAGTACACGTTGTCACTCAGAATCTCCGGGCAGCCAGTCGCAAGAAATTAAGGGGGGGCATCTGCAAATAACTGACTTTTTCGACGGCTATGTAAAAAAAAAATATTTAATTTGCATAATTAAGTAGTAAGTATGCTTTGTACTGCAACATTACAGGCAACCGAAATAAGAAAACCAAGGAACAAAAGACGATAATTATGGAGTTCTCAGCGAAACAGATTGCGGAATACATCGGAGGAACAATCATAGGAGATGAAAATGCCAAAGTGCATACCTTCGCAAAGATAGAAGAGGGTGTGCCGGGGGCCTTGTCGTTCCTTTCCAATCCGAAATATACACATTATATATATAGTACACAGTCGTCAATCGTACTGGTGAACAACGATTTCTGCGCAGAGCACGAAATCAAGGCCACGCTCATAAAGACAGCAAACGCCTATGACAGCCTGGCCAAGCTGATGACTCTATACGAACAGAGCATGCCCAAGAAAAGCGGCATCAGCCCGCTGGCCTCCATCGCCGAAAACACAAAAATCGGCAGCAATGTATATATCGGACCTTTCGCCTGCATCGAAGAAGGCGCGGAAATCGGCGACAACTCCTATATCCACCCGCATGTAACCGTAGGCTGTCACGCAAAAGTGGGAGCAAACACCATATTATATCCCAATGTGACAATCTATCACGACTGCCGCATCGGGAACAACTGTATCCTGCACGCCGGAGCGGTCGTAGGAGCAGACGGCTTCGGATTCGCTCCCACACCGGAAGGCTATGAAAAGATCCCCCAGATCGGAATCACTGTCATTGAAGACAATGTGGAAATCGGAGCCAACACATGCGTCGACCGTGCCACCATGGGCGCCACCATCGTACACTCGGGCGTAAAGCTGGACAATCTTATACAGATCGCACACAACGTGGAAATAGGAAGCCATACGGCTATCGCTTCACAGACCGGCATCGCAGGCTCGGCAAAAATAGGAGAATGGTGTGTGTTTGCCGGCCAGGTGGGAATCGCAGGACACATCAAAGTGGGCGACCATGTAACGGTGGGGGCACAGTCCGGCATACCCGGAAATACAAAACCGGGGCAGACACTGATGGGATACCCAGCCATCGACCCGAAACTTTTCGCACGCTCTGCCGCCATCTACAAGAAACTTCCTGACATGTACGTAGAGCTGGGACGCCTTCAGAAAGAAATCGAAGAATTGAAAAAACAACTAAATAAATAAGACCCATGTTGAAACAACAAACATTAAAAGGCAGCTTCTCACTGAACGGCAAAGGGCTTCACACGGGAGTGAAACTTACCGTTACGTTTAATCCTGCTCCCGAACACCACGGGTATAAGATTCAACGCATCGACCTTGATGACCAACCGATCATTGACGCAGTTGCCGAAAATGTAGTGGACACCACCCGAGGAACGGTTTTGGCCAAGAATGGGATAAAAGTCAGCACGGTAGAACACGCGCTGGCCGCACTCTATGCAGCCGGCATCGACAACTGTCTGATACAGGTGGACGGCCCGGAAATACCGATTCTGGACGGAAGTGCCAAAGCCTATGTTGAATGTATCAAACGGGTGGGAATCGAAGAGCAGACAGCTCCCAAAGACTATTATATCATCAAATCCAAGATAGAGTTCAGGGACGAACAAAACGGTTCGTCAATCATCGTGCTGCCTGACGACAAGTTCAGCGTAGACACGCTCATCTCGTATGATTCGAAGATTCTGACAAACCAGTATGCCACATTGGAGAACATGGAAGAATTTCCCGCCGAAATCGCTTCGGCGCGCACATTCGTGTTCGTCCGCGAAATCGAGCCGCTGCTCAACGCGGGACTCATCAAGGGAGGGGATCTGGACAACGCCATCGTAATCTACGAAAAGCAGATGACGCAGGAGAACTTCGACAAGCTGGCAGATGTCATGGGAGTGCCCCACATGGATGCCAGCCATCTGGGATATATCAACCACGTGCCTCTGGTATGGCCCAACGAACCGGCGCGCCACAAACTGCTTGACATCATCGGCGACATGGCGCTGATCGGGAAGCCTATCAAAGGACGCATCATCGCAACCCGCCCGGGACATACCATCAACAACAAGTTTGCCCGCCAGATGCGGAAGGAAATCCGCCAGCACGAGATACAGGCTCCGGTCTACAACTGCAATGAGGCTCCGCTGATGGATGTGAACCGCATCCGGGAACTTCTTCCGCACCGCTACCCGTTCCAGCTGGTAGACAAGGTGATCGGAATAGGAGCCAACTACATCATCGGAGTAAAGAACGTAACTTCCAACGAACCGTTCTTCCAGGGACATTTCCCGCAGGAACCGGTCATGCCGGGTGTCTTGCAGATCGAAGCAATGGCGCAAGTGGGAGGACTGCTGGTGCTCAACTCCGTAGACGAGCCTGAAAAATATTCAACTTACTTCCTCAAAATAGACAACGTGAAGTTCCGGCAGAAAGTAGTTCCCGGCGATACGCTGATTTTCCGCGTGGAGCTGATGGCACCTATCCGCCGCGGAATCTCCACAATGAAAGGATATGTTTTCGTAGGCGAAAGAATCGTCTGCGAAGCTGAGTTTATGGCACAAATCGTAAAAAACAAATAAAGATATGATAAGTCCACTTGCATATATAGACCCGGATGCACAAATCGGAGAAAACGTAGAAATCGGACCATTCGTGTTTATTGACAAGAACGTAGTGATAGGCGACAATAACGTAATCATGCCTAATGCAAACATACTCTACGGTTCACGCATTGGCAACGGAAACCGGATTTTCCCGGGAGCCGTCATTGGCGCCATTCCTCAGGACTTGAAGTTTCATGGGGAAGAAACCACGGCCGAAATAGGCGACAACAATACAATCAGAGAAAATGTAACAATCAACCGGGGAACTGCAGCTAAAGGAAAGACAATCGTGGGCAACAACAACCTGCTTATGGAAGGGGTACACGTGGCGCACGACGTGTGGGTAGGAAGCGGATGCATCGTGGGAAACTCCACAAAAATGGCGGGAGAAGTCATCATCGACGACAACGCTATCGTGAGCGGAGGTGTGCTCATGCACCAGTTCTGCCGTGTGGGAGGATATGTGATGATTCAGGGCGGATGCCGGTTCAGCAAGGACATACCTCCTTTCATCATCGCAGGACGCGACCCCATCGCCTATTGCGGAATAAACATTGTGGGACTGCGCCGGCGGAACTTTTCGAACGAGCTGATCGAAAACATCCATAACGCCTACCGAATCATCTACAACAGCGGAAAAATCGTTTCGGAAGCCCTGGAACAGGTACGCAAAGAAGTCCCGATGAGCAAGGAAATCGAATACATCATTTCTTTTGTCGAGGGTTCGCAACGTGGAATCATCCGATAACAGCATATTATCTTACACAATTGACTAAAAATGAAAGGACAAGACAATGGTATATAAATTTAGAATCATATCCGATGAAGCCGATGATTTTCTGAGAGAAATCAAAATCGACTCTGAAGCCACATTTTACGACTTGCACGAAGCGATATTGAAATGCACGGGCTATAAAGATGACCAGATGACTTCTTTCTTTATCTGCGACGACGACTGGGAAAAGGAAACGGAAATCACACTGGAAGACATGGGACAAAGCTCTTCAGAAGAAGACACCTACGTCATGAAGGATACCAGACTGAGCGAACTGCTCGAAGACGAAAAGCAGAAAATGCTCTATGTGTTCGACCCGCTGTCGGAACGTGTGTTCTTCATCGAGCTCTCTGAAATAATCACCGGAAAGGATCTGGACAAAGCCGTATGCTCGCGCAAGTCCGGCGAAGCGCCCCAACAGATTATCGACTTTGACGAACAGATGAATACGAACAGCGCACTCGACCTTGACGAGAACTTTTATGGAGATGAAGAATACGACATGGAAGACTTTGATCAGGAAGGATACGGAATGGACAACGAAAATCCATACGACGACAAATATTAATCAAAATCATTCACAGAAACACAAGGGTGCGTCAAAGGATGTAATGTACATCAATGACACACCCTTGTGTCGTTTAGAGCCAATGGACAAACAATCTACATTAATCGTGCTGGTCGGTCCGACCGGAGTAGGAAAAACAGAACTGAGCCTATCGATTGCGGAAAGATACCATACATCAGTCATCTCTTCCGACTCACGCCAGCTATATGCCGACCTGAAAATCGGAACGGCAGCTCCTACGCCCGAACAACTGCAAAGGGCCAGGCATTATTTTGTAGGAACACTGCAACTGACAGACTACTACAGCGCAGCCCGATATGAAGCCGAGGTGATGAAAGAGCTGGAATCGCTTTTCAAGCAAAACCCGGTACAACTGATGACGGGCGGGTCAATGATGTATGTCGACGCTGTTTGCAAAGGTATAGACGACATCCCAACCGTAGACAAGGAAACACGCGAACTGATGCTCCGACGCTATGAAACGGAAGGGCTTGAAAGGCTGTGCAGCGAACTGAAGCTGCTGGACCCGGAATACTACAGGATTGCAGACCTGAAAAACCCGAAGCGGGTGATCCATGCGCTGGAAATCTGCTACATGACAGGAAAGACCTATACCTCGTTCCGCACGCAGACGCAGAAGGAACGCCCGTTCAACATCATAAAGATCGGGCTCAAGCGCGAGCGTGAAGAACTTTACGAGCGGATCAACCGCCGCGTAGACCTGATGATGGAGGAGGGCCTGCTGGAAGAAGCCAAACGGGTCTACCCCTACAGGCACCTGAATTCGCTGAACACGGTAGGCTACAAAGAACTCTTCAAGTATCTCAACGGGGAATGGACCCTTGACTTTGCGGTGGAGAAGATAAAGCAGAACTCGCGAATCTATTCACGCAAGCAGATGACATGGTTCAAGCGTGATCCCGACATCCGCTGGTTTCATCCCGACAGCCATGCGCAAATCTTGCAGTTCCTCGATGAGAGCCTGACAAACGGATAGCCGGACAAGGCACGCCCCTCCCCCTCTACTCATCCATAAGATACTCCTTGCGGAACATGTCGAGGAACAGCAGGAACAGGGAAACGAGCAAAGGCCCGAAAATCACTCCCATGAAACCGAACAGCGGCAAGCCTGCCACCACTCCGAAAATCGTGATCAGCGGATGCACGTTTGCCATCTTTTTCTGCAGAATGAAGCGGATCAGGTTGTCGCACTGAGAAATGACGATGCCGCCATACGCCAGCATAACCACTGCACTGACCCAGTCGCTCACCACCAGGAAATAGACCGTGATGGGAATCCAGACCAAAGCCGTGCCCACAATCGGAATGATTGAAGCGAAAGCCGTCAGCATCGCGCTCAGAACCGGATTGGGCGCACCGCTGAGAAGATAGCCGCCGAATGAAATGACGCCCTGAATGACTGCCAGCAAAGGGATGCCTATGGCGTTTGAACGCACCATCAGCTCCACCTTCCCCAACACCTCACGCTTGTTCTGCTCTTCGAAAGGCAGCAGCGACGACACATAATGCTCCATCTGCCTCCCCTCCAAAAGCATGAAGAACAGAAGCATGATGGCAACGCCCAGATTCACAAACAAATCGCTCACGCCCGACATGACGGACTGTCCGATGGAGGATGCCTGGGAAACGATGAACGAAAGGGACTTTTCTGAAAGCAGATCGAAGCCCGTATTGATCTTGATGAAGTCGATCACCTTCATGGCCGGCCGGATTATGGCTTCCGTGTCAAAGTGCATCTTGGAAATCTGACCGACAAGTATCCAGATGAACAACGACAGGGGAATCAGGATAAAAAGCGACACGCCGATGGTCACCAGCCACACAGCCAGCGTATGGTTCATCTTCTTCTGAAGCCAGAACGTAAAGTTCCGGAGCAGCAGATACAAAGTGAAGCCTCCCAGAATTCCATTCATGAAAGGCTCAGCCTGCCGGAAAAGGATATAGCCCAGTCCGATGATGAAGATGATCAGCGAGTATTTCCAGTATTTTTCTTTCATCGGCTGTTCTTTTTTTCTTTTGCCTCTTCCTGGGGTATGCGGAAAGCCGTATACAGCTCCAGTACAGCGGAAACGGCCAGACACACAATCCACTCGTTGCGATGCCACAGCAGCATCACCACACCTGTCAATATCAGCAGCATCGCACCCAGAATCTGCTGGCGGCGCAAACGCTTTATCATTACGTTGGTGCCCGAATAGCCCGAAACCACCACCTGCACATAGGCAAACAGCACGGCTCCCAGCAAATAGACATACGGAGCACACTCAAACTTGAAGAACTGCAACGCCAGTCCCGCAAACAAAACCAGCGTTCCGCAAAACGCCACTGTATCTGCTACTTTCGCACTCATTCCTTTTCTGTATCTTTTTGAAAAACAAATATGTCTTCGTTCTCCTGCTTCATCAGATAACGCTCGCGGGCCACTTTTTCCAAAGCGTCTTTATTGCCCGTAATCTCTTTCAGCATCTTGCTGTCCTCCTCATACCGCTGGCGGTAGCGTTCTATTTCTGTCTTCAGCGCATGAATCTCCCGCCGGTGCTCGAAACGCCGGATCAGGCTGTTCTCGTCGAACACACCGATAATCAAAAGGAAAATGACGGTAACCACCCAATACTTATGCCGCCCGATAAACGACCATATCACAGAAAGCTTGTTCATAAACTCAATTGAATTAACAAAGACAAAGATACGCATTATTTCAAAGCAACCCCATGCAAAAGAAAAAGATTTTGCGTACATTTGCATGAACAAACAAAAATGCAGCAGATGGAAAACTATATCGTATCAGCACGAAAATACCGCCCCGCAACATTCGACACCGTAGTAGGTCAGCGCGCATTGACCACCACTCTGAAAAATGCCATAGCAACACAGAAGCTGGCACACGCCTACCTTTTCTGCGGACCGAGAGGAGTGGGGAAAACCACCTGCGCACGCATCTTTGCAAAAACCATCAACTGCCTCCATCCGACTGAAGACGGAGAGGCATGCAACGAATGCGAATCGTGCCTCGCATTCAACGAACAGCGCTCGTACAACATCCACGAGCTGGATGCTGCCTCAAACAACTCGGTTGAGGACATCAGAAGCCTGATTGAACAGGTGCGCATACCGCCGCAGATCGGAAGGTATAAAGTGTACATCATCGACGAGGTGCACATGCTTTCGACAGCGGCCTTCAACGCTTTCCTGAAAACACTGGAAGAGCCGCCGCAGCATGCGATATTCATCCTCGCCACAACGGAAAAGCACAAGATTCTGCCCACGATCTTGAGCCGGTGCCAGATATACGACTTCAACCGCATCAATGTTGCAGACATTGCCGAGCACCTGGAGGATGTGGCCAGAAAAGAGCACATCGACGCTGAGCCGGAAGCACTGAACGTCATCGCGCAAAAAGCCGACGGAGGCATGCGCGACGCGCTGTCTATCTTCGACCAGGTGGTCAGCTTTACAAACGGGCATATCACATACAACAGCGTCATAGAAAACCTGAATGTGCTGGACTACGAATATTATTTCCGCCTGACAGACTGCCTGCTTGAAAACGAGGTGACCGACTGTCTGCTGATATTCAACGACATCCTGCAAAAAGGCTTCGACGGAAACCACTTCATCACGGGATTAAGCTCGCACTTCCGCGACCTGCTGGTGAGCCGGGACGCCTCTACGCTGAAGCTGCTGGAGGTGGGGGCATCCATACGCGAGCGATACCAGACGCAGGCTCAGAAATGCTCTCCGCAGTTTCTGTACAAGGCCATGAAAATCAGCAACGACTGCGACCTGAACTACCGCCAGAGCAAGAACAAGCGACTGCTCGTAGAACTGGCACTGATACAGCTTGCCCAGCTCACTGCACCGGCGAGCAATTCTGCGGAAACCGAACAAAGTGTCCCCAAGAAGATTTCTCCCGTATTCAACAACAGCCAGGCAGAAACAGCACCCCCCCAGCCGGCAGCCGCCCAACAATCGGGATATGCCGCAACCTTGCAACAGCCGACTCCCGTATACCAGCCGAAAGCGCAGGAGGTGCAGGCAGCTCCGGCAACGGCAGCCGCCCGCCCCAATCCCATTCCGAAGCCTCAGCCGGGGAAAAAGATACCGCTGATGAAAGCGGAAAGCCTGAGCACCTCAATCAAGCGTACAGCGCAGGCACAGCAGGCATCCGGCGAAACGCGCCCCGCGCAAACCGCCAGCAGCGCACCGGTTGCGGATACGTGGGAAGACTATATCTTCAATGAAAAAGACTTGAACTATTACTGGAAGGATTTCACGAACAAGCTGCCGCAAGAAGAAGCTGCCAATGCCGGCCGCATGAAAAACATGCACCCCAAACTGCTGAAAGACCAAAGCACGTTTGAAGTGGTGGTAGACAACGAAATGGTGCAGAAAAACATGCAGAAACTTGCCCCGCAGATAGAGAACTACCTGCAAGGCCAGCTGCATAACCGGAAAATCAAAATGACGGTACGTGTCAGCGAAGCCGGCGAAACCGTCCGCGCCTACAGCCAGCCGGAAAAGTTCAAGATAATGAGCGAAAAAAACCCAAGCCTGCTGAAACTGCAGAAAGAGTTCGGACTGGAACTTTCCTGACCGCCGCCGGCAGCCCTCTGCCGGATGCAAGGCCGCAGCCGTTACAGGTCGTGGTTCTTCATCCTGTATTCGGCCAGCTCTTCGTATTTCGTGCCGGGACGTCCGTAGTTGCAATACGGATAAATGGAGATGCCTCCACGCGGGGTAAAGATGCCCGTCACTTCAATGTATTTCGGATCCATAAGCTTAATCAGATCCTTCATGATGATGTTCACGCAATCTTCATGAAAATCTCCATGGTTGCGGAAGCTGAACAGATAAAGCTTCAGGCTCTTGCTCTCCACCATCTTCACGTCGGGCAGATAACTGATGCGGATTTCCGCAAAATCCGGCTGTCCCGTGATCGGACAGAGGCTCGTAAATTCCGGACAGTTGAAACGCACCCAGTAGTCGTTGCCGGGATGCTTGTTGACAAACGCCTCAAGCACCTCCGGCGCATAGTCCTGCTTATAAACCGTATTTTTGTTTCCCAAAAGGGTCAGTTCGTCTTTTCTTTCCATACAATCATAAACTTTTAAATATGTACCATCCCTTTCTTCAGTCTGAAGACAGAGATTTTATCCGCACGGACACACGTTTCAGATACGCATCCCGCGCCCTATTTCTTAGAGGCCAAATACTTCTCCAGCCCTTCCCGGCGCAGCCTGCAAGCCGGACAATGCCCGCAGCCGTCGCCCGGAATGCCGTTGTAGCAGGTAAGCGTTTCGTTGCGCACGATATCCAGCACCCCCAGTTCATCGGCCAGCGCCCACGTCTGCTCCTTGTCAATCCACATCAGCGGCGTATGGATAACGAACTGCTCGTCCATCGCAAGATTGAGCGTGACGTTGAGCGACTTGATGAATGAGTCCCGGCAGTCGGGATAACCGCTGAAATCAGTCTGGGACACACCGGTCACCAGATGGCAGACTCCCAGTTCGCGGGCATATACAGCCGCTATGCTCAGGAAAAACAGGTTGCGTCCGGGCACGAAAGTGTTCGGATACGAGTCCTGCGGCTTTTCCTCATCCATCCTGATGGAAGTATCCGTCAGCGAGTTCTTCCCAAGACGGCCGATAAAGGAAACGTCCATCGCATGAAAGTCCACACCCGCCTTTTCCGCTATCGCACGCGCCAGTTCCACCTCCTTTTCGTGTTTCTGGCCGTAAATGAAGCTCAAGGCATATACTTTTCTGAAGTGTTTCTTCGCCCAAAACAGGCAGGTAGTGGAGTCCTGCCCGCCGCTGAACACCACCAATGCTGCATCATGATTCATAAGCGTCAAATTTCTTTAATCTTCAATATGTTGTAAGAGATATGTTCGTCGTAGACATCGCTTCCGTCCACCCGCTTCACATAGTTGACCACACGGACAGTCACGGGCAGGATAATGACTTCATAAAGCGTTTTCAGCACCACCTGAACCAGCATCATGCGGCCCAGCTCCTCGAGCGGCATCAGTCCGCCGAACGCCAGCGGGAAAAAGATCAGCGAGTCGGCGCTTTCTCCGGCCAAAGTAGACAGGACAGCACGCAGAGAAAAATGTTTGCCATGCGAAGCCACTTTCATACGGCTCATCACGTATGCGTTCATGAACGAGCCGACAAGGAAAGCCAGCAGACTGGCTGCGGCAATGCGGGGAGCCATGCCGAACACAAAGTTGAAGCCTTCTTCGCCCTCCCAGAACGGAGCGGCAGGAAGAGCCACGGCAATCTGGCCCAATGCGACCACCAGAAAGTTCATCAGAAAACCCATCCAGATGATCAGACGTGCCTTGCGGAAGCCCCACACTTCGGCTATGCAGTCATTGATAATATAAGAAATGGGAAAGACCAGCAATCCGGCGGTCACGGCAACCGGACCCAGCTGCACGACTTTGGTTTCCAAAAGATTCGCTGCCACGAGGCAGACACAAAAGACAATGCCCAAAACCATAAAAGGCACTGACACGGTATTTTCTTTTTTCATCGCTCCTGTTTTTTACGTGGTGTTCTAGAATACACGGAGAGGCTTCAATCTGTTTTCCGCACTCTCATCACAAATGAATGTTCGCTTTTCTATCGGGCGCAAAGGTACGAAGAATTTGCCGGATTACAAAAAATCACGCATCTTTATCCAAACCGTTTGCAACAACGGATCCGGTCTTCTGCGCTAACGCCACATTCGGATGCTACTGTATGATATGTATCCCACGCAGCCATTCTTCCACACTGCCACCGGAGTAAGTGCGCAAATGAACAGACGAGGGCGTTACCTCATGTATCTTGTCGATAGACTGCTGCAAATATTCAGTCGAACCGTATGTAAAGAACGGGACAATAATCTTCCCGCTCAGGTCATAACTTTCCAGGAAAGTACAGACCACCATGGCCGGATTATGCCACCAGATGGGCGAACCGACCAGAATGACATCATAATCTTCTACATTGTCGGGCAAATTGGCTACTCCCGGACGGAGGTCATCATACGATTCGTTTTGGATACGGCCACTGTCATCATAAGGATTGCTGGCATACGGCTCGGAAGGCTGGATACGGTATACGTCTGCACCTGTCGCCGCTACAATCTGGTTGGCAAGGCGTTCTGTATTTCCTGTCTGCGAAAAATAAGCGACCAATATCCGGCGGCTTCCGTCATACTCGATATTGTCTGCCGGATAATTCGGGTCAAAGTCCTCTTTACAAGATGTTGCAAGGAATGCGGCCAATGCCGCGAACACTAATACATAAAGCTTTTTCATACCGATCTATTTTTAATGTGATTCATCTGCCGCAAAATTAGACGATGCATATAATACCTTTGCTACACAAATAACAGATAGATGAACCTATTTTACATGCGGGCCGATTATTTGCCGAACCCCATCCGTTGCAGCCAATTCTGTATTGCCGTTTCCGCCTCACCCAGGTTCTTGCGCGAAATGGCAAGTCCTTTCTGCATCTTCGCCCCTTTCTCCAATGCCGCTATGGTCTTCTCTGCCTGTGAAAAACGGCTTCCGGCATGTGTGCAAAACGGTATCAGCGTCTTGCCTGTAAAATCGTATGCGTCAAAGAAGGAGTAAAGCGGCATCGGCATGTCGTACCACCAATTAGGGAAGCCGACGAATATCACGTCATAATCCTTCAAGCGTTGAATATGCGAAGTCAGCTTCGGACGGACTTTTGCGTCAATTTCTCTCTTTGAGGCATCTAGCAGTTCCTTGTGCGTGCCGGGATAAGCATTCGCCATCTTAATCTGAAACAGGTCGCCGCCGGTCTTTTGGCTGATGAGAGCCGCCACATACTCGGTGTTGCCATACAGCTTGCCGTCGGCGACAATCCGGCTTGCTCCCGACGAAGTGTCCACACCATCCGTTTCGGGCGAGGTAAAATACACTACGAGCACTTTTCCTTTTACCGGTACGGCTGCAGGTTGTGCCGCCTCAGCCGAAATTCTGTCGTTCGTTACGGATTCTGCCGTACAGGTGCGACTGGCATAAGCATAGACGGTGAAAACGACTGCCAACGACACGGCAACGGATAAAAATAAACTAGCCTTGTTCATATCTGTTCTTGTCTTTGATAATAAATAATCACTGCAATATGCCCAGCTCGTGCAACCAACGTTCCACCCCACTGGCGTTGCCCGGCATCGGGATGCCCGCATCATCGCTCTGAGGCTCACGGATATTGTCGGGATCGAGGTCTTCGGGCAATGTGGCAGGCAGATGTTCCGATTCGGGCGTTACACGGTAAATCGTCTGCATCGACTCATTCAGATAAGTTGTCGCACCGTAAGTGAAGAACGGCACCACAACCTTGCCTTTCAGATCATACGATTCGAGAAAAGTGCAGACCACCATAGCCGGCTGATGCCACCAGCAGGGCGAACCGACAAAAAGCGTGTCGTAGGCGGCAACGGTTTCCGTATCGGGCAAGTTGCCCACTCCAGGACGCAGGCCGTTGTATGCCTCATTCTGGATACGGTTGCTGTCGTCATAGGGATTTTCTGCGTACGGCTCTGCAGCCTCTATACGGAAGATGTCGGCACCCAACACTTCGGCTATACGTTCGGCCACTGCCTGTGTATGCCCCTGAGCGGAAAAATAAGCGACAAGCGTCTTCGTCCGGACCGGTTCATCCGGACTATCCGGTTCATCGGGCGCGTCTTCGCCTCCCGGCTGTTCGGGATTTGCCGGCTGTTCCGTCCCCGTTTCAGGAGTGTCACTGGGAGAACAGGCCGCCATAGCGGTCACAGAAAGGAATAAAAGCGGAATAATAAGAAACTTTTTCATGTTCAATCGGAGTTAAGTGTTATTTATGGTTATACGGTTCATACACTATTAAGCCTGCTTCTTTCCAAATACGATGCAAATTTACCGCCCTCCTGACAGAAACAACCTATCCAAATTACAGATTGGCGTATAACATTTACTGAAAGCAAAGGATTATTCTGAAAATATGCTACTTTTGCAGCAATAAGAAGAAAAGCGATGGATAAGATTGTAAACATACCTACGGTCAGCGATTACGACGAGCATTGGGGGCTTGAAAGCCGGCATCCGCTGGTGAATGTACTTGAAGGCTCACAAATCACACGCCCGATACCGAACTGCCGAAAGAATTTCGGGATTTATGTCATTTTTCTGAAAGACGTAAGATGCGCCGATTATTTGAAATACGGCCGCGGAGAATACGACTATCAGGAAAATACGCTCGTATTCGTCGCTCCGGGGCAGGTTTTCGGCTATCCCGCCGACGGCTCCACCTATCAGGCTAAAGGCTGGTGCCTCTATTTCAGTCCGGATTTGCTGAGGAATACCCCGCTTGGGAGTCACATCAAAGACTATACGTTTTTTTCTTATAATGTAAGCGAAGCCCTGCATCTCTCTTTACAGGAACGGGACACGATCATCGACTGTCTGAAAAAGATTGATGACGAAATAAAAAACGGGACAGACCGGCACAGCAATGCCATTATAGCCTCGGCCATCGAACTGCTGCTGAATTACTGCACCCGTTTTTACGACCGCCAGTTCATTACACGCAAACGTGCCAACAAAGACATTCTGAAACGTTTCGAGGAGCTTTTGGACGATTATTTCATATCAGACAAACCTAAAAGCCTGGGAACGCCTACAGTGGCATGGTGCGCCGACCAGCTGCATCTATCTCCTAATTATTTCGGTGACTTGATAAAGAAAGAAACAGGGAAATCAGCGCAAGAGTATGTGCAGCAGAAAATCATGGACACGGCAAAAGACTTGCTGCTGGCATCAAGCAAGTCGGTGAGTGAAATAGCATACGCTTTGGGATACCAGTACCCGCAGTATTTCAGCCGGGCATTCAAGAAAGCGGTCGGATGTACGCCCAATGAATACCGGATACCGGATTAGGAGCAAGTTTAAAGAGAATCCTCTAAATCATTAGCCCTCACTCATATTTCGGCGAATTGCTCAGCATCTCGCTTTTTTATATTATCTTTGCAGGCATACCAAACACGGACAGATTATGGCAAAGAACAATTTGCTGAGCGAAGAACTGAACTATATCGGCGAAAGCCGCACTCCCACACATCTGCACCTGTGCAGCTACAGTGCGAAGGATATCCAGACCGTCACAGGAAAAGAGCTGGAAGACATCCTGCCCCACATGCGTGACGAAGCCATCAACTGGATTCAGATACACGGTCTGGAAAACACCGGTATCGTCCGCGATGTGTGCAACCACTTCCATGTGGATTTTCTCACCGTACAGGACA
Source organism: Bacteroides gallinaceum (assembly GCF_030373775.1). Lineage (NCBI taxonomy): Bacteria > Pseudomonadati > Bacteroidota > Bacteroidia > Bacteroidales > Bacteroidaceae > Bacteroides > Bacteroides gallinaceum. The sequence goes on along the minus strand of NZ_JAUDEN010000005.1, from coordinate 38,674 downwards.
TACTGAACTCAAGACACCTCACAAAGATCGAAGAACATGACACCTACAATGTGGTGCTCCTGAAGCAGCTCTCGCCCAACGAAGAAAACGAATACACACCGCAACAGTTCTGCATCATACAAGGCGAAAACTTTGTGCTGACATTTCTCGAAAAGGATACGGACTTTTTCAATGAAATCAATACGGCCATCAACAACAATGTGCTGAGAATCCGCAACCGGCAATCGGACTTCCTGATGAGCGTAATGCTGAACAGCGTGATGGCAAGCTTCATGTCGATCATCTCCAAAATGGAAGACGAACTGGAGGATCTGGAGGAACGCCTGCTGTCGCCGACCGACACCAGTCCCGGCATCGACGAAATCCAGCAGTACCGGCGCAATTTCCGCCTCGTCAAGCGAAGCATCCTCCCGCTGAAAGAGCAGTTCAGCAAACTTTTCCATACAGAAAACAACCTGATCCACAAGGCAAGCCGCCCGTTCTACAGCGACGTGAACGATCATCTGCAATTCGTGTTACAGACACTCGAAGGATGCCGCGACATGATTTCTTCCCTGCTCGACCTCTACATGTCGAACAACGACCAGCAGATGAACAATATCATGAAGCAGCTCACTATCGTTTCCACCATCTTCATTCCGCTGACTTTCCTCGCCGGAATATGGGGGATGAACTTCAGCTTCATGCCCGAACTCGACTGGAAGTTCGGCTACCTGTTTGCCTGGCTGCTGATGCTTCTGCTGGGCACAGGACTTTATTTTTATTTCCGACGCAAAAAATGGTATTGAGATATGACAAAGAAAGACCTGTATCAGAAAGTTATCGAATACTTCAACGCGGCGATGCCCGTGGCAGAAACGGAACTGCATTACGAAGACCCGTTCCAACTGCTCATTGCCGTTATTCTGAGCGCACAATGCACCGACAAGCGGGTGAACATGATTACCCCTCCGCTCTTCCGCGACTTCCCTACTCCGGAAGCGCTTGCTGCCACAACACCGGAAGTAGTTTTTGAATACATCAAAAGCGTAAGCTACCCCAACAACAAGGCGAAGCATCTGGTAGGCATGGCTCAGATGCTGGTGAAAGACTTCCGGAGCCAGGTTCCCGACACGCTCGAAGAACTGGTGAAGCTGCCCGGAGTGGGACGGAAAACGGCAAATGTCATTCAGAGCGTGGTGTTCCACAAGGCAGCCATGGCGGTAGACACCCATGTGTTCCGCGTAAGCCACCGCATCGGCCTGGTGCCCAAAAGCTGCACGACACCGCTCGCCACCGAAAAATACCTGATGAAATACCTGCCCGAAGCGATTGTACCCACCGCCCACCACTGGCTGATACTCCACGGACGCTATGTCTGCACGGCACGCAATCCCAAATGCGCCGAATGCGGACTGAACGGAATCTGCAGGGAATCGCTGAAAGGAGCAAGCGGAAAATAGAAGCATAGGGATGCAAGGAGATGAACTTCATGCCTTTGCGTCCCATCTATATTTAGCCGAGCAAAGGCAATCCGTAATCCCTATTATTTCTTTATCCTTCCCTCATTTGCCAGCTCAGACAATGCCCTGGCCAACGACGGACGGGTAACTCCCAGCTTCTGAGCCACTTCCTGCTGATTATGGATCGCAGGATGCGTTTCCAGGTATTTCAACAGACGAGCCTTTAGATTCAACAAAGCAAACTCATTCAGTTTCCTGCTTAGAAAAACACTCCGGTCCGAAATATCCTTCAAAAAATTCTGCATCATCAACGGATGCAAGTGCATAAATTCCAGGAAACGTTCTTTTCCTATTATAAAAACCTCACAAGGCTCTACAGCCTCTACATTGACAGGAAAGCGATTTTCTGTAGCAAAAATAAAGCCTGAGGCCAGCAAGTTGGGAGCGTCAATTTCTTCTACCGTCAGTTCTTTTCCTTCATCATTTATCATCCCCGCCCGCACACTTCCCGAGGCAAGAATGTACAGCCCTTTGCATAAGCTGCCTTGCCGGGCGATGACATCACCCGTCTCAAAGTGCTTCAAGCTATTCGGAACGCCGAATAGAAAAGCAATCAGTTCTTCTTCTTTCATTCCCTGAAAAGGGGCAACCTGCAATAATCCCGTCAGTTCCATCCTGCTTTCTTTTAACTGTTGTTTGTACGCGCTGTAACATATGGTACAGTTTAAAAGACGGAAACCGTCTACTTTTGCACAAAAGTAATAGAAATCATTAAAAAGAGAAAGATATGGAGAATAACATGTTTTGTTTCCAGTGCCAGGAAACAGCCAAAGGTTTCGGTTGCACCTTAAAAGGCGTTTGCGGAAAGAATGCAACTACAGCACGCAATATGGATTTATTACTCTTTGTTGTGCGGGGAATTTCTGTTGTGGCGGACCAACTGCGCCAATATGCTCTTCCCGTTGAAGAAAATGTAGACAATTTCATTGCAGATGCCTTGTTCTGCACCATTACCAATGCCAATTTCGATGACGAAAGCATCGTGAAACGCATCGGCAAAGGCCTGGCAATACGTGATGAACTCAAACATCGGGCTTCGTCCAAAAACATTCCTCTGCCGGAAGCTGACGAATTGAACTGGAAAGGTGACCGCGATGAATACGATACAAAAGCTGCAACCGTCGGAGTGTTGCGCGAAACAAACGAAGACCTGCGCTCGTTAAAGGAACTGATTATGTATGGTCTAAAAGGAATGGCTGCTTATCTGGAACATGCCATGAGGTTAGGACACAATGACGAAAGCATCCATCGTTTCATGCAGCATACCATCGCACAGCTCACCACAAAATCTTTATCGGCGGATGAGCTGACTGCATTAGCTTTGAAAACAGGTGAAACAGGCGTGCAAACAATGGCTTTGCTCGACAAGGCAAATACTTCCAGCTACGGCAATCCGGAAATTACCCGCGTAAACATCGGAGCAGGTACCCGGCCCGGCATTCTGATAAGCGGACATGACCTGCATGACCTGGAGGAACTGCTGGAACAGACCAAAAACAGCGGTGTAGACGTATATACTCATGGTGAAATGCTTCCTGCACATTACTATCCGGCATTCAAGAAATATACACACTTTGCCGGAAACTACGGAAATGCATGGTGGAAACAACGCGAAGAGTTCACCTCATTCAATGGTCCCATCCTATTCACAACCAACTGCATCGTTCCTCCTCTGCCCAACGCCACTTACAAAGAACGCATGTTTACCACCAATTCTACCGGATATCCCGGCTGCAAGCATATTGCAGCAGACGAGAAAGGACATAAGGATTATACTGAAATTATAGAAGCAGCCAAACGATGCGCCGCACCGACAGAAATAGAACACGGAGAAATCATCGGCGGCTTTGCCCACAATCAAGTGCTGCAACTGGCAGACAAGGTGGCAGAAGCCGTAAAGAGCGGAGCCATCCGTAAGTTCATCGTCATGGCAGGCTGTGACGGACGTATGCGCGGCCGTGACTACTACACCGCTTTTGCCGAGATGCTCCCCAAAGACACGGTCATTTTGACTGCGGGATGCGCTAAATACCGTTATAACAAACTGGCGTTAGGTGACATTAATGGCATTCCGCGCGTTTTGGATGCAGGACAGTGCAACGACAGCTATTCATTGGCAGTCATCGCCCTCAAGCTGAAAGAAGTGTTCGGGCTGCATGACATCAATGAACTGCCCATTGTTTACAATATCGCATGGTATGAACAGAAAGCGGTGATCGTATTGCTGGCGTTGCTCAGTTTGGGAATAAAAGAGATTCATCTCGGTCCCACCTTGCCTGCATTCCTCTCGCCCAATGTAACGAAGATACTGGCCGACAACTTTGGAATAAGGGGCATCGGCACTGCAGAACGTGACATGAAAAAATTTGGATTAATAAACGAATAAACAAAAGATTATGAAACAGAAAAATTACAATTCATACACTGTCGGACAAATTGTAGCCGGCAACTTTGATGCTGCCAAAGTGTTTTCCCGCTACCGCATTGATTTTTGCTGCCATGGCCATATTCCGTTTGCGGAAGCCTGCCGGAACCGCAACCTTGATCCCGAAGCTGTGGCGCGTGAACTAAACGAATTGCAGGAGAATGCGAACGGCAATGCTCCCGACTTTCCCGGATGGCTCATCGACTTATTAATAGACTACGTATTGAAGATTCACCACCGGGGAATCCGTGCCAAAGGCCCGCAAACAGAAGCCTTATTGGCCAAAGTAACCGAAGTGCATGCGAAGAATCATCCGGAGTTGCTGCAAGTCCAGACACTGTTCCGCGACTCGCTCCGTGATTTGGAAAATCATTTGTCAAAAGAAGAGAATGTTCTGTTCCCTTACATTTACGGGATGTTCCAGGCCAAAGAAGAAGGCGTGAAAGTAGCCAAATTTCATTGCGGCACCATCCTGCACCCCATCAAAGTGATGGAAGATGAACATAGCCACGAAGGAGAACGTTTTGAAAGAATCTCTTCCCTAACCAACGGATTCACCGCTCCTGAAGACGCATGTGCCAGCTTCCGGCTGGCATTGCAGCAATTGAAGCAATTTGAGGAGGCATTGCACGAACACATCCATTTGGAAAACAACATCATTTTCCCCAAAGCACTGGAATTGGAAAAAGAGCAGACCGCCTGACAGCGACACCATAGGATTTCCATTTAAGCAGGTGCGCAAAATGAAGAGCCTGTCGTTTAAATTTTCCGGTTAAGAAACTGTTTTGAATTTATCGTGTGCTGATTTGGGATGAGTTTTTGAGGCATTTCCGTTTGTGTGATGAGGAAGATAGCGGGCTATCTGACGAAGAACAGAAGCAGAAAAGACCCAAAAATAGCCCAAAGCACACACGAAAACGAACACATCAAGCCAAGAAAAACTTTTTGGAGAAATTCAAAACAGTTTCTAAGTATTTTTATCCGCTCCTTTTGAGTTTGTTTCCGGTCGGTTTCCCTGCTGTCATCCCCGTAAAAATGGATAAACATCCTCGAATACAATTCTCAAACCGAGGCAGAGCAAAATTTAAACGCTCTGAATCCGTCGGACTCACGTTAATATCAAAAAGCTCTACCTTCCCCTTTCCGGAGAATGATAGAGCTTTTTGAATTTATGTCCATTGCCACAGAACAGCCCACCATACTTTTGCCATCAAACGCCAAGCATGTCGGCTGTTCCGGAACAAGGCATTTGTTTTTAATAGTTCGGAGTGAATACGGTGGTTACCGAAGAAGGCTGTACCCGGCTCAGTTCTGTTTTACCTTTACCGGTCAATTCACCGATAATGTTGTCAATTACGTAATCGATATTTTCAAATCCGGTAGACGTATCTGTCAGATGCATCACATTGATCCAACTGTCCAGATCACTCCAGCTGCCTCCATTGGACTGAGTCCCGTTTGGAGCGAACAATACCAAGCGGCGTCCGGAAGGCATGCTGTCCCATTTGAGCTGCACATTTTCCAAGGTCAAGTCCGTATAGCTGGAACCAGTCAAATAAGGCGCATCTGTCCACAAAATGACCACCTGACGATGATAGCCGTCGTCTTTGCCCCAATCGTCCCTTGAAAAAGCAGTATCCAGCGCTTCCAGACCACTTTCCGGGATATCACCTCCACCTGTAGCTCTCAGTCCATTGACAAATCCGCTGAACAGCTCCCTGTCATCAGGCATGGCATACACATCCGATTTCAACAGCCAGTCTTTATCCTCATTCTTGTCACGGAAAGCAATAACCTGGGTATTCAACGAAGACAATATGATGTTTGATTCAACGCAAGCTTTCTCAAATATGTCATAAAAATTCAGGGCATTTTTCTTTACCGTATTAATCAGTCCGCTCATACTGCCGGTCACATCCATACACATCACTACATCCACATTCAAGATATTATCGCCTGTAGTAAATTCTTTGATGACCGTATCGTATCCGACCTGTCCGTCTGAAGAAACCTCAACATTGTCCACGAATTTCAAATTACCGTGATCGGAGCTGTTGAACTTATAATAAGCCCGATAATAATAAGTGGTGCGCGGCTGCAGTCCTCTGAAATCAACTTCAAATTCCTTATCCGTCTGGATGCCTGTACCTGAGAATTCAGGATTTGCATCAATCTTCAGTTTTGACTTGTCCGTATCACACACAATACCATATACTCCATAATCTCCAAATGTCTGCGATGCACACCAGATAGACCCTTTCAACGTACATGAAGATCCGCCGACCTTAAAGCTGGCCTCACCTGTCCATAAAGCCAGTTCTGAAAAGACCTTCTCAACCACGACATCAAACACAACATTTATGTCACTGACGAAGACAAAACCTTCATCGTCCTTTTCAAGAGCCAAAACGTCTATATCCACATCCAAGCTGATTTCCAGACTGAGCACGTCGTCGAATGTTTCGGTCAATCCAACGATAGAAGATGAAGTACATCCGCTTTCCTTAACCAGGAAATTAAAATAAGACAGAGCCTGCATCAGGATATCTTCACCCGCATACTGAGTCTTAATGGTTTCCCATTCAGCATAACTGTATCTGTAGTTGCCGATCTTTTCCATCTTTCCGCCTCCGTCATAAACCAATTCCAGAACGGTTTCTTCTTCCGGCTCATCATCCAAATAACTGAAATACAGAGAAGTCTTATCTTCAAATACAATCTGCGCAGGAAGTTTGTCGTCTTTTGACAAAAGAATATTCACTTTTGTCTTTTTATCCAACGACATATAACTCAGACAATCATATTTATCGTCTGTTTCGCCTTCGCGCGCTGCCGGAGCAGAGATTCCGTCACGATACAAAAAATACCCGTCGGGAGTCAGATAAGCCTTATCCCAGTCACCGATATCTTCCGTTACCATTGCTATTTGACCGAGCTTTGCCAGATTATCCCCTCCACCGGGAAGTCCAGGTTCATCATCATTCTTACAAGACACCGCCGTTAGCACAAGCAGTATCCATACAAAAAGATTTTTCGTTCTCATACATAATGTTTTTAAGTTTCATGGCAAATGTAGCGTCATTCGTTTAATTAAAAAAAGCATAATTATGCATTATATACCAAACAGATGTTTACGAATGCTAAGCAGACAAAAAAAAGGATTATATTGTCTGTTTTTATTAACTAAACTAAACAAAATGTCCTACATCTGCATTCCACTCAAACAATCAGAAAGCATGAGAGCCGGATGATACACACCCGGCAGGCAATAAAACAGAAGAAAAACGACAGACTTTACCAAGCAGACAGATCAGTTCGTCCATACGATCTCATCATAAGCGCATCCCTCCTCGTCCACAGATTTCCAGACCTTTCCATCCAATGAAAACTCCATGATCTTGCGACCGGTACCGCCGGTTTCAAAAAGAACGGTCAAGGTTCCCGGACGGTCGTAATTGGCAGACACCGACAGGGCACGGCCGGCAAACGTGGAACACGGCTCGTCGAAAGCAGGCTCGCCGTTCTCTTCCAGCAGATACATCCCGCTCACACCGGCACGGACCACGATATATCCGCACTGCCATTCATTGTCCTTATCCATAAAGGAGAAAGGTATCAGTCCTTCAGCCTCCACATCGCCAAGCGCATGGAATCCGCTATAGATGCCATATACCACAGGAGTCCATTTTCCGTTCCCATTATTTGCGGAAAACAGCAGACTTTCCGTTCCCGTATAGGCACCGGGATAATCGCCGAACATTTCCGCTTCCAAACCTTCCGGCAACGGATATTTATATAGCGGTGCCGGCATAATATCGCGCGAAGAGGTTGAAACATAATCATTCCGCTCCAGATGGTCAGAGATGATCTCAAGCGTATAATCCTCCCCGTCAACGGCATGAAGCGCACCTACTCCTGACGGAGAGGCAAACAAGGCAAGCGTAGGATATCCGCCCAACCTTTTCCATTCCGAGGTGCAGAAGTCGAAAAAGACGGGACACTGCATCCCTCCGATTTCGCTCAGTCCGCACAGGCCATAGCACTCCCAGCAGGACACGGCGGAATGAAAGTCCGGACATCCGTCAAGCGTCCACCGCGTTTCCGGCTTTGCGTTCCACATGCATTCCGCCGTGCCTCCACCACGGGTAATGCCATACAGCCGGGCTTCTTCAGGAGTAGCACCGTCTTCCACGTACAATTTCCCCACATGCATCATTTCTCCGCTGCGCATCACCAGCACCTCCACCCGCGATTCGGGCTTCCGGTAAGGCAGACGGATAGAGATGCCGTCCGAAGCCGACTCCATGATTTCGGCCCTGTAACCCTTGATGTAACCTTCCGGAAAACCCGGCTCGTTCAGGTCCCAATAAAACTCCAGCATCACATCATCGGTATCCAGATAGCCGTCACCCAAAAGATGCACGGTTTCGCCCGGAGAAAGCGTCTGTCCCTCCTCCATCAGCCTTGCATTTTCAATGAATTGCGGTTCGGATGCCCCTTCGTCATCCTTGCATGCCGCCATGCCCATTGCAAAGACTGGTACCAGCAGAACCAGCCCTAAACGAACGTTTGTTTTCATAGCTTTGTTTCTTTAAATTCAGCAATTTATCCGTTTAACAAAGATAAGCAAAAGGAACGACAAAATATCAAAATTTTTGAAAAAAGCGGGAAACGTCATCTTGACAAAATGCCATTTTGCCATTTCAAAGGCCTGAGAATCGCCCGCATTCAGACAGAAGCAACGGGAAGAGAAATTCGGGAAAGACGAGAAAAGACAAACGACCGGCATGTCCGAACAAACCGGTTCTGCATGTCAAAACGGAAGGAAAAGCTTTTCGTCCGCCCTGTTTCGAGAGGGAAATGCGCCATAGGCAAACATTCGGACAATCCGAAAACCTCGCCATTCTGAAACATTCCGGACAAAAAAGAAGGATAAAAAGCAGGATCTGAAAAGATGACGGGACATTTTCCGCCACATATAAGGTCATCCGGACAAAGATGACGGGAAACTTTTATCAAAACAAGCCGTTATTTTCACACGCTTATACGCCCCAATCCTCCCGGCCAGTCCGGAACCGCCCCTTCACAAGGCGTATGAACGGGGTTCCGATTATATTTCTTTAAGAAAACATCTCCAGAAAGCGAAAAGCGCGTCGCGGTGCGGAAAGCAAAAGAGGCTTTCTGCTTACATATTGCAATGCAGTTCCAGTCCGTCGTAAGCAAGATGCACATTGGCAGGAAGCGACTTTTCAACCTCCGCATGAAGGCCTATCTGATGGCTCATGTGGATAAGCCACGTGCGGCCCGCCCCGATTCGTGCGGCCTGCGCAAGGGCTTCCGAAAGCGACTGGTGCGTCCAGTGCGGCTCGATGCGCAGGGCGTTCATCACCAGACAGTCCAAATGCTGCAAACAGGCATACGAAGTGTCGGGCATGGAAAGCATGTCCGTAATCCACGCCATCGGACCGATACGGTATCCCATGATAGGCAAAGGGCCGTGCATCACGCGGAAAGGCACCACCTCCACCGAGTTGCCCTGCATGTTGCTGACCGTGAAGGGAACGCCCTCCGCGATCTTTTCCAGCGGAATGTGCGGCACGCCCGGATAGAGATGCTCCGTAAAGCAGTAAGGAATGCGCCTTTTCAGACGTTCGGCGGTATCGCTCTCGGCATAGACCGGAATGTCACGGAAATGGCAGAAAGGGCGCAGATCGTCAAGTCCGCCCACATGATCGTAATGCTCGTGCGTTATCAGCACCCCGTCGATCGGACGGTAATCGTCCAGCCGGAGCATCTGCTGGCGGAAATCCGGACCGCAGTCGATGAGAATGCGCACGCCGTCCGCCTCTACCAGGCCGGAACAGCGCAGGCGGTTGTCCCTCGCGTCCGTGCTTCTGCACACCTCACACGTGCATCCCACTTGGGGAACTCCCGTAGAAGTTCCGCTTCCCAATATCGTAATCTTCATGTCCATCCTGTTCTGTTAATCTGAATCTTATTCTATCACATTCACCTCGGGCGAAATCGCTATGCCGAACTTTTCCTGTACCGAACGGACCACTTCACCGGCCAGCCGGAGCACATCGCGCCCCGTAGCCCCTCCCCGGTTGACAAGCACCAAGGCCTGGCGGTCGTGTACGGCGGCAGGTCCCAAAGACTTGCCTTTCCACCCGCACCGGTCTATCAGCCATCCGGCCGGCACCTTCACACGCTCTCCCTCCAGAGGATAGGAAGGCATGTCGGGGTATTCCCCGCGCAAGCGTTCAAACTGGCTCCGCGGAATGACCGGATTCATGAAAAAGCTTCCGGCGTTTCCCATGACCTCCGGATCGGGGAGCTTGTTCTTCCGGATTGAAATGATCACCCGGCGCACGTTAGCAAGAGTCGGCACGGCGCCTTCTTTCTCCAGCTCGGCGCGCACGTTGCCGTAATCAAGACGAAACACGGGACGCTTGCTCAGGCGATAAGTCACCCCCGTCACAAAATACTGCCCTTTCAGCTCTTTCTTGAAGATGCTCTCGCGATAAGCGTAGCGGCATTCCGCATTGGAGAAACGGCACTTCTTTCCCGTTCCGGCCTCAACCGTGTCTACCGATACGATCAGGTCTTTCGCCTCGGCTCCGTATGCGCCGATGTTCTGCACCGCCGAAGCTCCCACCTCACCGGGTATCAGCGACAGGTTCTCGGCTCCATACCATCCGCGCTCCACCGTATAGGCAACAAAATCGTCCCACACAACGCCCGAGCCTGCGCGAAGTTCGATCCATTCCCCGGTTTCAGCCACCGTTTCGATCCCCCTCACGGCCGAATGCAGGATCAATCCGGGATAGTCTGAGAGGAACAGCAGGTTGCTTCCGCTTCCGATATGCAAAAAGGGAAGCCGAAGCCCTCCCGAAGAAAGGAAGGCGCACAACTCTTCTTCCGACTTATACTCAATGAAACGCGCCGCCTTCACGTCCATTCCGAACGTGTTGTGAGCAAGCAGGGAATAGTCTGTATATTCAGTCATACAATCAATCGCTTAAATCTTCAAACTTTACCAGACGCCACAGCCCGTTTCTCCGCGAAAAATGCAGCGTGTTGTTGAATCCGTTTCCGAAACCCTTGAATTCCATTATCTTGCGGTCTGCATTTTTCTGCTCGGGCTGGCCGTAATGCACATTAGTCAACCGTTCTTTCATCATCGGCGGACGGAAAGCGAACCACTGCCCCTCATCGAGCGTGGTTTCCAGAATCTGGAACTCGTCTTCCGGATCGACCGTAACGAAAGCCAGCGGACTGGACAGGCGTTCGCTCTGGAACACCGAATCGCACGAGAACTTCTTGTAGAAAGCAAAGAAATCTTCCTTCCCGTCTTCTTCTTGCGCCAGCCGCTCAATATTTATCGCCTCAAGAAACCACGAACTCCGCTTGCGCTCAAAATAATAGCGCTTGATCTTTCCTTCATGCAGATAAATCCAGTCGACCTGCACGCTCCGCAAGCTCGTGTCCTTCTCCACCTCCATGTCTTCTTCCGAATCGAAAAGCACGGTATAGGCCTGCTCTTTGCTGAAGAGCGGATCGTATTTCCATTCTTTGCGCTGGATACGCACCACTTCTTCTCCCTTGTAAAACGAAAAAGGAAAAACCACACGCGACTTCTGGAACTTAGGCTCCGAAGCGAAGTTATAGAAAAAATCGGCGAAACTCTCATCAGCCGACGCCGGAACTTCTTCCTCCGCAACCACAAGCGTGTCCTGAACCGAATCAGGCACCATAGTCAAAGAATCAATCTGCTCAGTCAAAGTTTCAAAAGGACCGGCTTTCTTCTTGCCACCTTGGCAGGATGCCATCAGTATCACCAAACAACACCCGAAAATCAATGTTTTCATTTACTATACTCAAATGTTGGGTGCAAAAATACCTTTTTTTTCGTTTCGGTGTAAAATAAAATAGGACTTTTCTTTTTTATTACTACCTTTGCACTCAGCAAAATAATAATAGCAAGAACTATGTTAGCAAAAATAGAAGAACTGCTTCATGAAGTAGAAGGCATGACTGCCAGCAACGCTGAAGAACTCGAAGCTCTTCGCATCAAATACTTAAGCAAGAAAGGGGCGATCAATGCGCTGATGGCGGATTTCCGCAGCGTGCCCGCCGAACAGAAGAAAGAAGTGGGCATGAAACTGAACGAACTGAAGAACCGCACGCAGGAACGCATCGCGGCCCTGAAAGAAATGTTCGACAACCAGGACAATGACACTGAAGGCATTGACTTGAGCCGCACCGCCTACCCCGTCGGACTGGGAACGCGCCACCCGCTTTCCATCGTAAGGAATGAAATCATCGACATATTCGGACGGATGGGATTCACCATCGCCGAAGGCCCGGAAGTGGAAGACGACATGCACGTATTCACAATGCTGAACTTTGCGGCCGACCATCCGGCACGCGACATGCAGGACACGTTTTTCGTTGAGTCGAACGCAGACGACGTGACCAAAAACATCATTCTCCGCACGCACACAAGCAGCGTGCAGGCCCGCGTGATGGAAAAGACCCAGCCCCCTATCCGTGTCATCTGCCCGGGACGCGTATACCGCAACGAGGCGATCAGCTACCGCGCCCACTGCTTCTTCCACCAGATTGAAGGGCTGTACGTCGACAAGAACGTATCGTTCACCGACCTGAAGCAGGTGCTTCTGCAGTTCGCCCAGGAAATGTTCGGCCCGCAGACAAGAATACGCCTCCGTCCGTCCTACTTCCCGTTCACCGAACCGAGCGCGGAGATGGATATCAGCTGCCACATCTGCGGCGGCGAAGGATGTCCGTTCTGCAAATATACCGGATGGGTGGAAATCCTGGGATGCGGCATGGTAGACCCGGCCGTGCTTGACGCCTGCGGAATAGACAGCAAGGTATATTCCGGCTATGCGTTCGGCATGGGTGTGGAACGCATCACCAACCTGAAATACAAAGTGAAGGACTTGCGCATGTTCTCGGAAAACGACACCCGCTTCCTCGAAGAATTCGAATCGGCAAACTAAGGTTTCCACATACAGCACAACAGAGGCCACAGAAACAGGTGCGGGATATATCCTCCTTGTTTCTGTGGCCTCTATAGCGCAACAAAAACTCCCAGGCCATGAAAAAAGACAGGCTCGCAACTCCCAGCTACTGCTTTATCCTGGCAGCCAATTTTCTGCTCTACTTCGGATTCTGGCTGCTGGTTCCGGTGCTTCCGTTCTATCTTTCGGAAATCTTTCAGGCATCCAACACCACTATCGGAATCGTACTGTCGTGCTACACCATCTCCTCGCTCTGCATCCGCCCATTCTCGGGATACCTGCTCGACACTTTTGCGCGCAAGCCCCTCTACCTACTCGCCTACTTCACGTTTACGCTGATTTTCGCAGGATACATGATTGCCGGCATGCTGACATTATTCATCATATTCCGCGTCATTCACGGCTTCTCGTTCGGAATGGTCACCGTAGGCGGAAACACGGTGGTGATTGACATCATGCCTTCTTCCAGACGAGGCGAAGGACTGGGCTATTACGGGCTGGCAAACAACATAGCCATGTCCATCGGACCGATGTTCGGACTCTTCCTGCACAGCGGAGGGGCATCCTATACCACCATATTCAGCTATGCGCTCGGCTCATGCCTGCTCGGATTCTTTTCGGCATGTGCGGTAAAGACTCCCTACAAGGCTCCTGTAAAGCGCGCTCCGGTTTCGCTCGACCGCTTTATTCTTCTCAAGGGTATTCCGGCCGGATTCAGCCTTCTGCTCCTCTCCATTCCCTACGGAATGACAACCAACTACGTAGCCATGTATGCACGCCAGATTGGAATCACCGCAGAAACGGGATTCTTCTTCACACTGATGGCTGTCGGGATGGCAATCAGCCGCCTGTTCAGCGGAAGACTGGTCGACAAAGGAATGATCACGCAGGTGATAGCAGCCGGACTTTATCTGGTTAGCTTCTGCTACTTCATCCTGACCGCTTGCGGATGGCTCGTCGACTGGAACATCAGCATCGCAACCGCCCTGTTCTTTCTTGTCGCACTTCTGCTTGGAGTAGGTTTCGGAACCATGTTTCCGGCTTACAACACCTTGTTTGTGAACCTTGCTCCAAACAGCCAGCGCGGAACAGCCACAAGCACTTACCTGACATCATGGGACGTAGGCCTGGGAATCGGCATGCTTGCCGGAGGATACATTGCAGAAATCTCCACGTTCCGGGTAGCCTACCTCTTCGGCGCCGCCCTTACAGTGGTTTCTCTCTTCTACTTCCATTTCAAGGCCGGACCGCACTTCCAAAAGAACAGGCTGAGATAAGCGGGGGCGGACTAATCCTTATAGGTAAAGACAAAAATATGGGAGAAATGATTCTTTACCTTTTTTATCTGAACGGAAAGAATAAATGACCGGAAAAGGTCGGGATGACGCAAAAGAAAGCCTGGCAGAAAGGAAGCATACTGTTCGGGATGCTTCGCGATCTTGTCCATGTCGGCAACCATTATGTATGAAGCGTCGCGCGAAAGGTTTGCCGTACACTCATCAAACAACGAATGGAAAGGCGAGGCTATCACCGAAGAGATGCAAGAATCAACTTTCTCCGGCCCGGAAACAATCAGCAGGCTGTCTTTCTCCACCACAGGCTGCACCTTATCCAGCCGCTCCTCTATCGTCTGCATGCAGGAATCGGGCATGTACATTGCCCCGCTCAGATAAAAGACCTCGCTGTTCATGTTTACATCAAACTCGCTCCAGCATGGATGTCCGTCAACAAAGAAAGGAAGGGAGGCAGTGCGCCCATAAATTGTCAGATGATTGACTGACTTCGGCTGATGAATGGAAGAAAACACCGCATCGTTCCGCAGCGAGGCACCGTCTTTTTTCGCGTCAATCACCCGCTCGATCAGATTCTTCTGGTAACTGACAGCCAGCACTCCGCCCTCCTCATACACAGACAGGTAGTGCGCAGGATCCATCGGAAAAACTTCAATCTTTTCTCCTCTGTAAGTTTCCTCCTTCGACACAAAGTTCACATTGTATTTCCGGCGGACAGCTTCGACCAGCTGCCTTTTCTCTTCTTTCCCGGCATGAAAATACGCCACTACGTCCGGTTTGCCGGGAGTATGGAAACTCACGAGCAGATGGTTCATCCGATTGCTCAGCCCATGCGCGGCAGAAGAAGAGTAATTGTTCAGATCGTTCAGCACATCAGCCACAAGCCCCGTCCGATGCAGCGTATCCAGCTGGGCGGCATAGGCCATATCAGAAAATCCGTGCAAGAAAAAGTCTATATTGTCTATTTCAAAAAGGCCATAACAATCAGCCGGAACATACTCAAGCAAATCAGCCCCCTGATTCTTGTCAGCCACACTCAGTCTGGCAAATCCGTAAAAGCCGATTCCGATGCAGAATAAAATGACGGAAAGTGCTACACCCAACTTCACGAGTAAACGTAGTTTCATACTTTACACTTCTTTATGCAGCAAAGATAACAAAAAATTTAAAAAGCACAAATTAAGATGAAGTTTTTTTAAAATTTGTATCATCTGCATTTTTCCAGGCGCAAATGCACTTCCGCCTGCGAAGCCCCCAGTGCAACCGCCTCTTCATAAGCCTCTTTAGCCTTTTCTTTTCTGTTCATTTCCAGATAAATGTCACCACGCATCAGCCGGATCTCCACATCACGGGGAGCAAGCTTCATCGCCTTTTCCAGATCGAGCATGGCCATATCCCAATGCTGCTGCTCCCATTCCAGATTGGCACGCATCTTATAAAGTGCCACGTCATCGGGAGTATTCTGTATAAGCAGGTTCAGCCGGTTGATGGCCGAAATATACCTTCCCTCCTTTTCATCGAGCACAACCATTCCCAGAAGTGCGGTCCGGTTCTTCGCGTCCTTGTCCAAGACCACATTATAATCAATGCGCGCTTCCTGATACTGCCGCTTCTGCATATAGATGTATGCACGGAACAGGCGCGCTTCGATATTTTCGGGCAGGAGATCGATGACATTGCAATAGTCCACGTATGCCTTATCGGTAAGATTCTCTTCCAGATACAGAGCAGCCCGGTTCAAAAGCATGGAAGTGGAATAGGGTATGATGTTCAACGCCATCGTATACGACTGGATGGCTTCATCCGCCTTTCCCAAACGCTTCTGAACAGTCCCCAGGTTAGAGAACAGCAGAGCGTTACGCGCGTTTGACGGATCCATTTTCAATGCCTCCTGAAAAAGAGCCTCAGCCTGCGCCAGGCTGTCTTTTTTTACACACGCCATCGCTTCTTCAACCACTTCGTTATAAGACTGGGCAAACAAACGGCCGCCAAAGAGAAAAAGGGAAAAGAGAATTATACAAAAGCGCACATAACTGATTGTCCGATTCATATTCAAAAAATTTTCCACGAAATAAGCAAACTTTCATGAAATGCACAAATGAAGCGGGCACAAAAGTCTTTCTGATAACTTTTTATATTACAAAACAAAAAAACGGCACCCGCTTTTTATCCTTTTTCAGAATAAAACGGGGATGCCATTCTGTATCTTATCCGACGCGAAAAGACGTAAGGAATTACGCCCTCCTGATATAGTCAACGATCCATTCGCCCACTTCCTTCGTGCCGTACTTCGCCCCCCCTTCTACCTGTATCTCGGGAGTGCGGACATTGGCGTCAAGCGAAGCGTCGACAGCTTTCCGTATCAACGCTCCCTCTTCCTTCAAGTCGAAATGCTCGAACAGCATAGCGACAGAAAGAATCTGGGCAAGCGGATTGGCGATATTCAGCCCTTTCGCCTGCGGCCACGAACCGTGGATCGGCTCAAAAACCGGTGTGCTTTCACCTGTAGACGCAGACGGCAGAAGTCCCATCGAACCGCTGATGCAGGAACCTTCGTCTGTCAGGATATCACCGAATGTATTTTCTGTCACCATCACGTCAAAGAAAGTAGGCTCCTGAATCATGCGCATAGCCGCGTTGTCCACATACATATAGTCGGTTGTCACTTCCGGATAACCGGGAGCCATTTCCTGTGCTATCTGCCTCCACAGGCGGGACGAAGCCAGCACATTCGCCTTGTCGACCACCGTGAGATGCTTGCGGCGCTTCATGGCATATTCAAAACCCACTTTCAGGATACGCTCTATTTCCGGACGGGTATACATGTTCGTATCATACGCCTTGTCGTTGTCCTGATACTTTTCGCCGAAATACATTCCGCCGGTCAGCTCGCGGATGCAAAGGAAATCAGCGCCTTCCACCAGTTCTGCACGGAGAGGCGACTTGTGAAGCAGGCATTTGAAAGTCTGCACGGGACGGATATTGGCAAACAGTCCCAGTTTCTTGCGCATGGCCAGAAGCCCCTGTTCCGGACGGACTTTTGCCGTAGGGTCATTGTCAAATCTCGGATCGCCCACCGCAGAAAACAGCACAGCGTCCGCCTCCCTGCAGATCCTGTATGTTTCCTCCGGGAAAGGATCGCCCACCTCGTCGATGGCATGCGCTCCGCACAGCGCATCCTTATACACTACCGTATGGCCGAATTTCTCACAAACGGCCGTCATTACATTCACTCCCTGCACCGATATTTCCGGGCCGATACCGTCGCCAGCCAATACTGCAATTCTAAAATTCATGTTCAAGTTTCGTTTAAAAGTTATTCAAAATCATTTTCAATCATGTTCAGCATCTTGATAGTGGCCTTGATTGCCGCCTCTGTCTGGTCGGCATCAAGTCCTCGCGTGCGGAACTCGTGTCCTTCGCTATTCCACGTGATGACCGTCTGCACGAAAGCATCCGTACGCCCGCCCGGAGGAATGGACACCGCATAGTTGGTAAGCATGGGGAATTTACGTCCCAACGTTCCCTTATAGATCTTTCTCAGGGCCCGGACAAAGGCATCATACTGTCCGTCGCCGGAAGAACTTTCCTGATAAGTTTTGCCGTCTATCTCGATACTCAACGTGGCCATCGGCTTCAGCCCCTGAGCCAACGTTACAAAATAGCTCAGCAAGCGCACCTTATTCTTGTCGCTGTCATGCTTCAGCACATCGCTGATGATATAAGGCAGGTCTTCTTGAGTGACCACCTCTTTCCGGTCGCCCAGCTCTATAATCCGCCGGGTCACCTTTTTCATGGACTCTTCGTCAAGCTCCAGACCGAGGCTTTCCAGATTCTTGCGGATATTCGCCTTGCCGGAATTTTTGCCCAAAGCATACTCCCTGACACGCCCGAAACGTTCGGGAAGCAGATCGTTGCAATACAGGTTGTTCTTGTTGTCACCGTCGGCATGCACACCCGCCACCTGCGTAAACACGCTATCCCCCACAATGGGCTTGTTGGGAGGAATCACGACTCCCGAATAAGACTCCACTACCCGGCTCACCTCATTCAGGCGGCTTTCGTCAATATTGGTGACGGCATGGAAATGATCCTTCAGAATCGCCTGCACGCTGGCAAGAGGAGCGTTTCCTGCACGCTCGCCCAAGCCGTTGATTGTGGTATGAAGTCCCTTCACTCCGCTCAGGACAGCCGCCAGCACATTGCTCACCGCCAGATCGTAGTCGTTGTGCGCATGAAAATCCAGATGAACGTCAGGATAACGTTTCCTCATCTTCCGCATGAACTCGATTACCTGAAGCGGGTTCAATATACCCAACGTATCGGGAAGCATAAAGCGTTTGATGTTGCTCCCTATCAGTCCGTCCATCAGTCCGAATACATAGTCGGGCGAATCTTTTATCCCGTTGCTCCAGTCTTCCAGATAAACGTTCACATCCATGTCCTGTTCATGCGCATAGTCCACCACCTGACGGATATCATCAAGATGTTCGGCAAGCGTCTTCTTCAACTGAAAACGGCAATGCTTCTCCGAACCCTTCGTAAGCAGGTTGATGACCTTTCCTCCGGCCTGGCGAACCCAATCGACCGAAACGTGCCCGTCAACAAACCCCAGCACTTCCACCTTGTGCAACATTCCTCTGCGCGCGGCCCAATCGCAAATCATCCTGACCGCATTGAACTCTCCATCCGACACACGGGCCGAAGCCACTTCAATCCGGTCCACTTTCAGATCCTCAAGAAGCAGCCGGGCTATCATCAGCTTTTCATGAGGCACAAACGAAACGCCCGAAGTCTGCTCTCCGTCGCGCAAGGTTGTATCCATGATTTCTATTTTCGGATGATTCTCCATAATCTCGTTCGTTTTGTTTTTAAACCTGCTCAGCCGCGCGCATGTTCGAAAGCCTCGATCTTATCCTTGTTTCCAACCAGGAAATCAATGTCGTCAAGCCCGTTCAGCAGGCAATGTTTCTTATATGCGTTGATTTCGAAAGTTTCCGACTTGCCTGTAGCTCTGTTTGTAATGGTCTGCGCCGGAAGATTGACTTCCACCTCCGTCTTCGGGTCGGCATAGATGGAATCGAAAAGCTCTTTCAAGAAGCCTTCGCTCACCACCACCGGAAGCACAAAATTATTCAGTTCGTTGTTCTTGTGGATATCTGCGAAAAAGCTGGACACCACCACACGGAAGCCATATCCGGCAATGGCCCATGCCGCATGTTCACGGCTGGATCCGCTTCCGAAGTTCTTTCCGGCCACCAGAATCTGACCGCCGTAAGCCGGATTGTTCAGCACAAAATCCTTGTTCAGCGAACCGTCCGGATTGTATCTCCAGTCGCGAAAAAGATTGTCGCCGAAAAATTTTTCTTCACGGGTTGTCGCTTTCAGGAAGCGGGCAGGAATAATCTGGTCAGTGTCCACATTCTCCAAGGGCAGCGGAACACACGTGCTGACTATTATATTGAATTTCTGTTTCATGGTTAATATGCTGTTACATTAATGTTCTCGGGTCAGTAATCACACCGGTCACGGCAGCGGCGGCGGCCGTCAGCGGACTGGCAAGCAACGTCCGCGACCCCGGTCCCTGACGTCCTTCAAAATTGCGGTTGCTGGTAGACACGGCATATTTCCCGGCAGGAATCTTGTCGTCGTTCATTGCCAGACAAGCCGAACA
This sequence comes from Bacteroides gallinaceum, assembly GCF_030373775.1. Lineage (NCBI taxonomy): Bacteria > Pseudomonadati > Bacteroidota > Bacteroidia > Bacteroidales > Bacteroidaceae > Bacteroides > Bacteroides gallinaceum. The sequence goes on along the minus strand of NZ_JAUDEN010000005.1, from coordinate 18,734 downwards.
TCCCGGCTGGCGGATTTCAAAGCCCGCCTCCTCCAGCACCTTATCGAGCCCCTCCTCGCGAATCTGTCCGTCAACCATCCACGAGCCGGGAACCAGCCATGCAGTGATGTTGCCGGCCTTTTTCCGCCCTTTGACTATCGAAGCGAAGGCACGGAAATCCTCGATGCGCCCGTTCGTGCAGGCACCGAGAAAAACATAGTCCACCTTTTTCCCGAGCAAAGATTCTCCCGGAGCGAATCCCATATAGCCCAACGACTTCTCAAAAGAAGCCTTTTCAACATCGGCCATTCCTTCCGTCGTCGGGATGCAGTCGGTGATCGCCATGCCCATTCCCGGATTTGTTCCGTAGGTAATCATCGGCTGTATGTCGGCCGCATCATAGCGCACCTCCTTGTCGAATACGGCATCATCATCGCTCTTCAGCGTCTTCCAATAAGCCAGCGCCTTCTCCCAGTCTTCACCTTTGGGAGCATACTCACGTCCCTTGATGTACTCAAAAGTCACCTCGTCAGGCGCAATCATGCCTCCGCGCGCCCCCATCTCGATCGACAGGTTGCATAACGTAAGGCGGCCTTCCATCGTCAGGCTGCGGATTGCTTCACCGGCATATTCCACGAAATAGCCTGTGGCACCGCTCGTTGTCATTTTCGACATCATGTACAGCGCAACATCCTTGGCCGTAACCCCTTTGCCCAGCTTGCCGTCGATCGTGATGCGCATCGTTTTCGGGCGGGACTGGAGAATGCATTGCGAAGCCATCACCATCTCGACCTCACTGGTGCCGATTCCGAAAGCCACCGCTCCCATTGCACCGTGTGTGGAAGTATGCGAGTCGCCGCAGACGATTGTCATTCCCGGCAACGTAAGCCCTCTCTCCGGACCTACCACATGAATGATTCCGTTCCGCTTGTCCATCATCCCGAAGTGAGTCAGGCCGAAGTCCGCCGCGTTCTTTTCCAGCGCATCCACCTGCGCCTTTGAAACCGGGTCTTCAATGGGCTTGTCCTGATCGTGGGTCGGCGTATTGTGGTCCGGCATGCAATAGATGCGTTCGGGACGGAAACATTTCAGGCCTCTCGCCCGCATCCCTGCAAAAGCCTGCGGACTGGTTACTTCGTGGCAATAAAGACGGTCGATATACAACTGAGTAGGTCCGTCATCTACCTTCTGCACCACATGTGCATCCCATATTTTGTCGAATAAGGTATTCATGAATCTAAAACTGTTATTTTCTGAATTTATTGATACAATCGATATAAGCCTCTACCGAAGCGGCAATGATGTCGGTGTTCGCTCCGAAGCCATAATACATCTGTCCGTCGTATTCCACCTGCATGTGAACCTTTCCTACATCGTCGCTTCCCTTGCTGATGGCCTGGATGGTAAACTCCTTCAATGTCATCTGGCGGCGGATAATCTGCTTGACCGCCTTGATGGCAGCGTCAACGGGACCGTTTCCTGTGGCAGCCGCTTCAAAATGCTCGCCGCTGATGTTGAGCCCCAGGCTGGCCACCGAACGCACGCCCACACCGCTCGTCACCTGCAGATATTCCAGTTTGATATGATGGTTTACATTGCGGTCGGCACCTGCCAGAACAAGGATGTCGTCGTCCGTAATGTCTTTCTTCTTGTCGGCCAGCTTCAAGAAGTCCTCGTAAACCTTGTCCAGCTTCTCCTGGCTCATCTCCACGCCCAATACATGCAAACGGTGCTTCAACGCCGCACGTCCGCTTCGGGCAGTCAGCACGATCGCATTGTCGTCGATGCCCACATCTTTCGGATTGATGATTTCGTATGTCTGCACATTCTTCAGCACGCCGTCCTGGTGGATGCCCGAAGAATGGGCAAAGGCATTGCGGCCCACAATCGCCTTGTTGGGCTGCACCGGCATGTTCATCAGGCTCGAAACCATGCGGCTTGTAGGATAGATTTTCTGCGTATTGATGTTCGTGTCGATATTCAGATGCTTATGGCAGCGCAGAATCATGGCCACTTCTTCAAGAGCCGTGTTTCCGGCACGCTCTCCGATGCCGTTTATCGTTACCTCCACCTGCCGCGCACCGTTCAATACACCGCTGACGGTGTTTGCTGTGGCCATGCCAAGATCGTTGTGGCAATGAGTCGACAGGATTGCCTTGTCAATGCCGTCCACATGGTCAACAAGGTACTTTATTTTTGCTCCGTATTCATCCGGCAGGCAATATCCGGTGGTGTCGGGAATATTGACCACGGTAGCTCCGGCCTTAATGACCGCCTCAACCACACGGGCCAGGTATTCATTGTCGGTCCGTCCGGCATCCTCAGCATAAAACTCCACATCATCCACATAGCGGCGGGCATACTTCACCGCGGCAACGGCCCGCTCGATAATCTCCTCACGCGTAGAATTGAACTTGTATTTGATGTGCGGGTCTGAAGTGCCGATACCCGTATGGATACGCTTATGTTTGGCATACTTCAAGGCTTCGGCCGCCACATCGATATCCTTTTCAACCGCACGTGTCAGCGCACAAATGGTGGGCCATGTCACCGCCTTCGAAATTTCAATGACAGAATTGAAGTCACCGGGACTTGAAACCGGGAAGCCAGCCTCTATCACATCGACTCCCAAAGCCTCCAGCTGTTTGGCCACCTGAATTTTCTCAACCGTATTCAACTGACAGCCGGGCACCTGTTCTCCGTCGCGCAATGTCGTGTCAAAAATAAACAATCTTTCGCTCATAAGTCTGTTGTTTTTAATATTGTTAGGTTCCTCATATCAAGCAAAAAGCCTTTCGCACATGGAAGTGAGAAAGGCTTTGTATCATTTTGTCTGCCATATTACGCACGCGACCCACTTCCCATTGGCTTTTCCAATAGAATAATAATCAGACCGCATAGCAGAATATGGATAAACAATGTACTCATGTTTCTATTTTTATTTTCGGATGCAAAGGTATATCTTTTTTTGAAACGGCAAAATAAAACAGTAATTTTTTAGTCGGCAAAAATTATAATTTATCACAAGCGAAAGTTCTTAACAGACTTTCTATTCAAATAATCCCCATATCACTGACAGAATGCTATCAGATGAGGGCGCATAACGCTTCCACCTGCTTTTCAAAATCATCGCGCACAATCGCCTTGCTCTTCACCGCACTCCGGTAATTATAAATAGTCTGCGGAGAATAGAACAGCAGAGTCGCAATCTTGGAACTGTCCTTGATGCCTATCCGGACCAGAGCGAAAATGCGGAGTTCGGTATTCAGAATCTCTCCTTTCTTGGGAATAATCCGCTCATCCTCGCGCAGAAGCGCATTGAACTCTTCAATGAACTGGGGATAAATGGCCAGAAACGCCGTGTCGAAATTGACGAAAAATTCCTTTGCGTCCGGTTCGGACATTTTGGAAGAATTGACGATCTTCAGCAGGTCGTCAATCTGACGAGCTTTCACCTTGCGCTTCACCAAATCCTGGTATTTGCCCAACTTGTCAATATAGGCCGCGCACAGATCAAGGAACAAACTGACATATTCTTCGCGAATATGGTTGGTGTTGACAAGCTTCCTGTTCAGCTGCTTCAACTCCCGATTGACCGCAGCAAGCTCTTCCCTGCGGAGACGCAACTGGCGCATCTGCTTGCATATGTACAGCAACGACAGAAGCAGCCCGACGGAAAGGATGCTGACAAAAGAAACGGTAAGCGCCAAACGCCGGCTCTTCTCCTTGTTCTGCTGCTGATAGGCCATGACAATGGAAGGAAACTTCTTGGCTATTTCGAGCAGGCGAAGACGATTGTTGTAGAATATCGCATCCTCCAGCGAATAGCCAAGATAGCGGTTTGCCAAAGCCACGTCCGCTTCACGGGTCTTGAATATGTGTAAAGCAAGCTCCTGCATCGAAAGGTTTTCCTTCAGTGGACAGATCTGGTCGGATATGGCAGACAATATCAAATACTTCTCATAGTCTTCATATCTGCCCATCTTCTTATAGACGAGCGCAAGACCGCACGTGGCACAGGCATAAAGCCGGGTGCTTACGTGAAGCCCCTCTAGGGCTTTCAAATAATCCACTTCCGCCTTCTTCCAGTCAAAGTCCCCGCCAAGGCCTTCCCTTTCGGCTTTCCGGTAAAAGTACTCCCTGCTGTCTGGCTCGATCACGGCAAGCAAGGAATCCGAATAAGCCAAGAACTTCTCCCTGTAACGGGGTGCATAGATGTTGTCGTCCGAATATTCCGCCCACACATTATATGCCCATTGGCAGGCCTGATAGTATTCTTTGCGCAGCTTCGGGTCGAAGACCGAACGGTCGACCGCAGAAAGAGCAGCGACGGCTTCGCTGAAATAGCCGGTTGTGGAAAGGAGATAAGCCCGGTAAACACGAAAAAGATTCTGATAGTAGACGTTGCCACGCTTCATGGCCAGCCTTTCCGCCTTGTCAACACAGACCATGGCCGAATCAAACTTATAGATATAATACTCATGATAGATGGAATCATACAGGCGGAAAGACTCATCCGAAGAGCGAGCTTCATGCACCAGCCGCTTCAAGCGTCCGATTTTCTCCTCCTTCTCTCTCATATAATCCGCCCGGTGTTCCAGCGCATATTCCAAACGCCGGTACAATGTGTCCAAATTGCCCGCACGCAAAGAGAATCCGACCAACCACAGCATTACCGCAATCACAACCTTCTTCGCCATAATCTTCACTTAATGTGTTTCTGCAAATATAAAGAAAGAAAACGAGATAAAAAAGTATACATTCAGAACAACCTGTCAGAGATTCATGCCCATAACCGTAAAGTTTATATTCCAAATACTGGAACGTATATTCCTGCCATTTGGGACATAAACTTTGCGCAATATCCGGAAAAAGACATCCGCACAAACAAAACAAAAAGAAACTCCAAAGCCCGAAACATGCACTGGAAAATCTGCGCTCCCATCTACTTAAACCTATATACATAAAACAAGCAATATACTGCATTACAACATTTTAAGAATTAAACATACTAATACCAATCTACCTGATAACTACCCGAATACCACACAAAGCGATATGCAGACTATTTTTGCATCATCCAAAACTGGCAGATAGAAGCCGGAAACACAAGCAGCATATTTGTACACAACCTATTAAACCATTATTGATATGAAGCCTAAATTCTTTTACCTTGCAATGGCGTCCTTCCTTCCTGCCCTAACACAACAGGCAGATGCGAAGCAGGCAAAACACATCCACTTGCAACAAGATTCACTCAAGACAGAAACCTCACAGAAGCCGGAAGGAAGCGAACGGAACGTAATGCTGAATGCTTCGGACGCAAACAAGCCTCGTGAAATCCAGATAGGACTGCCTAGCGAAGATGTCAATGTATATGAAAACGGACTACCTGCCGTATATTCTTCTGCGGTACACAGACTGGCTGCCCATTGGAGAAGCGATGCAAGCTTGGGAGAGGTGGGACTGCTCACTCCTTCTGAATCGGCTATCATGACAGGAAACATTGCCTACTCAGTCAACTCCTTCAGCAAACTCGGACAAAAGGAATTTAAAGGAATACTGAATTACCGTGCCAACCATTTCGGGATGCAGCAGTTCGACCTAAATGTATCGGGCGGAATCGGTGACAAGTGGCTGTATACTGCAAGCGCATACCAAAATTTCGACCCGGGAAGTTTCGACTTGAAAATCGATGAATATTCCGACCGGACACAGCTTTACCATGCCGGACTTACACGGCTCTTCAATAACAACAAAGGCAAGATTACCTTGATGTACAAATATGCGAACAGCCGGAATCCAGGGAACTTCTTCAACCAAGCCCCGTTCATCTATACAGGAGATGGATCGGTAAAGGAGCTTCCGGGATTTCCTCTAGGGACCACTTCATACGGACCCAAGAACGGAGATATCGAATATATGGATATCATGGACGGACAAATGAAAAAAGCAAACCTGAAAGATCTTACGCATAACCGCTCGCACGAGGTTGCACTACTCACGGACTATGCTTGCGACAACGGCATGAGATGGACGCTGAACATGAAATATATGAACGCTCCGGAAGCGAACTACGTGGACTTCGGCGGAAGTACAATTTCCAGAATCACAGCAACAGACGGATATATTGACGGAGATGGAAATCCATTTGAAGGGTTGGTGGAAGGCAGACGCACATGGCTACACGCTGGAAAGGTACAGAACTTCCTTGCCACTTCCGAACTTCAAAAGCAATTCGGACGTCACGGACTCCGTCTGGGACTGAACGAATGGTATTACCATCTGGACTACCACTCGTCTTCATTCCAATGGATAGGTTCCGTACAGGAATACCCTGAGATACTTACAGGACCTGACGGAAAGAAATTCCGCGGCTTCAACGAACTGAGTCCGGAATACACGGTCGGGTATGAAAACAAGCTGGCACTCTATCTGACAGACAACTGGCAGATAGCTCCGAATCTGAACCTGTATTATGGAGGGCGTCTGGAATACTACCGCATGTCAGCCGACCAGATTCCCTATACACGCTATCCCGGCTTCCACATCGGAGATGTACATACCTATAGCAATGCAGACGGATCGACTTATACGGAAACCATCGCTCCACACAAGGTAGTGAAAGACAAACTGAATTATGCAGCCACAGCACGCATTACATACAACATGACAAAAGAGTTCGGCATCACAGCCGACGGAACCATCGCAACCCGATTCCCGCGCATCAACGAATATGCCGGAACAGGACCAACGGAAGATCAGTACAACCGGGTGACCATTCCGCTGGTACGCGGCGGACTCTTCTACAAAAACAACTGGATTGACCTGACTTCGATGGTCACATACATCGCCAAGTCAAACAACATAGACCAGCAGAACATCACCAAACCAGGAACGACCGAATCGAAGACTACGCTGCTGATTTACGACATCCAAACTTTGGGATGGACTACATCCGCTGAAATTGACCCTTTCAAGGGATTCCATCTGCATGCGCTGTTCACCTACCAGAAGCCGGTCTACAACAACTACGAAGCGACCGTCACCTTCAACGACGGCTCTACCCAAACACTGAACGCCAACGGAAACATCGTAAAGGAAATTCCGCAAATCCTGCTGGAACTCGACCCAAGCTACAATATTACGGATGACTTGCGTGTTTGGCTAAGTTTTCGTTACTTTGGGAAGACATACGCGAATCTTACCGATGCGCTCTATTTCAACGGACGCTGGGAAACTTTCGGCGGTGTGAACTGGAACGTGAACAAACACCTCTCGCTGGGAGTAGGTGTAATCAACTTCCTGAACCAAAAAGGCGCAAGCGGTACAATCAGCGGCTCGGAACTTATATCGAAAGAGGAAGCGGCTCAGTTCAACAACACGTATATGAGCGGGACTTACCTCCGCCCGTTCACGATTGAATTCAGTGCAAGCATCAAATTTTGAAACAGAGAGATAAACTCTCACATTAAACAACAACTAATAAACAAAACCATGAAAAAAGTATTATTGGCAACAGCATTGGCCTGCATGAGCCTCACGCAGGTAGACGCAGCCGAACAAAAAATCATCCGTATCTCTACAGACAACACGGATCTGGTCCTGCAAGTGGCTCCCAACGGACGTCTCTACCAATCTTACTTCGGAGAGAAGTTGCTGCATGAGAACGACCTGAAAAACCTTCCATGGAACATTCATGCAGGTTCTGACGGCAGCGTCACCCCAAGAGGATGGGAAGTGTACAGTGGTTCGGGCAATGAAGACTATTTCGAACCGGCAATAGCCGTCACACACAGCGACGGGAATCCGTCTACTTATCTTTACTATGTATCTTCGTCGACGCAGCAGGTGGAGGGCGGAACACAAACCACCATCAACCTGCGCGATGACAAATATCCGGTGGACGTGACACTGCACTACGTGGCCTATCCCAAAGAGAATGTCATCAAGACATGGAGCGAAATCAAGCATCAGGAGAAAAAGCCGGTGTATCTTTCAAGATACGCTTCAACCATGCTTTATTTCAACCGCACGGCATATTATCTGACAGAGTTCAGCGGCGACTGGGCAAAGGAAATGCAGATGAGCACCCAGCAGTTGCAGCCGGGAAAGAAAATCCTCGACACAAAGCTGGGAAGCCGTGCCGCCATGCACATGCAGCCTTTCTTTGAGGTTGGACTCGACCAGCCGGCCGACGAGCAGAAAGGAGATGTGCTGATGGGCACCCTCGGATGGACCGGCAACTTCCGCTTCACTTTTGAAGTAGACAATGCAGGCAACCTCCGCATAATCCCTGCAATTAATCCGTATGCTTCAAGATATGAACTGAAAGCCGACGAAGTGTTCACCACTCCGGAATTCATCTTCACATTAAGCCACGAAGGTACCGGTGCGGGAAGCCGCAACCTCCAGGCCTGGGCAAGAAACTATCAACTGAAAGACGGCAAAGGAAGCCGGATGACCCTGCTGAACAACTGGGAAAATACGGCTTTCAACTTCAATCAGGAAATTCTTGCAGGACTGATGAAAGAAGCAAAGCACTTGGGCGTGGACATGTTCCTGCTTGATGACGGATGGTTCGGAAACAAATATCCGCGCAAAAATGACCATGCAGGCTTGGGTGACTGGGAAGTGACTCATGACAAACTTCCCGGAGGCATCAAAGCATTGACAGACGCGGCTAAGGAAGCCGGAGTGAAGTTCGGCATCTGGATCGAGCCTGAGATGGTCAACCCGAAGAGCGAGCTGTTCGAGAAGCATCCCGACTGGGCCATCCACTACCCAAACCGTGACATGTATTTCTATCGCAACCAATTGGTGCTTGACCTGAGCAACCCCAAAGTGCAGGATTACGTTTACAGTGTAGTCGACAACATTCTGAAAGAAAACCCCGAAGTGGCCTATTTCAAATGGGACTGCAACAGCCCGATTACAAACATCTACTCGCCGTATCTGAAAGACAAACAAGGGCAACTGTATATCGACCACGTGCGCGGTGTATATAATGTGATGAAACGCGTAAAGGAAAACCATCCGGACATCCCGATGATGCTCTGCTCGGGAGGCGGCGCGCGCTGCGACTATGAGGCTCTCAAATATTTCACCGAATTCTGGTGCAGCGACAATACGGATCCGGTTGAAAGAATATTCATCCAATGGGGATTCTCGCAGTTCTTCCCGGCAAAGGCTATGTGCGCGCATGTAACAAGCTGGAACAGAAATACATCCATAAAGTTCCGCACTGATGTCGCGTCAATGTGCAAACTGGGATTCGACCTGGGACTGAAAGATTTGAGCAAAGACGAGCTGACATACTGCCAGGAGGCTGTGGCCAACTGGAAACACTTCCAGCCCGCCATCATGGACGGAACGCAATACCGCCTTGTATCTCCTTACGAAAGCAACCACATGGCTGTAAACTATGTAAGCAAGGACAAAAGTCAGGCCATTCTTTTTGCCTACGACATTCATCCGCGCTTCCAGGAGAAACTGATGGCCGTAAAACTGCAGGGGCTCAATCCTGACGCCATGTACAAGATAGAAGAAATCAATCTGATGCCGCATACCGCATCAACTCTGAAAGCCAATGGAAAGGTGCTTTCGGGTGATTATCTGATGAAAGTGGGTCTGGACGTATTCGGATTTGCACAGACCCGGAGCCATGTGATATCCATCACGGCACAATAAACATTCATTTTTTCCTATATGACGAAGGTGCTGCAAACCATTTGCAGTGCCTTCGTTTTTTTACTATGAAATGCGCAGCTCGTGCAGGCAGGCTTCCACTTCTGTCATGCTTCCCATGTGTTTTCCCATATCATCAGAAAGCTTCACGCATTCCCTCCACTCCTGATTGACATTCATCTTGCAGCGCGAAAGCTTCATCACAATATTCGACGGACGATAGCCCGTGTCATTCGTCAGATTGGTACCGATGCCAAAAGAACATCTGATTTTCCCCGAACAATAGTTGAATATATGCAAAGCCTTTTCAAAGTCAAGGGCGTTGCTAAAGATTATGGTCTTGGTTGCAGGATCAATTCCCAGTTCCTTATAGCGGGCTATCAGCCTGTCGATGAACTCATATTCATTCCCAGAGTCACATCTCACCCCGTCAAACAGCTTGGCCTGCTTCCGGCTGAAATTGCTCAAGAACGAATCAGACGTATAAGTGTCAGACAAAGCGGTTCCCAGATCGCCGTCATACACGTTCACCCAATTCTCAAGCGCCATATAATTGGCGTGCTTGTACCCGAACTGGGCCCCATGAAACATGAACCATTCGTGCGGATGGGTACCCATCGGCAGCATACTGTATTTCATCGCCAGATAACAATTGGAGGTTCCCGTGCAATACCGGGCATTCTTTTTCAGATAGGCAACAACTTTGTCCTGCACATCAAAAGAGAACCGCCTCCTCGTTCCAAATTCAGAAAAGAGCATCTTGTTTTCGTTTGAAAGCTTCACCTTCTCGGCAAGCCTTACCATCCAGTCCGCATCATCAGGTATGCGGTTCATGAACTGATTCTTGATTTCGGAAACGATAGCCAGCAACGGCACTTCATACAAAGTAACCTTATAAAGAAAATCGGTCACCTCAATATGCAAATGTTTTTCTTCATCCAGATAAACTTCTATCTTCTGCGGATCGAATCGAAATGATGAAAGCCACTCCCAGTATACTCTCGGCAGGAAACGGCAATGCTTGCACATGTATTCCAGCTCATTTTCCTGAAGCACGACCAGACTCAGGTTCTGTATTTCATTCTTCAAGGCCTCCAGAAACCCGAGGGTATATTCGGTTTCATCCCTGTCCTTAAAAGAAAAGGTTCCCATAGCATAAGGGAAAAGCTTGATGTACGCATACGAGGTGGTGAACTTATACAGATCTGTATCTAAAATTGTCTTTATAACCATAATCTCTTATCTAAATTTGTCCTTAATACTGTCTTTCATTGACAAGCACAAACTTACGGAAAATCTGTGGAATATCCGACGGATTTCGGCAGAAATGCAAATTTGAAATTGAAGATTAAGCAGTTAGGAGGAAATCACAGAAGTTGGACTGAGGACTGACAACCGTTCCCAAGCGGATTGAAGCAGAAGATGGGGTTCCTGTTCATTACCCGATGAAAGTGCAGATGTTTTCTCGCCGCAGAAAAGAACTCAGGCTATAAGAGTTAAATTGCTTAAACCTAAAGGGAAAGTGATAGTCTTATAATTGATCAGACTATTCCTTTTTTCCTATCTTTGAGCCACTAACAATGATAAATTATGAAAAGAAGACATATATATCCTATTTTGTTACTTTTGGCTGTCATACAAGTAAAAGCAACGGAATTGTCATGTGATTCTGCAAGATTGCCTGAAAAATATTCTATCATAGGGAAAGTGTATGGTGAATGTGTCCGGCAAATTCCACCCTATGATGTCATGACAATACCTTTGACAGGCTCTTACCTTTCTGTTGAGGAATTACCCAAACAGGGTTGGCTTACTGATTCTACTGCAAGTTTCCGGATAGACTATCTGGAAAAAGGTATCTATCATCTAAAAGCGGAATATGTCGGCTTTGATTCATGTGATACGCTTATTGTCTTGACGGAACACACCGACACATTGCGTTTAGTCTTGCCATTGTGCTACGAATACATTTCAAAATATGAGTGTTCCCCCGAATTGTCACGTGAAAATATCCGAAAAGGACATCCGTATATAAAACTCATTATCCCCGAAGATAAGGAAAAAGAAGTCAGAAATCACCTTTTTTGGAAAAAATACGGTGTCAGCTATGATAGTTTTTACCCGCTAAGAAAGGATGGGCACCTTGCTTGCTATTTGAGTGTTCCCAACTTTATGCTTGCAGCCTACAATCAAGAAGTGTTTGATTATCTGGATGCTCAATATGGCAAAATCTGGCGTCGGGAAGTTCCCGATGGGATATTGATATTCGGTCTTGACAAATCATCGGAAAGCAGTCTAATTGCCCATACAACTGAAAAGCATCTTGAGGTCGGCGTTCCTGTATGCTATTTGAACGAGCAAGGCGATACCATTGTGCCATATGGCAAATACAAATTCTGCCAAACAGATACCATACGGAATATAGGCTTCGTATATGGGAACAAGCAGGACGCACGGATTGTTTGCATAGACAATCAAGGCAAAGAACTGTTCTATGTGTTCAAATATGATAACGGCCCCGACTATATCCGTGAAGGACTTTTCCGCATCATGGATGACAAAGGATTGATAGGCTTTGCCGATTCATTGGGCAATGTGGTAATTAAGCCTCAATTCAAGTTCGCATTTCCTTTTGAAAGAAACAAAGCAAAGGTTACATTGACAGGAGAACAAAAGGAAATGCCAGACAGAGAACGCCGTGAGTGGGCAAGCGATAAATGGCAATATATAAACAAGAAAGGAGAGCTTATACAATGAAAACGATCATCTTATTCGCGATGCTGGCAAGTGTCGTTTGCCTGAGTTGCACTAACTATTCCAGCCATTCCCAATTAGTCAAGCATAGGGAAAACGGCTGGTATCGTATCATTGACGGACAAAAGGACAGTATCGCCTCCCTTCCGATTGTTACAGTAAAGGAATTTGCCGCTTTACGGCTGGATAAAGATTTCTCCGGAAAGGCAGTGATAACAGGGAGCGTGAGCAAGAATAAATTACAAGCATGGGCAGACTCAACGGAGCAGCTTATAGGCAAGCGGATAGGATTCGTACTCAATGACACCGTAATTACCGCGCCACGTGTGAATATGAGATTGGAAAGCGGGGCATTTCAAATTGCGACACCCAACAATTATGATATACCCTCTTTATACAGAAGCCTGTTGAAAGAAAAGAAAGATTCTTTGGACGCTCTGTTCAAAGCCAACGGATGGGAAAACGATACGCTCTTTTTTTAATCAATCAGACCTCCAGATACAGGATTCAATCATAAACACATTGGACTATATCGATGCCTGCTCCATTGTAAAAGGATTTGAGAACAAATAATTAAAACCCAAAGGAATGAAAATGGAACTATTTGTATGGTAACCGGCCTATTGTCCGTTCTTTCGTTACAAGTGCAAACCAACGAACGGTACATTGAAGTAACAGGTGCATCGGAAATAGAAATCGTGCCCGACAAAATCCATTATGTTGCCGACATCCGGGAATACTTCGAGGAATACAAAAGCTGCCGAAAGTCCGTTTTAACTATGTCCTGATGACTGCCGCATCACGCGAAATGCTGGATGAGCCACCAATTTCTCACAAAAAAAATTACACCGCCAATTTTACTTTTATCCTGTTGCCGGGTCTTTTATACAGAAGCTCAGTTCAAATAAGCTGACAGCCTATATTCTATCAGGCTCTTACAGACGAAACGACATGAGCGTATAACTTAAACATTGAATATGATGAAACCAACAGGAAAACTGAAAACAGCGATAATGGCGGCAGTCATTATTCTTGCATGCAGCACTGCGGACGCACAGCACTGGCGTTGGCACTCACGCCCTTATCGGGTGGTGACGGCAGTTGCCAAACCGGACATAATCATCCATGTTGACAACCGTTTCAGCCAAAAGGAACGTTTCAGAATGGCAATGGCCTACCTGAAAAGCCACGAATACCTTACCGTAAAGAGATATGCAAAAATGACCGAACTGTCGAAAGTGGCAGCAAAAGCAGAACTTGACGCATTCGTGGCAGACAAGGAAAAACCTATCATGGCTGTCATAAGGGGAGAAAAGAAAGTATATACACTAAAAAAGTAAAAAAACGAGGTTATACAATGAAAGGATATACAAAATGGAGTGCACTCGCATTGACGGCAGGTATGGCAATGGTGTTCAGTTCATGCGCTGTGCATAGACCTCCACGGACTCACCGCCATCATCCGCACCGTCACAAGGTGGTGATTGTAGCGGAACAGACTGCCAGTCCAGAACAAAACAGCAACCGCATGACCTTTGAAGAATGGTTGGCTATGACCGAATCGGAGTCTTATGGCAGCACTGAATGACAAGGATATTGTTTCAGCACTGAAAAAGAATGCTGAAAACGGATTCCGGCTGCTGATGGCGAAATACAAAGAGGCTGTATATTGGCATATCCGCCGATTGGTCGTTTCGCACGACGATGCGCAGGATGCCTCCCAGGAAACATTTGTACGGGTATTCCGTTCTTTCAGCCAATTCAAAGGAGAGTGTTCGTTCAGCGCATGGATTTACCGGATTGCCACCAACGAAGCTCTGCGCATATTGGAACGCAGACGGAGCGAACGGCTTTCTTTGGACGATCCAGAGGCCGGAACAGGCTCTTTGATGGCTGACGAATATATGGATTACAGCGACCTGGAGGCGGTGAAGCTGCAAAAGGCCATCCTGTCATTGCCCGCCAAGCAGCAACTGGCTTTCAACCTGCGCTATTATGACGAAATGAGTTATGACGAGATAGCCGCTATCACAGATTCCACGGCAGCCAACGTGAAAGCCAATTACCATACAGCCAAAGAGAAGATAATAAAGTATATGAACTCCACAGACTAAGGATATGGAAAAAGATTTTGACTTCAGACAGATTGGGAAGCGCATGCCTTACAAGACACCGGAAGGCTTCCTTGATGAGATGGAAACGAATATATGGAAAGAAGTGCAAGGCGAACTTTCCCAAACGCACAAGCGTAAGGCATACCGCCTGCGTATTTTTGCCGGAGCCGTAGCTGCAAGCATAGCCTTGCTGCTTGTATTCAGCCCGCTTTCACATAAGGAGCAGACTGACAGTTTATCAAGAGTAGAGCAGGCTTTTGCCAACTTAAGCCAGGAAGACCAGGCTTATATGCTTGCGGTTTACCAAGAAGACTTGTTTATGAACGAATAAAAAAGAAATGACGATGAAAGGTATTATCAGATTACTGCTGCTGGTTGCCGCACTGACAACTTTCTGCGGCATGGCTTCAGCGCAAAACAGCAGACAACGCCTCACCCGCGAACAGCTGGCAGAGGTACAGGCCAAGCATATTGCAAAGGAAATGGCGATGGACGATGCGACAAGCCAGCGTTTTATCGACACCTTCTGCCAGTTTCAACGGGAAATATGGGCACTCGGCCCTCGCCCTAAACAGTCACACAGACAAATGACCGATGAAGAAACGGAACAAGTGTTGAAAGCACGCTTCGCCCACAGCCGGAAGATACTGGATCTGCGGCAGAAGTATTATGGCATCTACAGCGAGTTCCTGACACAGAAACAAATCCAACGTGTCTATGAACTGGAGCGGCAGATGATGGAACGCCTTTCCAAACGAAGCAAAAGGACAAACCGATAAAATTCTATTCACACATTAAAAATTGTATCGTATGAAAAAGCTAATCATGGCTATGCTGATAGCCGTTTCAATGGTTCAGACCCTTTCAGCACAAGACAACAACCGCCAGCGTATGACACCGCAGCAGCGCACCGAACAGCGCATCCAAAAGCTTGATGAGAAACTGTCGCTGACAGACAATCAGAAAAGCCAGATACGTGACCTTTACGCCGATTTCTACAAGCAGAAATATCCCAAAGAAAAGCGTAAAGAAGCGATGGAAAAGCTGATAACAGACATTGCGGCTGTACTGACTTCCGACCAGCAGGTGCTTTACAAGCAATTACAGGAGGAAGCAGCAGCCGAAAGACGGAAACACGCAACTGAAAAATAGCAGACATGAAAAGTAAAATTTTATCTTGCCTGATCTCATTGCTTGTTCTTGCATCCTGCTCGGATAGCAATGAAGAATTGGGAGATAGCCTATATTCCGATACCCAAGCACCAACTTCTGGGGATTGGACTGCAACCTTCATAGATGGATTGTATGATAATTGGAGCATAGGCGATAGCATCCTGCTGCTTCAAAACGGGCAAGCTGTTTTCGCCGAAGCGCTGCAATCCGGGAACATATCAAACTTTTCAAGTGGTATGGAAAGTCCTTTTGTTGATGGTAATCCGCTGTACGGCATCTATCCGGCAGGTAATATGGTTTCTTTCGACAATGAGAGCGTTACCGTATCCGTTCCTTCCGTTCAGACGGCTAAGGATGTCGGATTTGATGAAGAGGCGGCCGTGTCAGTAGCCTGTTCCGTTTCCGAGTCGCTGTGTTTTCAATCGGTTTGTGGCGGTATAAAATTGAATTTCCAGATGTCTGGTGTAACGAAAGTGGAATTGGAAAGTGTTGATGGCTATGCCTTGTCAGGCAAAGCCAAACTTAAATGGGATGAACAAGGAGTTCCAGTTGTAGCAGAAATGAGCGACTCCTGTTATATCCTTACGTTCAACGCCCCCGATGAATTCGGTTTTCTGCCCGGAAAGGATTATTTCATATCCACCTTGCCTTGCAACCTTTACGAGGGATACAGGCTATCCATCTACAAAGACGGACTGGCTGCCGATTATTTCGGCGTGCATCAGACAGTAGAACGTGCCTCCTATATAACTCCGATTGACTTGGTGGAAAGCGAACTGGCGTTTGACGACCCTGATGCGCCGCTTGTGGAGGAAGAACGTCCGGAACTGGATGCCACGACAACCGCCCTTCTCCGCCAATATCAGCAGAACCCGACAGAAGAAAACAAAGAGGCTTTGATGGAACAGATGGGAATCCGCTATGACAAAGTTGTCGCACGGAAGAAATCCAAACTTCGGGAACTGGAACGGGAGGCTCTTACTCCCGACCTTGTTGACGAGATGCAGGAGATAGTGGATGAAATGGTTGAAAACCGCGACATCCGACTGGAACAGCAGTTCCTGAGGCTGATTGACCCTCGAAACGATGACAATCCCGATGATGCATGGATGGTACTGCGCGGTGTGCCGGAACAGGACGCCTACATCGGATATGCTCCTGTAACAAATGCTGAATATGCGGTTTTCAATCCTGATTTCAGCTATGATGCAGGGAAAGATAACTATCCAGCTGTGAACATCCCGATTGCACAGGCTGCCGCCTATTGCGACTGGCTCACGGCGCAGGACACCTCGCACACATACCGTCTTCCGACAGACGAGGAGTGGATTCTCGCCGCCGGACACATGCCCAAGGATGTTTCGATGAACTCCGGCTATGTGGAATACGGATTGACAGCGGTTGATGCTTACAGCCAAACAACCGGAGCGTGCGGCGGCATAGACTTTTGGGGCAACTGTTGGGAATGGACTTCATCGGTGGATGCCAATGGCTTGTACATCATCAAAGGAGGCAGTTGGGATTCCGACCGTGACGATTGCCGCAGTGAGAAATCCGATGTAGTAAGGGACGGCTCGCAGGGTTATGCCAATGTCGGCTTCCGAATTGTAAGAACAGCTCCAAATATCTGACACTTAAAACTTCATTGCAATTATGAGAAAGTTATTTTTAGCAATGGCTATGACCATTGTGACGGCCACAGTTGTGTCCGCCCAAGAGAACACCAAAGAAAATAGAATGAATGTTTCGTCCGTTCAGACAGACAAAGACAACAGAAATGATGGCGATTCCAGACTCCGCTGCGGCATCAAGTTCAGGATCGGACTTTCCGGTGTGACCAAAATCGAGTTGGAAAGCGTAGACGGCAATCCGTTGGCAGGCAGAGCGAACATCAAAGTAGACGCGCAAGGAAATGCTGTGATGGAAGAAATAGGAAGCGCAAGCGCTATCATCACGTTCCGTGCTTCAGATCCCTCCGGCTTTACACCCGACAAGGACTATTACATCTCCACCTTGCCCTGCGATCTTTACGGCGGTTACAGGCTTTCCATTTACAAAGACGGCCTTGTGGCTGATTATTTCGGTGTCCATCAGATTGTAAAACCGGGAACATTCATTACTCCCGAAAATTTGGCGGAAAGTGAACTGGAATTTGAAAAGCCTGACGCTCCGCTTGTCGAGAAAGAACGTCCGAAAATGGACGCCATAACGCACCAGCTATTCATCCAATACAGAAGAAAGCCGACCGAAGCCAACCGGCAGGCATTATTGGAGCGGATGGGCATCCGTTACGATAAAGTAGTGGCTAGGAAGAAAAACAAGCTTCGCGAACTGGAGCGAGAAGCAAGGACTTATAATATCGTAGAACACATGCAAGGCATTGTGAATGAAATGGTGGAGAACCGCGATATCCGAATACAGCAGCAATTCCTGCGCTTCATCGATCCCCGCAGAGATGAAAATCCCGAAGATACTTGGATGGTGTTGCGTGGCGCATCTGCAAGAAATGCTTATATCGGTTATACTCCTGTAACTAATGCCGAATATGCTCGCTTCAACACCGGGTTTATGTATGACAGAGGGAAAGACGATTATCCAGTCGTTGGCATCTCAATCAAAGATGCCGAAGCCTATTGCGACTGGCTCTCTACAAAAGACAGCGGACACAACTATCGCCTGCCTACCGAAGAAGAATGGGTGCTTGCCGCCGGACACATGCCCAAGGATGTTTCCATGAATTCCGGTCATGCAGAATCCGGATTAACAGCTGTAGATGCTTATGCGCAAAGCAAAGGAGCTTGCGGCGGCATTGACTTTTGGGGCAACTGCTGGGAATGGACCTCATCAACAGATAACAATGGACTGTACATAATCAAAGGAGGCAGTTGGGATTCCAAGCGGGATGATTGCCGCAGCGAAAAGTCTGATGATGCCAGAAATGGTTCGCAAAGTTATGCCAATGTCGGCTTCAGGGTGATACGGACAGACAGCAATTGAAACGCCGCCTTCACCCGACCGAAAGAAAAA
>NZ_JAUDEN010000049.1:0-13810 GCF_030373775.1 Bacteroides gallinaceum | reverse complement strand
AAAAATAATCTGTTTGTTTTCCCCGGCTTTTAAGCGGATTGTCTTTTTATGGCCTTTGTAACTTATCGTCACTTTGCGGTCTGTCTTTGATCGGAAAGTGGCAGAACGTAAGGTCCCTTCCTTCCAGACCATATCTGTTTCAATTCCCGGCCGTGCACACAGTCCTTTCACTTCTCCGTCTTTCCATTGGGGCGGTAAGGCCGGAAGCAACTGTATTTCTTTCAGGTGGCTTTGGATCAGCATTTCTGCAATGCCGGCTGTACCTCCAAAGTTTCCGTCTATCTGGAAAGGCGGATGCAGGTTAAACAGGTTGTCCGCTGTGTTCTTCTGGAGCAGGAGATTTACATTCTTTCCGGCTTCTTCACCGTCCAGCAGACGCGCATAGAAGTTGATCATCCAGGCACGGCTCCATCCGGTGTATGATCCGTTGCGGTTCGCTTCGTTTTCATTGTAGTATCGGCGACGTTCAATGGTTTTCCGGGCGGCTTCGAACAACTGTTTGTTCGTTGGAGTGATTTGCGTGCCGGGATATAGTCCGAACAGATGCGAGATGTGGCGGTGTCCGGGCTCTGCTTCTTCATAGTCCTCTATCCATTCCTGGATTGTTCCGTAACGGGTGCTTATCCGGATGGGAGGAAGTTGTTTTCTGACTGCTTCCAGCCGGCGGTTGAAGGACATGTCGCTTGGTACGATTCTTCCCGCTTCAAGGCAGGCATCAAACAGTTCATGGATGATTTCGATGTCCATTGTCGCGCCATAGGTCAGATTATAATTCTTCCCGTTCAGCCGATAATGATTCTCCGGCGAGTTGGAAGGAGCAGTCACCCAATGTCCTTTTTTGTCTTTCACCAGGAAATGGAGCAGGAACTCGGCAGCCTCAGCCATGCAGGGATAAGCCTCTTCACACAGATACTTCTTGTCTTCCGTAAAGCGGTAGTGTTCCCATAGATGCAGAGCCAGCCATGCGCCTGCTATGGGGAAAGTTCCCCAACCCACTCCGTCACTGATGGACGTGTGTCCGTAAGGGTCGGTCAGGTGGTTCAGGGTCCATCCTTTTGAGTTGAAGGTTTTTCGGGCGGTGACACGGCCTGGCTTCCTCAACGCATTGATAAAACGGGAGAACGGCAGTACCGTTTCCGGCAGATTGCATACTTCCGCCGGCCAATAATTCATCTGTATGTTGATGTTGGTATGGAAGTCCGAACTCCAGACTGGGTAAATGTCCTGGTTCCAGATGCCTTGCAGATTGGCAGGCAAGATTCCCGGACTGCGTGAAGAGTTCATCAGCAGGTAACGTCCGTATTGGAAATAGGTGACAATAAGCGGCAGATCCGTTTCACCTTTTTTTACCCGTGCCAGTCGTTGGTCGATGGGTAAGTCTGGGGCTTCTCCCAGATGGAAAGACACGCGGTTGAAAAGCGAGGCATGCTCTTCCATATGCCGTTTGCGGATGGTGTCATAACATTTTTCGTCTATAGCTTCCAGCAAATCCTTGCAGCGCTGCATCGGATCGATGGATGAGTCAAAATCCAGTTTGCTGAAGTTGTAGTCGGTAGCGGCGGTGAAATAGAACACGGTTTCATCTGCCCCTTCCACGTAAAAGGCATTTGAACGTACTGTCATTTTCCCTCCTTTGTGTTTGCCCCGAACCAGTCCGGCAAAGCGTTCGTGCAGTCCGGGAGCACACATGTCTTCTTCCGGCAGGTCAAACACTTGCCCTTCGATAGCCAGGGTGTTTTTATCCAGCGGGTATGCTGTGGCATCCTGCTGCCGGGTATATTGCAGGCGGAAAGTCAGTGCTCCCGGCTGGTCGGCCCTGATGCGCAAGGCCAGTACATCGTCCGGAGCAGAAACAAAGAGTTCGCGTGTATATGTAACGTTTCCGATGCGGTAAGACACACATGCCAATCCGTTTTCCATATCCAGTTCACGGCGATAGCTACTGCCTTTGACCGATGGAGTGTGAGGTCCCCAAAAGTCAAGAAGCAGATTGCCGAACGTCTGATAAGGCCGGATGCGCATGGGATTGCTTTTCAGGCTTCTTTCAGAAAGTTCTTTGGCCTTGTCGATCTGCCCTTCCAGCAGGAGGCGTTGGATTTCGGGCAGGGTAGAAGAAGCGTCTGCATTGCTTTCTACAGGCATACCGCCCCACAGGCTTTCTTCATTCAGTTGGATATTCTCCGATTTTATTCCACCGTAAATCATGGCTCCCATCCGTCCGTTTCCTACAGGAAGAGCTTCTGTCCATTTGGAGGCCGGATGGTCATACCAAAGTACGTGGTCCGGATTTTTGGCGCTTGCAACAGGCAATACAGCCAGCATTGCTCCCAGAGTCACTGCCAGTTTCAGGCGGCAGCGGCTTTTTGATGTGATGAACTGATTTTTCATGCTTATTTTTTCAGGTATATTCATTCTGTATCGTTTTATCTGCGTCAATGGGTCAGGACACGACAGAGAAAGTTCCTTTCAAACGGATATCCTGGTAAGAGCGGCCTATTTTTACCGAAAACTTTCCAGGCTCTACCACATACTTCATTTCTGCATTCCACAAGCCTAGTTGGTTGTAAGGTACGGTGAAAGTTATGTTTTTTTCTTCTCCAGGTTGCAGAGCAATCTTATCAAATCCTTTCAGCATGGCTATGGGAGTGACTATGCTTGACACTTCATCGCCGATGAAGAGCATCGGCACTTCTTTGCCTTCCCTTTCTCCGGTATTTTTCACGCGGAAGGAAATCTTCACATCCTGTCCGGCGGTTACCAGCGTATCCATCTTCAGATCCGAGTATTCAAAGTTCGTATAGCTTAATCCATGTCCGAAGCAATAAGCCGGGCGGTCGTCGGCACGCGAAGAACCCAAGCCATAGCCGGTGGTATAGCGGGTGTCGTTCTGATAATAGTACATTGGAATTTGTCCGGCATGCTGAGGTATGGTGACGGGCAGCTTGCCTGACGGATTAACCTTGCCGAACAGCACTTCGGCCACGGCCTGTCCGCCATACATGCCCGGTTCCCAGGCATCCACAATGGCCGGAACATGACGGGTAGTCCATTCGTTGTTCAGCGGTTTCCCATTGACAATGACAACCACTGTCGGGATTCCGGTACGGCTGACAGCCTGTATCAGTTCTTCCTGCCGTCCGTAGAAATCAACGGACGGTCTGTCAGCGGATTCTCCGTATGTGCGGAGTCCCCAGTCAGAGCGCAAGCCGTATCCTCCCACCGCTATGACGGCCAGGTCACAGGTGCGTGCTTTTCGGACAGCGTCAGCGATGCTGTAGTCTGAAATCTCGCCGCCTTCTTCCAGTATGCGCGCTTGTGTTACCGGGTCGGTCGTATCTGTTTTGTCCTTAGATGCTTTTCCACGGATGCGTCCGCTGTTGCTGTAAATCACTTCGGCCTTTCCTTCTGTTTCCTGGCATACTCCCTCCAAAATGGTAGTCACCATTTCTTCCGGCTGAGGGTTTGCCCAGTCACCCAAAATAGCCTGGTTGTCAGCATTGGGCCCGGTCACCAGAATCCGTCTGTATTTTTTCATGTCAAGTGGCAGGAGATTGCCTTCGTTTTTCAGCAGTACGATGTTTTCTCTTGCTCCCTCCAAAGCCAGTGTCCGATGATCTTCTGGTGCACAGACCTCTTTGGCCGGGTCTGCATAGCGGTTCTCAAAAAGCCCCAGTTCAAATTTGACACGCAATATACGGCGCACCGCATCGTCTATCCGCTGTTCGGGTATTTTTCCTTCTTTCACCAGTTCTTCCAGCCAGGGACGCATCAGTCGGGTGCTGTCCCCTCCATAATACATGTGCATGTCCAGTCCGGCATCGAAAGCTTGTCTTACGGCATCTTTCTGGTCGGCTGCTACATGGTGGATTTTCATCAGGTTTTCCACGTCGCCCATATCGCTGATATAAAATCCGTCGACTCCCAGTTCATCTTTCACTACATCCGTCAGCAGCCATTTTGAGCTGTGAGCCGGAATGCCGTCCACGTCGTTGTGCCCCGGCATGATGGTCATGCAGCCAGCTTCGACAGCGGCTTGGAAAGGAGGCAGGAAGTAGGAGCGCACCTCCCGCTCAGACAATTTGGCCGAAGCGTGGTTACATCCTCCTACGGAAGCTCCTCCGCCCAGCAGGTGTTTTACGCTGACCGCTACACGATCCTGCGGGTTTTCCCAGTCTTGCAGACCGGACACGGCACAACGCACCATCTCGCTGGCCAGATAAGGGTCTTCTCCATACGTTTCTCCGGTCCGTCCCCAGCGGGCATCATGCACGATGTCCACGCAGGGTGCGAATGTCCATTGATTTCCGGTTGAACGGATTTCAGAAGCCGATGCCGCGTACATCGCTTTCACCAAGTCGCGGTTGAAGGTTGCAGCCATACTGATTGCGGACGGAAAAACCGTTTTCCCTGACAAGACCCCGTAGCCGTGCGCGGCGTCCACGCCTATCAGATAAGGTATCTTCAGCCGCGTCTGTTCAGACAGTTGCTGTATTTCGTTCATCACGTCCGGTTTGCCTTCGCCTATCCAGGCTCCATAGTCCAACTGTCCCAGCTCCTTTATTTTCTCTTTGTCCCAGACGGGCACCATGTCCATCTGACCTATTTTCTCTTCCAAGGTCATTTGCGAAAGCAATGCTTCCACCCGTTTTTCTGTAGGTTGCGCGGCGTCCATATACACTGAGGTATCCGGTTCACCGTTGCCGGTGCAGCCGTACAGCATGCTTGCTGCAATGATAAGCAGCGGCCATTTGCTCTTTTTCATTGTTTGGTTTCTCATTATAAGGTTATTGATATGTTAATATATGTCTTTATCTTTTGCAGATTTCGTAAAGTGTTCCGGACTCTGTAGAAAACTCGATGGTCGGTTCCATGTTGCTGTCAGCAGGCCCTTGTTCCGTGCAAAGAACAGAGAGTCTTCCTCCGGTGTGCATATTCCGTATGCTTTCTCTTTTGTGCTATTTGTAGAGCAGGAGCATAATATGCTGCATGCTATGAACAGCGTGAAATTTGTTCCTGGTAGTTTCATGTCTTTAGTTGGAAAAAATCCGATAAATAAAATAAAAGTATTGTTTTCTATGCTTTAGAATTTGTTCGACAATGTGACATTCAGCGTATTCTGCGCCTTCACTTCCAGTTCTTTTGTTTCGTATCCTTTTTTATTGAAAACCAACGTGCCGGCAGAAGTCGCCCGAATAGTGTATTCTCCTTTTTCGTTGGTCGATACACTTCCTTTCTCTCCCTTCACACTAACCTGCACATTGTCCAGTGCTTTCGCCTGCACGTCCCTCACGATTCCCCTGACTGTCATGCTCTTGCCCTTTGCTGTCGGAGTCACTTCGGCCTGTGGCAGAGCTTTCTTTTCCATCTTGTCCTGCTTTTCGCCTACATGGAGCGTTTTCTTGAAGAAAATGTTGTCGGAAGCAGTTCCGATCATAAATTCAAAATCCCCGGGCTCTACCGCATACTGCATGTTTTTGTCATACAGTCCCAGCTCGTCCACCGGAACGGCGATTTCTGCTGTAGCGTTTCCGCTGGCAGGCACCGTAACTTTGGCGAAGCCTTTCAACTGTTTTGCCGGCATGACCACGCTGCTTACCAGATCCCTGACATACACCTGCACCGTTGACTTTCCCTCAATGGCACTCGTATTTTTCACATTCACCCGAATGTGTACGGTGTCGGTCAGGCTATAGGTGTTTTTGTTGAAGCGTACGTCACCGTATTCAAAATGAGAGTAGCTTAAACCGTGTCCGAATGCCCACAAAGGTTCAGGATCAGAAAATACATAGTCACGTCCCGGTCTGTTGATGCGTCCCGGCGAGCGATAAAATCCTTTGTCGGAGGGCAGGCGGTTGTAGTGTACAGGCAAGTGTCCCACGCTTTGGAGGATGGAATAGCAGAAGCTGCCCGATGGATTTACTTTGCCGAACAGGATGTCGGCAATTACTTCACCTTCTCTTTCGCCTCCGTACCATTGGAACAGGATTGCAGGAATATGCTCTTTCTCCCAAGCGATGGAGAATGGGCGTCCGGTTGCCATTATTAAAACCACAGGCTTGCCGGTTGCATAGATCTCCTTTATCAGGTCACCTTGAACGCCGGTCAGATTTAAATCTGTCAGGTCATAGCCTTCACCGCAAGTGCAATTGCTGTAGTCGCGTGCCAAAGAGGCGCTGCAGATCCCATGAACAACAGCACGACATCCGATTTTTTTGCGGCGGCCACCGCCTCTGCAAATCCCGACCTGTTGTCAGAAACCAGATCGCATCCTGCTGCATAATGAACATCCAGTCTGTTTCCTGCAAGATTGCGTATTCCTTGCAAGGGCGTAATTCCGTCTTTGTTGTCACGGCTCCAGGTATAGTCGCCGAACTGTACCTGATTGGCATTGGGACCGATGACTGCAATAGATCTCAGGCTGTTTATGTCGAGCGGCAGCAGGTTGTTGTCGTTCTTTGCCAGCACCACACTTTCTTCCGATATTCTGCGTGACAACGCGATGTGTTCTTCGGTATGCACTTTTGCATCGTATTCTTCAAGGGGAAGCCCATACGGATTTTCAAATAATCCGGCCTTGAACTTCGCATAAAGAACCCTTGAACAGGCCTGGTCTACATATTTTATATCCAGTTTGCCCGAGCGTACCATCTCTGGTATGCGGGCATAACAGTCGCTGGACGCTTCCAGGTCGGTGCCGGCTTCCAATGCCATCTTGGCAGCCTCTTCAGCATCAGCCGCCACTTTGTGAAAACTGTACAGCATAGATACAGCTCCCCAGTCTGAATAAGTATATCCTTTAAACCCCCATTCGGTGCGCAGCAAATCAGTCAGCAGCCATTTCGATGCCGTGTTCGGAATCCGGTTGGTCGAATTGTAGGCCGTCATTACAGCGTTCACCCCCGTCCTTTTTACGGCCACCTCGTATGGTTTCAGGTAAAACTCTCTTAAATCTCTTTCGCCGGCCTCGGTGGAAGCCAAGTTCAGTCCGGAAGTGGGGATGCCATGAGGGCCAAGCACTTTCAGCATGGGTGAAATGCCGCCGTCGATGTATCCGTTGATTTCATGCACTCCCATCTGGGATACCAGGAACGGATCTTCTCCGAAACTCTCTTCAACGCGTCCCCAGCGCAGTTCGTGTATCACATCAATGACGGGAGATAACACTTGATTCACTCCCATAGCCTTCAGTTCTCCCGAGATGGCCTTTGTCATCTGGTAGGCCAGGCCGGGGTTGAATGTGCAGCCTAATGCCACAGCTTGCGGGAAGATGGTGGCTCCGTCCTGTACGGCTCCATGAAGCGACTCGGAAACGGTGAAGATCGGGATTCCCAGCCGGGTGTTCTCGATGCAGTATTGCTGGATCTGGCGGGTGTATCGGGCCATTTCTGTTCCGGTTAAGGTCAGCCCTTCAACGGCTCCCCATCCTAGCGTGCCGATGATGTTTTTCATTTTGTCCAGATTTAAGGTACGGTCATCGTTCAGGATGCTTCCTTCGTGTATGTGGCGCAGTTGGGCCGTTTTTTCTTCTATGGTCATGCGGCCCAGCAGATCCTGCACTCTCGCTTCTATCGGCTGTGACGGATCTTTATATATAGGTGTGGGCTGTGCGTAAGACAGTATCGGGGCTGTCGAAATGAATGCAGCTAATGCTAATCGGAGTATGGGATACGTTTTTTTCATATTTGGTATTTTTTTCTTAGGTTGGTTGTTCTGTGCCGCCGGACCAGACTGAAATGCATGGCATGTATGCAAATTTGAATGATGCGCCGGCTTTGCAGGTAATTGCCGTTTTCTATGGGTCGGACGCAAGGGCGCAAAGCCGCAGCGGGAAGCACCGGATTTTCATCCGTATGCTCCCTGCGTCTTTGTGCTTCTGCACCCTTGGTTTATATCAGTAGAAGAAGCATTTGGTTTCTCCCTTCAGCTTAACTGGGCTGGACAAGATGCGGGATGTGAACCGTTCGGGAGCGCTCGGGCAGACATTGCCGGCATATACGGTGACTGTTCCCGGAGCGGTATTGGTATTTCCGCAATCGTCTACGTAAGCCAGGTCGTGCGTCGAGAGTTTGAAGACTACTGTTTTCTGTTCGCCCGGCTGCAAGGCCACTTTCTGGAAGCGTACCAGCTGGCAAATCGGAGCTTCCGGAGCAATGGCTTTGTGTGACAGATAAAGTTGCACCACGTCTTCGCCCGTACGCTTGCCCGTGTTTTTCACTTCCACACTTACGGTCAGGCTGTCGCCTATCTGCATTTCCTGAGGGCATTGCAGCTTGCTGTATTTGAAAGAAGTGTAGCTTAGTCCGTAGCCGAACGGATACAGCACGTCGCCTTTGAAATAACGGTAGGTGCGGTTGGACATGGAGTAATCTTCGAATGGCGGAAGGTCGGCGTCGGAACGGTAGAAGGTCACAGGCAGTTTTCCCGACGGATTGTAGCGTCCGAACAGAATGTCAGCCAGAGCCATTCCGGCAGCCTGTCCGCCATACCATGCCTGGATGATGGCCGGTATGTTTTCCGATTCCCAGTTGCAGGCGATGGCACTGCCCGACATGCAGACAAATACCATCGGCTTGTTCAGCCGGCTCAGCCGTTTCATCACTTCAGTCTGTACGGCAGGCAGCTGGATGGTGGTCCGGTCGCCTCCAATAAACCCTTCCGCTCCTCCTGCATCTCCCTCTTCACCTTCCAGCAGGGGAGAGATTCCTCCGGCATAGATAATCAGGTCTACATCCTTGTAGCGGTCGGCAAGATGTTCAAGGTCGGCATCTTTATTCAGTCTGGTGAAGTCCGATACCGCGTCGTATACAACTTCGATGCCTTTTTCCTGCTGCAAGGCTTCCAGCAGCGTCACGTTGTTGCTGGGTATGCCATTGTAGTTTCCGAGCTGGGTTGTTTCATTGTAGGCGTTCGGCCCTATCAGCGCTATTTTTCTGTATTTGTGCGACAGGGGCAGCAGGTTTCTGTCGTTTTTCAGCAGCACCATAGACTGCCGTGCTATCTTCAGTGCCTGCTCCTGGTGCGGACGGCATTCCAGCACGCTTTGCGGAATGTTGGCGTAAGGCACTTGGCTGGGAGGGTCGAACATGCCCAGGCGAAACCGTATCTTCAGCAGTTTTCTCAGAGAGATGTCTATCTGGTCTTCGGTGATCAGTCCGGCTTCTACAGCCTTTCCCAAGGAGCGGTATACATCTCCGCATTCCAGATCCGTTCCGTGCAGTACGGCATCGGCTGAGGCCGAAATGGAATCCGGATGTGTCTTGTGCCCGTAGAGAAAGTCTGTGATTGCCCAGCAGTCTGAAGTGACATATCCGTCGAATTGCCAGTCGTGCAGCAGTACTTTCCGCAGAAACAGGTTGCTTCCGCAGCAGGGCTGTCCGTTGAAGCGGTTGTATGCGCACATTACGCCAGAAACTTTCGCTTCTTTTACCAGACGGTAGAATGCAGGCAGATACGTTTCGTACAGGTCGTGCTCGCTGGCCGTCGCATTGAACGTGTGCCGCTGCGGTTCCGGTCCGCTGTGCACGGCGAAGTGTTTGGCGCAGGCCGACACTTTCAGGTAGCGGGGGTCATCTCCCTGCAGTCCTTTAACCATGGCGATGCCCATTTCAGAGGTCAGGTAAGGGTCTTCACCGTAGGTTTCGTGTCCGCGTCCCCACCGGGGATCCCGGAAGATGTTTACGTTCGGTGTCCAGAATGTCAGTCCGGTGTACCGCTGGAGGGTATTTCCTTTCTTTACGGAAGCGTTGTAGACGGCCCTGCCTTCATCAGCAATCATTCCGGCCGACTTGAACAGCTCTTCCGGATTGAATGTGGCCGCCAGTCCGATGGGCTGGGGAAATACGGTCACCTTTTCCGTGGAGCGGGCCACTCCGTGCAGGCATTCATTCCACCAGTTGTAGTCGGGTATGCCGAGGTGCGGTATGCCTTTGGAGGTATGAGTCATTTGGGAAATCTTTTCCTCCAGCGTCATGCGCGACACCAGGTCGTCGATACGCACGTTCAGAGGCAGTCCGGTATTGAGGTAGGGCAGTGTGTCCTGTGCATGTGAGAAATGCGTTGCCGCTCCCATGAGTCCGCACAGGAGGAGCCGCATGCAAATAGTTCTGTTCATGGTATGTTTTGTTTCTTAAGGTTGAAATAATTTATGTGCCTGTCTTTTCATTTGCCGATAAAATGAAACCAGTCGAAGTCTACATATCCTCCAATACCTTCCTCTGTTGTGCTGTAATTGAATAAAGCAAAGCGGTTGCCCGTCCATCGCAGCCCGTTTTTCATATAGAGGTCATTGCCTATGAGGTGGTAAGATTCTCCATCCAGGCTATAATAGAGATTGGCTTTAAAATTCCGGTCGGTTGCTCGCGCTCTAATCCAGATCCGTTCGCCGGTAAAGTTTTCTATTTCTTCTATAATTTGCCCGTGATTGCACATCACAATACTACGTTTTCCTTTGTTCTGGTGTATTCCGACATAGGCGTATGGCATTTCCCAAATTCCGAATCCGGCGATATTGCCGTCTTTCATCCCTCGTACATCCATAACCACAGTTCCAGTAGAGGACGGTCCTTGAACCCTTTGTGTAAGTGTGTTGCGGGCATTTAGCAGCGAATCTGCACGCATCGCTTTCAATCGCATGAAACCTTTGCGTTCCGTCAGGCTCCACATGCTGTTTTCCGGGTTGTGATTCCATTGCCATTGCAGCCCAAGTGTTTTCTTGTTAAATTCATCCGATGTGGCGGGAACTTTGATCGGGCTTTTCTTGCCAGTATCCGGTTTCTTATAGGTAATTACATCCCGTCCGTTGTCGCCCAGCATGGGCCATCCGTCTGTCCAGGTTACCGGAACGAGGTTGGGCACCCGGCCTATTCCGCCCCTGTCTTGCATGATGATGAACCACCAGTCACCGTTTTTCAGCTGCACCATCCCTCCCTGATGAAACCCGTTCTGAGGGTAGGTGTGGTCGTCATTCATAATCAGTTTATGCTCGTAGGGTCCGTAAATATTGTCTGACCGCAGGCAGATTTGCCATCCGTGACTGCCGCCGGCGGGACAGGTGATGTAATATTTGCCGTTTATTTTATAGGCATGGCTACCCTCCATTCCAAATCCTCCGCCAAACTCGTGTGCATTCTTGAACCTTTTTTCCCATATTTTGACAGGCTTTCCTTTTACTGATTTGGCATCAGCATTCAGTTCGGTTACGTAAAGCGTGCCTTGTCCGTGTACTACATAAACTTTTCCGTCATCATCAAACAGCAATCCCGGATCATACATGTATTCCGGAAAGATGGTGCGTTCCCATGGACCTTCCGGTTTGTCGGCAATGCAGATGGAGAAGTTTCCCTTTTCTCTTCCCCAGCCGTTCGGTGTGCAGAAACCTACGTAAAATTTTCCGTTGTGATGTCGGATTGTTGCAGCCCATGAGCCGTTCATGTACAGTGTGCCTCCTTTCATGTCGTAACGGGGGTCTTCGTTGTAGCGTTCTACGGCATAACCTGCCATTTCCCAGTTCACAAGATCCTTTGATTTCAGTATCGGGCAGCCGGGGACATATTGCATGCTGGTAGATACCATGTAGAAAGTGTCACCAACACGCATTACATCCGGATCTGCCCAGTCGCCCCAAAGAATGGGGTTTGTGAAAGTTCCGTCGCCGTTGTCCGGTGTCCATACTGTATGCAATTGAGCTTTGATTTGAAAAACGGCAAAGAAGCAGCTGAAGATAAAATAATAGAGTTTTGTGTGATTCATGGCTTTGTACGTTAATCTGTTTTTATTATAGGTCTGTTTTGAGAATAATTTTCAAATTGAAACGGAATAATATTTAGAGAGATTGTCCAGATATACACAAAAAATACGGAGCCGCAGGAATTCATTTTTCTCTGCGCCTCCGTATCTCTGCGTGTGGAGCCTTACTTAGACTTGTCTTCTTCGGCCCATTCCTTTGCGCCCTGCTCTTTCAGCTTGGCAGTGAAAGCCTTGGCCTTTTCCATGCTTTCCTGTTCAGCTTCGGGAGATGCATAGGCATGTTTGTAGCCTTTCACCACGTTCCATTCACCGCGTGTAAAGTCGGGGAACGCTACGGGAGCGCATCCGTTGTCCATCGAGAGTTCTCCCAGTTCGGCCAGACAGCACCATTCGGCAAGGTCGTAAACGTCCATGTCGAGCGGCAAACCGTTTTGCAGGCAATATACCAGACGGCTGTCCATGATGAAGTCCATGCCTCCGTGACCGCCCACTTCCTTAGCCATTTCGCCGTATTTCTTCAGAATGGGGTGCTGGTATTTCTCTACAAGCGCCTTTGATTCGTCTGCAGGCAGGAAGCCGTGGGCGCTCAGGTCGTCCACTTTGGGCTGTACGCCCGAAGCCGAGAGCTGGCTGGCATCCAGCGCATAGCCTTCCACCGGATACTTGTTGGCGAAGCCTTTGGTACCTGTCAATTGATACAGGCGGTTGTAGGGCTGCGGAGTCATTACGTCGTGCTGTATTTCAATAACCTTGCCGTTTTCCGTGCGGATCAGGGTGGTGGTATGGTCACCGTTGCGGAAGTTGCTGCAAGTAGAGTCTGTGCGCTCTTCTACCAGCGCTTTGCCGACAACTGACTTGGTGTCCATGGCTACCAGCGTCTTCATGCGGTCGCCGCGGTGGATGTTCAGCGCCTGTGCCACAGGGCCGAGTCCGTGAGTGGCGTACACATCGCCGCGGTGGCGCATGTTATAGTCCAGACGCCAGCCCAGCTTGTCATCCTTTCCGTTCTTCCAGTAGTAGTCCCAGAACTGGTCGAGATTGTGGATGTAGGCACCCTGTGCGCGGAGAATCTCTCCGAATACGCCGTTTTGCGCCATGTTCAGCGTGTTCATTTCAAACCAGTCGTAGCAGCAGTTTTCCAGAATCATGCAGTGCTTGCGGGTGGTTTCACTCAAATTGACCAGTTCCCAGCACTGCGACAGGTTCATGGCCGAGGGTACTTCGATAGCCACGTTCTTGCCATGTTCCATGGCGTATTTCGCGATGGGGAAGTGATGCAGCCAGTCGGCGGCGATATACACGAGGTCGATGTCTTCGCGCTGGCAAAGCTCTTCGTATCCTTTCTCGCCGTAATAGATGTCAGCCTTGGGCAGAGAAGCCGCCTTCAGGTACTTCTGGCAGCGTTCGGCACGTTCTTTTTCATAGTCGCACAGAGCCATGATCTGTGTGCCGGGGATGTGGGTAAAGCGTTCCACCGCTCCCGGACCGCGCATGCCCAGTCCGACAAAACCCACACGGACCACTTCCATCTTGGGTACAGTCAGTCCGATTACACTTTTTTGTCCGGCAGGGCGTTCGGGAGTTTCTACTACAATTGTCCCTTTGTCCCAACGCCATTCGGTTCCCTGCGCGCCTGTCTGCACGGCGGAATCCTGCTGTGCCGTGCAGGCTGTCAGACCTGTCAGCAGGCACAAGCTCAACGATAAATACTTCAGCTTTTTCATTTTAAAAATACATTTTATATGAATAATAAAAAAAGTGGTTATGCAAGTCAGCAGTCCGGCTGCCGGTGAATATCCGCCGGCTGCCGGAAGGAAACCTGATGGAGGATCCGGAAAGATTCATCTCCAGGTTAAAGATACGTATTTTTAGGTTAGAGATATGTATCTTTAGGCTGAAAATTTATATCTTCAGGTTAGAGATAAAGATTTTTATGGAACGGGGGTTGTTTTTTCCGTCGTTCCGCAGTTCCTTTCCGGTTTCCGGCCCTTTTGTTTCCCGTTTTTCCGGCAGACGGTTGCGGATCGCCTTTGGACTGTCCTTTGCAGAACCTGGGCGGAATCTT
>NZ_JAUDEN010000048.1:0-14066 GCF_030373775.1 Bacteroides gallinaceum | reverse complement strand
CCGCCCCTGCCGCATCCTGCGCAAAGGATTCCGAATCTCGGCTGATGAATTCTGTTGTGCTGGATTACAGCGCGTTTGCCTGGCATGAAGACTTGAATATGTCCCGGTAAAGCTACCTCTTCACTCCAGTGATACGTTCTCCTCACTCCAGCGATTCGTTCTCCTCACTCCAGTGATACGATTTCTTCACTGGAGTGAAGAGGTGAAGGCAACGGGACATTCCGGAGCAGGCAGCAGGGCAGGGGTCAGAACGGATAGCCTATGGCAAAGTGGATGCCCATGCCGTCTTTGAAATTGGGGATGTTGTAGTATCCTTTTTTCTCCGTATCATACGGCACGTGGAGCGCGATTCCGAAGTCCAGGCGGAGGATAAGGAACGACAGGTCGTAGCGGATTCCGAAGCCGGTGCCTGTGGCTATGCTGTCGAAAAAGCGGTTGAGGGTGAATTCCGCACCCGGACGGGCTTCGTCTTTCCGCATCAGCCATACGTTTCCGGCATCGAGGAAAACGGCTCCGTTCAGATTTCCTCCCAAAAAGTTGGAGAGCATGCGGAAACGGTATTCGATGTTCGCTTCCAGCTTGATATCTCCGGTTTCGTCGACATACGAATAGTTGGTGCTGGAGGCCGGGCGGAAACGTCCCGGTCCGATTGAGCGGATGGTGAACGCACGGATGCTGTTTGCACCTCCCACGTAGAACTGTTCGCTGTAGGGGGCGATGGTCTTGTTTCCGTATGCCCAGATGACACCTCCCATCACGCGCGTGGCAATCTGCTGTTTCTCGCTGATGTTGAACAGATAGCGGAACTCTGTGGAGTATTTTACGAACTGGGCAAACGGGTTTCCGAGCAGTTTCTTTTCCTGTTTCTTGAAACTCTGTCCGAATGCCGCATAAATCATGGAGGTTACGTTTCCTGCCGAGGTCAGCGAGTTTTCCCACCACAGGCGGTTGCGCTTCTGCTTGTACGTGTTGTCGTAGGTGAGCGTATAAGAGAACGACGGGATGAACTGGTCGTCCAGACTGTGGAAGAGCATCGGGTTCTGGCTGGCGATGGCGTTGAATTCGGCCGTCCGCCTCTGCAGCATGTTG
Source organism: Bacteroides gallinaceum (assembly GCF_030373775.1). Lineage (NCBI taxonomy): Bacteria > Pseudomonadati > Bacteroidota > Bacteroidia > Bacteroidales > Bacteroidaceae > Bacteroides > Bacteroides gallinaceum. The sequence goes on along the minus strand of NZ_JAUDEN010000048.1, from coordinate 12,977 downwards.
AAAGCCAGATGCACCGGCGTAACCGTGTGCTTCAGTCCGCGCCGCCGCTGGAAGTTGTAAGTCACTTCTCCTCCGAAAGAGAGCATCTTGAAGTAGCGCGCACGGTTCACCTGGCTGGCATAGATCTTGAAGTCGGTCTGCGAGGGGAAGCGGAAAGCGTTCATCCGGTTCTGCTGCCAGGGGAGGACCAGACGCGGGAAGTTCAGCGACAGGGCCGCTCCCAGTTCATACGAGTTCATCACGGAGCTTTCTCCGTCCACCGTCGAGCTGGTCTGCCATTCGTACGATCCGTTCAGTTCCAGGTTCAGCGACGCCCCCATCCGCTTGAAGTTCTTTTTAGACAGTTTGAATACGGCTCCCGGTCCTGTCTGCTTCGTGCTTTTGGTCTTTACGTTCAGTTCCAGCTCGCTGTCGTATGGCAAGTCGAACATGGCGTTTATCGTGATGTCCAGCGTGTCTGTATCGCCCTTCGGATTGTATCTGAATTCGTTGAACTTGAATATGCCTAGGCGCGACAGAGCCTGCTGGGAGTAGTTCTGTTTCTGTTGCGAAAAGATTTCGCCGTTTCTGTAGAGGAATCTTCTGCGCAGTACGCCGAAGCGTACGCCCGGCTTTTTCCCTGCATAGTTGACCTGGAAGTGGCGGAACTTGATCGAGTCGGTGGGCTGTTCTCCGTTCTGTCCGATCAGGTTGACCGTTGTGTTTCCTATATGATAGGTTCTCAGGGCGTTTTTCGGCACGTTGGGCTGCTGCGCGATTTTCAGGTTGACATATCCCGGCTTCATGATGGTGTCGGCGAGGAACGTGATGAACTCGGAACGGTAAAAGTAATACCCGTTGTTCTTGAACAGCTCTACGAGCCGTTCTCTTTCCTGGTTCAGCGTGTTCACGTTGAACGGGTCGTCTTTGTGCAGCATTGTTTCATCTTTGTTTGCCTGGATCAGGCTGTCGCAGCGCGCGTCGAATCCGGCATACATGACAGAATCCAGCAGGTATCCGTGGCCGAAGTTGACGGTATAGTTCAGCTTGGCTTTTTTAGGATTTTTCAATGTATCTACCGTATAGGTTACGTTTCCGTTGAAATATCCGTAATCCTTCAGCAGGTTGGTGGCCACTTTGCTTCGGGTGTCGGGGTTTACGGTGGAGATATAGACCGGGTCGGCGGCCAGTTTGTTGAAAATCCATTTGCCTATTCCCTTGTCGTATCTTTCGAACCGGTTGTATATCCACAGCCCGAAGGGGAACGGCCAGCGGGATTTCGGACTTCCGAAGAACGAGTTGTTCGGCGCCACGTTGATTGCCCCCATCACCTCTTCCAGCGTGCTTTCTCCGGTCTTGCTCTTTTCGTAGTTTGTGATTTTCGGTGTCGGTGTACCGACATACAGCACTTCTCCTTCGGCCAGGTGTTTGGTTGTGGAGCAGGATGCCAGAATGAGTGCCGGCATCAGTCCGGTCAGTAGAGTCTTATAATTCAGTTTCTTCATTTTCTTCTGCGCTTGTAGGTTTGTCATTTTTCCTTTTCTTCCGGAAGATGAACAGTTCGCCCAGTTTTCCCACCTTCTTGCGGAGGACAATGCCTGCTCCTGTTTCCGTAACTTCGCCGTCAAGTATATTCTCGTACGTCTTGTCGTGGAATACCTTTATATATCGTGTGCCGCTGTCGTCCAGCCGGTATTCCAGCGAGATGTTGTCGATGAAGGACTCGTCCTGTTGCTGCACATTGTTTCCCGTAGACACCTTTCCTCCGATAACTACCCTTATCCGGTTGTTCCAGAAGCGTTTGGCAAATTCAAAGTTATAGTCGGTCCGTGTAGATCCCGTTTCTCCGTCGTCGGTCTGTTCGATTCCGAAGTTCACGTCGATGGTTTTCAATGCGCTTCCTGCCACCTTGTTGATCTGATCCTGCAAGAACGAATTCATTACGCTGTTGGCGTTCAGCCCGCCTCCGGCAGTATTTCCTTCGGCCATATACATTCCCGTAACGAGCATGGTTACGGCAAGCTTGTTCTTTTCTTCCGCCGACATGGATGCAAGATCGTTTTGCACGCTTCCGTCTTCCGGGGCATCGATCGTGAAGGTGAATCCCAGGTTGTCAAGCCGGTTGGTGATGTCTACTCCCACGTCAAAGTTGACGGTTCTGGCATTCTGTCCTTCCTGTGCTACGGAGGCTCTCATTCTTTCCGTTGCCTTGATGTTCAGGTTCGGATTCATGAGGTCGCCCGTCCATTCGATGTAGCTTCCTTCCTTTATGTGGAATGTTTTCAGCGGAATGATAGGGAGTTCGTATTTCATCTCTCCGCTCAGCAGGGTGTACCGTCCGCTCAGAATCATGTTTCCTTCCATTGTATATTGGAATGAAAGATCTCCCCCTCCCTCAAACCTCATGTAGTTGCTTCCCTGCTCGTCCAGGTTTACCCGGCACTGCACTCCTTCGTCGATATGAAGCGTCATGAGCATGTCTATACCTCCCAGTGTAATCATCTGGAGGGATTCGGGGCTGACAGAGGCGGTGTCGTTGAAGTTGACGAATGTGACGGTTTCTCCCAGCTTGTCCTCTACGGTGAGCGGCGAATCCTTCAGGATGTATGTAAAGTCGCTTCCTCCCCGGATGTTCATGTTCCCCCGAATCATCATCAGGTTGGGAGTTCCGCTCAGCACGGAGTGGAAGTCTACATACAGCTTGCCGTAGACGAGGGATTCTTTTGTCTTTTTCGCATTGAGCAGTTCAAAGTTGTTGGCATCCATTTTCAGGTTCATTTGGATGTTTGCCATGTCTGCCATATTTACATTGCCGTCGATGGTGAAAGGCGTTTTTCCTTTTGTAAATATCTTGAACCGGTTGAATATCAGTTTGCTGTCTTTAATCTCAAGCGGGCGGTCGTCAAAGCGCAGGTTCAGTGATGCCTGGGGCACGAACACATTTACGCTGTCCAGATTGATTGTTCCGTTGATCAGCGGCGCGCTGACATCTCCTTTCACAGACAGTCCTCCGTCGAGATCTCCGCTCAGCACTGCCGTTCTTCCGGGGACAAACGAATTTGCTATGTCGAGCGGGAGATGGTGCAGTTCCATCTTCGCGTCTATTTTGTCTGTTTCTTCCTTGCTTCGTGCCGGATAATAGGAACCGCTGAGGCTGGCTATCTCTTCGTCGTTTCTTGTGATGAATCCGTCGATGCTCTGCACTCCCGATTGTTTGGGCAGGTAGACTGCGCTCAACGCCCAGTTGCCCATAGGCTGTTTGCTGTATGCCAGATTGTTGATGCTTGTTTCAACTGCAATCTGGTCGCTTTGGTCCGTCTGCACATAGTGCGCTTCCAGGTTGATGATTCCTGCGATGTCGGGCATATAGGGAATGATTCGTCTGAACTCGGCAATGTCCAGCCGGTTAATTCCCAGTGTAAGATTTTGTGTGGCAAGGCTGTCGGGCGTAGAATACAGGCTGAGGCCGGTGTGGTCTTTGTCGTATATGGACAGATTTGCCATGATCCGTCCGTCATCTCTGAGAAGAATATAGTTGTTTTCGTTAACGAAGAATTTGCGGTAGACCAGTGTCGGGTCAAGCGGCATGATATGCAGGCTGATGCCTTCCTTTTGCAAGCCGGCAGTCATCCCTAAGTCGACCCCGCATTCTTTTTTCCCGTTGAAATATCCGATGTTCACGTTGGCATGTGTAGAATCCACCCTGCTTTGAAGGGTGATGTCGAACGCCTCCTGATAGGGCTTGTCCCCAGCCTTCACTTCACTCTTGAACGTCAGTCCGTTATGTTCTTGAGCCGCATAGAACCTGATCGTGTCGAGCGACAGGCTGTCTGTGTGCAGTCCGAGCAGGTAAGCATTTCCGTTCAGTCCCGCCTGCGGATCTGTTTTCAGGTTGACTCTGAGCTTGTTGAAAGACAGTTTCCGGATGGCGAGCGTGTTTGAAACGGGGTTATCGTGCCCTGCGAAAATCCGCAGTTGGGCGGTGGGCAGAACCTGTTTCAGCTCGTCAAAGTTGAATTTGCGTGTTTCCCATTGCGCGTTCAGCATATTGATTGCGTTTTGCGCCTGGGATGCAAGTTCGTCAATGCCTCCTTTGCTCCGGAACAGAAAAGTAAGGTCGCCTGCGTTCACGTAGCAGTGGATGGAGTCGCGCGCCGTAGTCCCTCCCACATGCAGGTCTTTGGTTGTAAATGTTTTCTTGTCTGTTATGAGATGGATGTTTTTCATGGATACCCTCGCGCTGTGGCTCTTTTTCATGTCGGTTGCCGCACTCAGTTCGATGTCTTGAGTGGTTTTGAACGGAGCAGACGTAAAGCCCAGTCCGTGCCAGTCAAGGTTGAGCACATTGACGGTGCCTTTGGCGCTGATTCTTTTCGGGTTGATCCGGGCGTTCAGTTCCGAAGATATGTGCATGAGATTATCCTTGGCATTGAAATGCAAGGCAGCTTCCGAGTGTTTCAGCTCTGCGTCAAGTCCGATTCCTGAAAACACTCTCGACCCATACCGGAGATGGTCGAGCGACGCATTTGCCCGCATGACGGTAGCCGGCGAGAAGAAATCGAGCTTTTCTCCTTCTGCTGTGACGGACGCCGTCAGCTCAAAGATTGAATCGTTTGGCATGAAGTTGTGGATATTCAGGTTGTTTGCCAGTACGGAAGCTGCGTAAGCTTCGCTTTTCATGTTGAATTTTCCTTTCAGCTCCAGCAGACCTTCTTCTTGTTCGATTCGGGTATCGGCAGACAAAGCATTTCCTTTCAGTTCAGCTTTTCCTTTCAATATTGTTCCGGAAGGAATTGTGACGCCTCCTGTCAGTTTTTCCAGAAATGACATCTGGATGAACTTCCCGGTCAGACTGATTCCCCCTTCTCTGGCTATGCTGTCCAGCATATGGTGCAGTACGCCGTCGGCTTCCAGGCGGAAATTGCCCGGAATGCCCATTGAGCAGGTGGTGAGGCGCAGCTCGTCCAGGCTTCCGTCTATTCCGAGCCGTAATTGTATTGGAGCGGAAGGCAGTGCGTTCGTTACCTCTTGCGGAAGGTCAGGAACGGCTTTTATCAGATCGGCCTTGCCGATGTCGGCCATCAGGCGGGCGCTTAGCTTTCCGTCTTTGTTCTGCTCCGTGACACTCCAGTCGGCCGTGGCATTGAACTCAAGCGACGAGTTTGCCGTGTTTATTTGCAGAGATGGCACATGGATGGCCTGGTTGTCGGCTCTCAGTTCGCCCTGCGTTGACACGATCTGAAGTCCGGAACGCTCTTTCAGGTCGAACTGACGGATGAGGGCGCGTATGTTGTTTCCTGCATAGCAGATTGAATCCAGTCCGATGTTGATGTCGGTCAGTTCGATGTGCGAAGGATCCAGTCCTTTGTCTTCGTGTGGCGCGTTTCCTGAGTTATATGTGATTTTCGTTTGCTGGAGGTTGAATTCTTCGGCGGTGTACGCTTCCTTGTGGAGGTCGATGAATCCGTCACGCAGGGATGCCTTTCCTATGTCGAATCCCATGTCCATCGTGTCGAGCGGCATCTGCATGAGGAAGGACACGTTTTCGAGGCTGATATCTTCCAGCCTGATCTTCCAGTACAGAGGCGAACTTGCTGCAGCCGTGTCGGCTGCGGTCGTGTCGGCGAGTACCATGGCAAGCTGTGTGTCTTTCAGTTTCAGGTTGTTCAGAACGGCCGTTTCGGGAGTCAGCTTCACTCCGTGCGAGTCCAGAAAGAGTTCCCCCAAGTTTCCTTTCAGCTGCATGCCTTCAATCAGGTTGAGCGTGTTGACAGCAGCCTTTTCAATCTTTATTCCGTCTATTTCCACCTGCTTTTTGAACAGGGGGAGCATTTGGATCTGTACGGTCAGTTTGCTGACGTTCAGAATCGTGTCATTGTTTTCTGTGACTTTTGTGTCGTGGACGACAAGGTCAAGCGGAAATGAGAGAGAGATGCGTCGGATCTGTATGTTCATTCCTGTAGCCTCTGCCGCATATTGGGTGGCCTTCCCGACAATGAAATTCTGTATGGGAGGAATATAGAGCAATATGCAGATGATTATAAACAGCAGGATAGGACTCGCCAGAACGATTCCGCCCCATTTTACGTACCTTTTCATTTTCAAAATTCTAGTTAGTTCTTGCGAATATATAAAAAAAGTATTGAAAAAAAGATTTTGTCGGGAAACTATTCGTTTATAGCCATTATTTTTTTACCTTTGTACAGTTACTAAACATTAATACACTTATGAAACCAACTTTATTTGTATTGGCCGCCGGTATGGGAAGCCGTTACGGCGGTTTGAAGCAGCTTGACGGTCTGGGCCCAAGCGGTGAAACGATCATGGATTATTCTATTTTTGATGCAATCCGTGGCGGATTCGGCAAGCTTGTGTTTGTGATTCGCCGTGACTTTGAGAAAGATTTCCGTGAAAAGATTGTAAGCAAGTATGAGAATCATATCCCCGTTGAGGTAGTGTTCCAGGATCTGGATAACTTGCCGGCGGGTTTCACTTGTCCTGAAGGACGTGTTAAGCCGTGGGGTACGAACCATGCGGTATTGATGGCTAAGGATGTAATCAAGGAACCGTTTGCCGTTATCAACGCAGACGACTTTTACGGAAGGGACAGCTTTGCCGTATTGGGCAAGTACCTGTCTGAACTCCCGGAAGGTGTCAAGAATGATTACTGTATGGTAGGATTCCGTATCGGCAACACATTGTCTGAAAGCGGAACGGTGGCACGCGGTGTCTGCGCGATGGACGAAAATGCACATTTGACTACCGTTGTTGAACGTACTGAAATCATGCGTGTTGACGGAGTGGTTTCTTACAAGGATGAGAAGGGCGAATGGGTCGGCATTCCTGACAATACTCCGGTATCAATGAACATGTGGGGCTTTACTCCCGACTACTTCAAATATTCAGAAGACTATTTTGCCGAATTCCTGAAAGAAAACATCAGCAACTTGAAATGCGAGTACTTCATCCCGCTGATGGTGAACAAACTGATCAACGAAGGTACAGCTACCGTAAAGGTGCTTGACACAACTTCCAAATGGTTTGGCGTGACATATGCAGCCGACCGTCAGGGAGTAGTCGACAAGCTCCAGGCTTTGGTGGATGCAGGAGAATATCCTTCGAAACTGTTCTGATTTAAAAAAAGATGCCTTGAAAAAAAATATGACCGCCGATGGAAGAGGCTCCGTCGGCGGTTCTTTTATTGGGGTTACACCCCGTAAACCTCTTTGTAAATGTCTTTCCGTATGTCTTCAAACCGGTTGTCGATGCTGTCCGTTCCGTAAAACATCAGTTTGAGCGGCATTCCTTCCCCTCCTTTTCTGTATGGAGGCTGAAAATAATCTTTCTCGCACAGCTGCAGCCCGCACCGTTTGTAGAATCCGATTCTTCGGATGCTCATCTCGTCGGCCGGTTCTTCCACCTCCAGTACCAATATGTCGGGAACGATTTCTTTGACTTTCTCCATGATTTGTTTTCCGTATCCCCGGTTTCTTACTTCCGGTGAAGTGGCGAGGTGTTCCGCATAATGGAATCCGTCGAGCTTCCAGAGGGTGAACAGCCCTACCTGTATATCTCCGTCTGTTATCAGGTAGCAGGAGAACTTGGGGTTTGTATCTGTATTCTTGCGTTGTTCTTCGTCGTCCCTCCGTTCTGCTTCCGGAAACGAAAAGTGCAGCAGGTTTTCAACAAAAGGGTAGTTGCTGTCGGATGTGTTGATTTTTGTAAATGTAATCATCGGATGGTTGAGTTTTTAGGTTATTTGTCTGTATAAAAACGGATCAGCTTTTCCAGTGCACGCTGGCATACGGGACAGAATACGGGCGCTTCATTGATTTTCATTCTGCATTCCGTGGTGGGGCGGTAGATGCCTTTCTGCGTATATCCCGCTCCTTCGTATACGCCTACTTTGGTGTATATCAGTGATTTTTCGGTTTGTACCGGCGTGGGAACAGGCGTTCCGGGTTCAACCATGTCTTTCCATTTTGCATCGAAGTCTGCCAATGTGGTGATGTTCTGTTCCCATGGTTCGATGCTGTAGGGATATTGAGGGCTCGGTGCGGCATCGTAGGCATATTCATCGGCCAGTCCTCCAAAGCTGTGTCCGAACTCATGCACGACCACCGGTTTGAACATCGGGTGATGAGCTGTGGTCAGGGTGTATGAATTGTAGATGCCGCCTCCGCCATATGTATCGGTGTTTGCCAAAATGATGATGTGTTCGTACGGAATGCCGGCAAGCCAGTTGTGGATGGCCTTTACGCTGCGTGTAGTCAGGTAGCGGTCGGAGTAGAAAGTGTCAAAGTGTGAGCTTACCGCAGTCTTCTTCCATTCGTTTTGCCTTGGAATGCTCACGCCGCTGTCTTTTGATTCGCTGAACACGGCAACCACGTTGAAGCGGCTCTTCAGTTTCTTGAACGGTTCGTGGCTGAAAAGTGCCTCGCATGCGGTCTGTGCGTCTTTGTAGAACAGTTCCGTTTCTTCTTTTGTATATCCTTCGGCAAGAATGGCTATATCAATGCAGTTTTCTTCACTTCCGCTTTTGAGCAGGTATCGGTGGGGGGTGATGGAAGCTTCGTCGCCCCGCTGATGAATGAGTATGTCTTTCGGGTCGATTTCGTGCGTCAATGATGCGGTTTCCTTATGATACACATCTTTCAGCCTGATTGTGACGGTGGCCGTATTTTTAGGGAAAGGAATCAGAAACGTATTTTCAAATCCCCGGGTTACTTTTTTCGCTTCGGCTTCGCATATCCATTCCTGAAAAAGGCTTGAAAAGGATGTGCGGTAAATGATTTTGCCGCTTGCCTTGTCTTTCATTTCGATTTCGCCGTTTCCTGCCAGCGGAAGTTCGCTGAGGTGATGGCGTCTGCCGGCCCATTGGGGAAGCGATGAGAGCTCGTCAAGGCAGATAGCCTGTGCTTCTGAGTTTCCGCTGAAAATATAGTCAGCCCTGATTGTTTTATTTACAAAATAATCGTCAAAGTTTTGTGCCTGTCCGGCGAAAGCAGACAGACCGATGCAGATAGCTGCGAGAAGATGTCTTTTCATGTACGGTTAAGTTTTATCGTTTGCATACAAATGTACGAATAACCGTTGAATCTGCAAAAAATATTCGGGGTGAGGATCAGGAGCTTTGGGACTGCATCGTGTCTGGGGCGACTTGACTTTCATACTTTCTGGCGGTAAAAATTATCAGTCTGGAAGATTTTTAAAGGAAAATCCTTATATTTGCCGAAATAAAAATATAGAAGAGATGGGACATCATCAATTAGACAGTTTAGACGAGCAAATTTTAAGATTGATAGCAGACAATGCGCGCATTCCGTTTCTGGAGGTAGCGCGTGCATGTAACGTATCGGGAGCAGCCATTCACCAGCGCATCCAGAAGTTGACTAATTTGGGAATCCTTAAAGGTTCTGAGTTCATTATCGACCCGGAAAAAATAGGATATGAAACCTGCGCTTATATCGGCCTTTATCTAAAAGATCCGGAGCAGTTTGATTCTGTGACCGAGGCGCTGAAGTTGATTCCTGAAGTGGTGGAGTGCCATTTCACTACCGGACAGTATGATCTGTTCATTAAGATTTATGCGAAGAACAATCATCATTTGTTGGAGATAATCCACGATAAGCTGCAGCCGCTGGGGCTGTCACGTTCTGAAACGATCATTTCGTTCCGTGAAGCCATCAAGCGCCAGATGCCTATTCTGGATCTGGCGAATGACGACTGATTTTTCGGACTGTTATTGTCGGCGGCATCGCTCGTAGTCGACAAAGCTGTAGGAGTAGAGATGCTTTTCGTCTTTCGGATGGCATTCTCTGCTTTTTTCTTTCCAGTCTGTTTCCTTTATTTCCGGGAAAAAGACATCGGCGGGCTTTTGGTCATCGTCTACTTCCGTCAGATAAAGTCTGTCGGCAAATGCCATAGCTTCGCTGTAGATGCTGGCGCCTCCGATAATGAATACTTCCTCTTCTTTCCGGCAGGCGTCCAATGCTTCTTGCAGGCTGCTGAAACACTCTGTTCCTTCAAATGTCTTTTTCTGCGATGTCAGTACGATGTTCCGGCGGTTTGGCAGCGCACCTTTGGGAAGCGATTCAAATGTTTTTCTTCCCATGATGATGGTGTGTCCGGTTGTCAGTGCCTTGAAACGTTTCAAATCGTTGGGCAGCCAGTAAAGCAGTTGGTTCCCGAAGCCCAGGCCGCGGTTCCTGTTGATTGCTGCAATGATGGATAATGTCATGTCTTTCTTGTTTTTAAACGGATACTTTTCCGGCGATGTGAGGCCAGGGATCATAGTTCTCGAGCTGGAAGTCTTCGTATCTGAAACTGAAAATGTCCTTTATGTCTGGGTTCAGTTTCATGGTCGGGAGCGGGCGGGGAGTGCGGGTCAGTTGCAGATCGACCTGCTCCAGGTGGTTTAGATAAATGTGTGCGTCGCCCAGCGTGTGGACAAAGTCACCCGCCTTGAGTCCGGTCACTTGTGCCATCATCTGCAGCAGGAGTGCATACGATGCGACGTTGAACGGCACGCCAAGAAAGGTGTCGGCGCTGCGCTGGTACATTTGCAGGCTGAGCCGCCCGTCGGCTACGTAAAACTGGAACAATGCATGGCAGGGAGGCAGGTTCATATTCTTCAGGTCGGCCACGTTCCATGCGCTGACAATGATGCGCCGGGAGTCCGGGTTATGCTTGATTGTTTCTACAGCTTCCGATATTTGGTCGATGAACTTGCCGTCGTATCCTGGCCATGAACGCCACTGATAGCCATAGATGTGTCCCAAATCGCCATTCTCGTCTGCCCATTCATTCCAAATTCTTATTCCATGCTCCTGCAGGTATTTTACATTTGTATCTCCCTGCAAGAACCAGAGCAGTTCGTAGATTATGGATTTCAGATGCAACTTTTTTGTGGTGAGCAGCGGAAAGCCTTCTTCCAGATTAAACCGCATCTGGTGGCCGAACACGCTCAGTGTTCCGGTTCCGGTGCGGTCGTATTTCTTCACTCCTTCCGTCCGGATGCGGTGGAGAAGATCAAGGTATTGTTTCATTTGTCTTTTGTTGGTTTGTTTCTGCAAAGGTAGGCAATTTTTTGTTGCATGCGCGTTTGCGTCTGTTCAATTTATTGGAAACCGCAGCGCTTCTTGTTTCTTCTTATGGCAGCAGACGACATTCCCAGCGCACTTCGGATTAGCCTTTCTTTGGTTGGAAGGATATGCTAAATGCCTTTTATATATTTGTTTATGCACTTGCGGTCCCAGTTTATTCCGTGCTTGACTATTTTTGCCGGAATGCCTGCGATGATCACGTTCGGTTCGTTGAATCGTTTGGTCACAATGCTTCCCCAGCCTACGATGCTGTTGTCGGCAATGCGTACGTTTTTGCCGATTTTGACATCTTTGCCTATCCATACGTGGCGTCCTATTTCGATGCTTTCAGCGTAGTTGATGGGAATGCCGTCAAGGTTTGTGATTGTATGCGCATCTGTGCACCATATGTCCACTCCCCAGCTCAACTGGCTGTCATCACCGATGCTGACATGTGATCCGTCTTCTTGAAGATAAAGTGTGACTCCATTGATAACCACCCTGTTGCCTATTGTTACAGTGCATCCGTCGGCTGTGCGCGAAACGCCTGCCCCCAGTCCTGGCAACTGACCGATGATGAGTTTCAGTCCCGTCATTCCTAATATGGGCGAATGACGGACAATAACTGCTCCCATGTCCACGCGGTTGTTGTTTCCTTTGACTATGAGCAGAAATCCGCCGCCGGTCAGCAATTCTTCTGCGCTTTCTTCCGAATCGAAGCGCAGAAGCACGCGGTTGTCGTTTCCGATAATGGAAATGTCCGACATTTCAAGCAATTGGCTGATTCTTGTATCTTCTGTATTCAGGCAGCATATTTCTCTGTCCGGAAATGCAAACGTGATCTGGTTGTTCTGTCCTTGGATATTCATAAGTTGCTTTTGTTTATGGTTTTACAAATGGATGCCTGCCGATTGGAGGCTGTTTGTCGGTGAACAGCCGTACATGCTTTTGTATGCTTTCGAGAAGTGCGACAGATTCTTGAAGCCTACATGAAAGCAAATGTCAGAGATGTTCTGTTTGCCGGACTGTATAAGTGCGTATGCTGCTTCCAGCCTGCGGTGGACAATCCATTTTTGGGGTGTCAGGCTACTTACCTTTTTGAAGTCGCGCTTGAATGTGGCGAGGCTTCTCCCTGTGTAGTTGGCCATTTCTTCCAGACTGAAGTCGTTCATGTAGTTTTGTTCCATGAAATCCATAATGTCAATCTTCCACGGATCGGCAAAGTCAAAAAGCGATGCGTACAGGTTTTGGTCTGTATTCAGAAGTACATACATTCCTTCGGTCATTTTCAGGTTCAGCACTTCGTCCGTGGGTTGGATGCCGGAATCAAGGTAGGGAGTCATTGACTCGAACAGGCTTGCGATGTCCGGACGGTTGGAGGGCAGTTTGTACAGGCTGATTTCGTTTCTCCGCGCATTTTCCGGAAGATTATTCTTGTTCAGCCTGCTGTAGAAATTGCGGAGGAATCTGGTGGTGAACATCAGAAAGATAGCCTTGAACTATTCACCTTTATATCCCTGCTTGATCAGTTGCACGCTGAAGTCTTTGCGGATGAAAGCGCAGTCCCCTTTGTGCAGTTTGGTTGTTTGGCCGCGCTCCTTTATTTCCAGTTCTCCGGAATACATATAGACCAGCACATGCGAATGGTTGCGGTGCAGGCAGCTTCTGCCATTGTCGAAGTACATTGCCAGAAAGATGTCCGAATAGCGCAATGTATTGACTCCTTTCATGCTATTTGTTTCCATGTTTCCTGTTTTTTTCTGTACAAAGATAAGCATCTGTAGGATTCATTGCAAAAGAATCCGAAGGCTGACAGCTGGAGTCCTTGGGAATTAAGCAAGTGTGCAAAATTAAATGATATGATCAGAAACACAGATTTTTATAGGCTGATTCTCAACATCTACTTAGCATATG
>NZ_JAUDEN010000047.1:0-14414 GCF_030373775.1 Bacteroides gallinaceum | reverse complement strand
ATGCAACTTTTTTCCGCGAAAGGCTCCGCATCAAGCTGTCTGCCTTGTCACTTTTCAAGAAAACAAACGCAGAAGTATCCATTTGACAGAATCCTAACCTACCGGCTACATCCGGCAAAAGCAAATATTGCCAGATTCCCTTTATGATCGCTTGGCCATACACACGCAGGAACCCAAATCGGGTCTTCCGAACCGTTTTCCTCAATACGCCCTCTCAACACGGTTTCTCTGGGACCCACCAAGACACACTTCTGCAGCTTTAAAGAGCTGCATGCCGGATAATAATAAATAAAATCAATCCGGTCCCGCTCATCAGCATCCGGTGCCCAAGACAATCTGTCAAGCGCATGGCGATTGCCGGCAGGAAAAGTAAAACCCGGAAAACGAACCGGATCCGGATGTTTCTCCCGATAAGCGTCCCTGAAGCCTGCATCCAGCAGCATCCTTGAACAGTCCCAATGAATAACCGCTCCGTTATGATCCCACAAGTGCCTGGTACTATCCTGCCAGTCCAAACAAGAAGGCTCGTTAAAGTCACCTCCTATAATTACTTCGCGACCGCATGCTATATCCTTTCTGGCCTCTTCTAGAAAAGCCGCAACCGACTCATCCCGATAAGCCAAACGATTGGCTGCCAAAACAGCCTGCTCATCTGTTACAGGCTTGTCAATCTTTTTCCAGGTTGTTCCGCTGTATCCACGGGGCATATAACATTCATAATGCCTATGATCCAAATGACAAGAGTAAAAAGCCACCTCTTTACCGCCTGCCGTAACCAGAAATTTCACCATTGTACGCTCTTCATTTCCGGGAACAGTACACAGTTTCTGTACTTTTTCCGGATGGATTTTGCTCAAAAAGCCGACAGCCAGATCAAAGGCCTCGCCATAATACAGCTTGCCCCTCTGCTTCATGTCCTGAATCACACGGTGCACGAACCTCTGCCCGCCGCTGATTTCACACAAGAAGACAATATCCGGATCAACCTCTTCCAAAAGATCAAGGAATCCCTGATAACCATCCGACACTTTGGATGTTCCGCCCCATAAGTTCAGCTGCAAGACCTTGATGCCTTTTCCACACGTCTGCGCCATATTGAAACCGAAGGATGCCGACAGACATAAAAGCAGGACAAAGAATTTCTTCATAATTTTCATAATACAAAAAACGCAGACAACAAAACCCGACGAGAGTGTATCAAAACACAAATCAACTTTCATTTTGTCATCCCAAGCAAAGCGAAGCAACTCGGGGACATAAGCTGATACATGCAGGACATTTCACTTCGTTCAACATAACATTACTTCTTGACAGTCAAATTTTATTTTGACACACCTTCTTGCAAGCCATGTTGTCTGCGGTTTATAAATCATTTCTTCATCACTCTTGTAGGAAGAGGCCCCGAATAAGACCGTTTCATGCCGCCAAAATCAAGTACAATCTTCTGCAACACCGTTCCGGCATCTCCACAGATAATCTTCACTGTATGCTTGCCCGGCTTGTCTATATGGAGCGTTGTCTTGTTAACGCGACAGTTCTTCAATACACTTTCATACCAGATCTGAGCATATTCAAACGAAGAGGTAGAAGGGTTCATCACCGGGCCTTCATCAATGCAAACTCCATACTTAGTTTCAATATTAGTGGCCTCATGACCGGCATATCCCCGATCCGAACTGGTTACAAACGTTGGCAACACATAAGTATAGACATCCACTGACCCTTGCTCGAAGGTATAAAAGTCATATTCCAGACGAGGCGTGTTACGCCCTCCCGTACGCTGGGGAGGAGCTGTCGGATTGCCCATCTGAACAGATACGTTCTCAACGCCCAGATTCGGAAGTATCATCATCTTAATGGCATCGTTCTCAACTTTGCGATGAAAGCCCGCCGCATCAATAGATACGTAACCGTTAGTTTCCACATACAGTGAGTCGAGGTCCGATGGCGAAGGCGGATTGAAGACAGACACCCACACGCTTTCTTTGTCACCGTTGTCCGATGTCACCTCCACCATGCCACAGACACGTTCGCCTAAAGGAGCCTTTTTCCAGTCGACAGACACTTCTATGCGATCTTCTGTGAACGTATTTCCTGCATATTTGTTCAGCAGAATCCATTCAGCCGAAACAGAAGCTTTCCACTTCAGAGCTTTGGAGCCTTTATTGAACACGTCTACATAATACGACACGTCCGGAAGATAGGCGCTGAAGCAAGGCAACGAATGAAAGTTCTTCGCCCCCTTCAACAGATCCTCCTGCTCAGCCATAACTCCCAGCGACGGCTCTGCGAGCAAATCAACGGAATACAATTTAGGCAGTTCAAAATAAGCTGCGGCGAAACCTTGTTTCATCGTCATAACGTGATTCCACTTCCCGCCGAGCAGGTCATTATAGCCCTGCGTTATAATGTTCAGGCTGTCATAACAAACCTTGACAGCATCGGCCAGCCGGTTTGCCGCTGCCCGCTGCTGGATGGCATACCAGCGATTGCGTTGCCCGTCCAATACCATACGGTTTAAAAGTTCGCATCCTTTCACCGGATAATACATGATCTGATAAAAGCAGGCCTTTTTTTCTTCGGGAAGTTCTTTATAAATACGTTCCGTTATGTCACTGATACGACGGTATTCGGCCAAACGGCGGTCTGCCTCCCGATAATTAGTCAAAGAAAAATCCGTATCCGTATTACGCTCGCGGCCATGCTTGTCTGTCGCCCACTGATATCCCCAGCCCATAAACTCAGGCCGGCGGACAAAAGCCAGTCTATAGAACGAGTCCCATACATCTGCATATTCGGCTTCATATTCATCGCCGATCAAACGGGATAACCATTCTGCGCGGTATGTGGCCGCACGATCCATGCTAAACGAATCAATGTCGTATGCCATCTCCAGAAAAAAGTCCACTGCAAATTCACACGACTTTATATCGCCGGCATTCAACAGCCAGATCCGATCAGCCGTCATGTCATACGCTTTCCGCAATTCTTCATACATCAGTGCAGGCGAAGTGGTGTTCATCCACAAATGATCATGCGGCTTGCCCAGATATGACGCATGGTAATAAACTCCTGAACGTCCCGAACGCTTCTGCTCCTTGGGGCTGCTCAACCGCTTCATGTAACCGTAATTGTCGTCCGGCCAGATGATAGTAACATCATCCGGCAACTCAAGTCCCTCGTCATATACGTCCAAAACCTCCTTATACGGAGTGAATGCCTGAGGTATTTCATTCGCCGGCTTCCCTGTCACATCGGCCAGCATCTTGCGCTGATTCATCAGTGCTTCCTGCAACATATCTTTCCTGGCAGACATGTCATTGCTTGCCTTCATCGCCTTGTCATGAAGCCCTCGCAAGGCCAGTGTATAAACATTCTCAAAAGGAGCACAAGCCTCAACGCGCAATTTCAATATGCTGTCAACGCCGCTGCGGTTGTTTACATAGTCCCACTCACCCATCGTTTTGCTATTCCACTCACTGGCCGTATTGAACAGCAAAGGTTCGCAATGAGAAGACCCCATCACTATCGCAAAACTATCTGCAACCAGTCTGTTTTCAGGAATCCGGTGAAAAGCCATCGAAGCGTCGTGCATGGCCGGACAGAGGTAATTGGCCTGCAAGCGCAGCAACAGTTCACAAACTTTGGCATACGTCTTTGGACCAAAGTTCCCCCGTTCTTTCTCGAAATTCAGTTTCGCCCAGCGATAGAGTCCCCAGTCTTCATCGTTTATAAAAATTCCCCGATATTTCACAGAGGGCTCTTTCGACAGTGTTTTATTCACTGCGAGATAAAGGTTCTTCTGCTTCCTGACCGGAACGTCAGCCCACCAATACCAGGGTGAAACACCTATAGCACGAGATACGGAGAGCAAGCCATATGCAGTTCCCCTACGGTCACTTCCTGCTATCACCAAAGCCTGCTTCACGCCCCGCAACGGACTTTTAACCAGCTGGATCACATAGCTTTCCCAACGTCCCGTCAGTCCAAGCGTGTCAATCTGTCCTTTAGAAACCATCTCATCAATCAGCCTATTATGCCCAACAGTTCCTACAATAATGCTATGATCAGCCAGCAGAGCCTTATCCGAACCATAAACAATTTTCTTTCCCGTGACCCGCTGTACATCATCTGCAAACAATTCTGACGATTTCTTTATCACAGAAAAGTCTGCTTCATCATAATATAATGAAGCACACTCCCTTGAATCCACCAAAGGAAATACATTGTCGCCATTGACCTTCAAGGAAAGAGAAACCTGAGCAAAGACTGCAGATGAAGCAATCATCACTGCTGCACCCGCTATAAATCTTTTGCAAGCATTCATAATAATAAATTTTAACAAGTTAAACTAGAATATATTCTCTATATCAGCGCAAACCGCCACACCGACCCGTGAATCGGCACAGCCATAATACAAATAAAGTTTACGCTTATAATATGCCAGTCCTTCAATAAAGACTGTGCCGTCTGCATACTGGCCGCTCTTTTCGAAAGAAGCTTCAGGAACAAAGAATGGTTTGTTCAAACGCCCGACAACCTTACACGGATCAGCCTTATCAAACAGCAGCTGCCCTCCACAATATGCTCCAGCATGATATAATGTATCACCCTTTATCCCACGCTCGTTCTTTCCATTATACAACAGGACGATCCCATGCTTCGTACGGACGGCAGGAGGACCGCACTCTGTCATCTGACTGTCAAAATATCCTTTTCGGGGAAGAGCAAGTTTCTTCAGCTGACGCTTCTCATCCAAAACGGGATACCAGTCAACCAGATTCTCTGAAACAGCCGCATGCACGGCATATTCCCCCCAATACATAAAATATTTGCCATCCACTTTATCAATGACAAGCCTGCCGTCTTTCACTTTCGTAAGTATAGACGCCGATTTACTGGGCATATCAGCAAAACGTCCGTCATATGCCTTCAAAAAAGCCAGCCCGTGTTTCGTCCAATGCTTCAGATCCCACGAAGTAGCGACAGAAAGACGGGGTTTTTTACGGTTCCAGGATGTATACAGCATCACGTATTGCCCTTCTTCTGTCATTGCCACACGGGGATCTTCGCATCCTCCAGGCCAGTCTATCTCTTTAAACGCATCATCGCAGGGATAAAGCACAGGAACAGATGACCGCGAGAAAGACAGCCCATCAGTACTTTCTGCATAGCCTATGCGGGAAGTCCGCTTGCCGATACCGACTCCGGACTTATCTTCTGCCCGATACAAAACAACGATCTTTTCTCCGGTTGCAACGGCTGCCGGATTAAAGACATCACCTTCTTCCCATTTGACCGATTGCTTACGCATGGGACAAAAAAAGTCTGTTGACGAACGGGGTTCAAGGACGGGATTCGCTCCCTCAGGACGGACAAACGGACCTAATGACCATGGATGTGACATATCTTCTTCTCCCGATGACGCAAAAAGCACCACAGAAAACGACAGTCCGACACCCAACAAAAAAGATCTCACCAAGCTATTCATTTCAATTTTCGGGTTACTGTTTCGACATTCCAACCTTTTATTCTCAATATCAGACCACCGGCCAAATTTCTCTCTGCCG
The DNA here is from genome assembly GCF_030373775.1 of Bacteroides gallinaceum. NCBI lineage: Bacteria > Pseudomonadati > Bacteroidota > Bacteroidia > Bacteroidales > Bacteroidaceae > Bacteroides > Bacteroides gallinaceum. The sequence continues at coordinate 8,844 of NZ_JAUDEN010000047.1, read as the reverse complement.
TTTCAATGGTAACCGTTTTTACCTCTCCCGGCATCAACGAGAAGAAATTATCTGTATAGAACGAGGGGCGGACAGGCTGCATTTCAGCATTCAAAAATTGCAGTTGGTTGAAAAAAGCGATCTGCCTTGAAGTATTTTTCAATACCACATCAACCAAGCAGCGGCCATTGGCTATCTTCATTTTATAAGAAGATTTCAACCTGGAATGTTTCATATGCTGCAAATCTTCAAATCCCGACGTTGCTGGTCCTGTCAAAGTATTCTTTCCCTCATATTTATCTTTTGAACGCCAATAGAAATTTGAAGAAATTTCCTCTCCCTTTTCATTCTCCAGAGCCAGCCGTATGAAATGTACCTGTGAAATCTGTTCCGGGAAATCAATCCGGAAGACATCATTCACAACTCCATCACAAGGCAAATCAACTCTAGCTTCTTTTTCCCAAACCTTTCGGCTGTCCATATCATATACCACAGCCTTCACCCGGCAGTTGTCGAATGCCTTATAATAATCATTTACCACAGACACTGTATTTGTCAGATAGTCAAACTGGGCATGCAAAGGTTCCAAGGCATTCGCTGTATGATACAGAGAAGCCGTTGGCTCCAAAGACCAGTCCCACATTCTTGCCGAAACCTGCCGCACCGGACAATTGTGGTACCAGAACAGCACGCCCGAACAAAAGCGGCTACCATAATCCAGCTTATTATAGTTCCATACCTCCCAAATGCTCTTCGAATTGACAGCGCCAACAAGCTGCCCTTTGGCCGCAAACTCATCAATGGATTGCGACACGCCGTATTGATTCACCAGGTCTGTATAAAGTGTCGTCATGCCGTGAAAACCGTTTCCGTCCAAATAATCCCATACCTCTTTGTTTATAGGCCAAAGGTCTTTTTCGTCCATCATTTCACGGAGGATCTCAACTGTAGGCAGAGTGGGCGCACCATATTCCGGATTAAATCCATTGACCCGACTGCCGCGGGGAGAAGCAGTATCTTCATAATGCTGCATCGGATTAACTTGCTTATAAGGACTCCCGTCATGCACTCCTGCACATTCCGACTGCATCTGATACCCGCGCGTTCCATCCAGCTCTTCCAGCAGGGAAGACATTCCGCTCACTTCAGTACTTTCATTCGACGCCACATAGTAAGCCAGCGACGGATGATTCCGTATGCGCTTCACAGTAGAAGCTACGTTGCTAAAATACACACTTCTGTCCTGTGGATGCTTCGTATCTCCTGTCATCCAGAATTCCTGCCACACAAGAATGCCCAGTTCATCGCAAAGCTGGAAGAAATAATCTGATTCGGCTATGCCACCGCCCCACATGCGCAGCAGATTGATGCCTGCCTGACGTGTATACCGAAGCTCCGCATAGGTACGCTCGTCCGAATTGCGCAGCATGGCTTCAGGTATCCAATTGGAACCTCGGATAAACAAACGTTTGCCGTTCACGTAAAAGCTCCGCGAACCGTCCGGTGTGTTTACATCAGACACGATCTCTCTGATACCAAAAGTCGTACTGACAGAGTCACAGGGGTTATCATTTACATATACCGTCAGTTTCACTTTATATAGATTCTGCGGGCCTTTATTGACGGGCCACCACAGTCTTGGGTTTTTCATAACCAGCTGCGGATAATCAGCAGGTGCAAAAGTCAACAGTTTGCGTTCTCCACGCATCAGACTCACGTGTTGTTCAAAAATGATATCCTCGCCTACAATCTCTCCTCTGACCCTACAACGGACAGTACGGTTTGCATTAGACGGATTTATTACTTCTACAGATACTGTTTCATGCGCTTCATCATAATCAGGCTTCCGCAAGTCGGATTTCACAAAAGGATCCCGCAAAGCCACATCTCCTGTGGTATATAGCGAGATGCCCCTCCAGATTCCAGTGCAACGGTCACGGATACCGTCCATAAACGTAAAGTCCCACCCCACACTCATCAGCATGGTCGTATTCAAGCCAATGTTTCCGTTGCCGCCATTATGAAATTCGCCCGCAGCCCCCCATGTTTTCGGTGCTGTAGAACCAGGCATATCTACAGGATAAACCTTGATGGCCAAAACATTCGACGAACCGACATTGACAAAATCTGTTACATTGATGACTTCTTTGACGAACATCCCATTGATCATGCTCAGCAAATTCCCATTGACCCAAACCTCAGCTCTATAATTGATGCCATCCAACTGCATCCAGACATTCTTTTTGTCAAATGTTTCCGGGACAGCAAATTCTGTCCTGAACCAATAAGTATAAAAGTCCCTGCCTGTTTCTGAAATATCAGGAATCAGGTGAGAATCCAGCTTGTTGTTGATTCCATAATACGGTTCAGGATAAACCTTATTATAGACCAGCGAACGCAACACGGTGCCTGGAACAACAGCAGGCATCCATCCTTCCGTGCGATATCCCAATGTAGAAATATGCTTGCCATCGTCACTGAGATCTTGCACCCTCTTCATCTTCCATACATGGCAGCCCCCATGCACGGCGTCAGAAGCAAGCCATATACGGGCTGTATCCATAGCTTCCCGCCCCTTATGCTGCCCCATAACAGGAGCAGCATAAGGAAACAGCAAGATTATCAAAAAAGCATAAAGGAAACGCATAGCTTCTCTTCAAGATTATTTTTTCAATTGAGTCAAAGCTACAGCGCACCACAAATAAGGCGCCTGGCCATGATAATCGCCTACATTGCGCTTCCGGTCATAATAATACTGCTTGTCATTCTTTTTATTTGTACCGGTGCAAACATTACGTACATCTCCATTTTCATTTACATAAGCAACCATAGCCATCCATGCTTTACGAGCCACCGGCGCATATTCTTCAGCATCCAGCCAGCCATTCTTTATTCCTTCAATAAAAGCATATGCAAACATGGCCGAGCCTGAAGTTTCTATCCAGCAATCAGGCTGATCCAACAACTGGCGCCACATGCCCTCTTCTGTCTGAAACTCTTTCAGACTTTTCATCATCTTATGATAACCTTTCAGAATACGTGGACGATATTCACTGTCTTTAGGCAAACAACGCAACAATTCGGTCATTCCCGCAGCCATCCAGCCATTTCCACGCCCCCAATAGTACGGAACATCCGTTGCATGATAAAACAGGCCGTTCGGGCGCTGCAGTTCATCCAAATAAAGAACCATTTCTTTAGCTGCACGATCCACATATTTGCGGTCGCCCGTAACCAAATAGGCTTGTGTTTGCACGATTGTAATCATATACATATCGTCAATCCACAAACGTGACTGCCAGGAATATCCTTTTTCCGCCCATTCTTTTTGGCTGGCCGACGCATTTTCCGGAACTTCCCACTGTGTATCGGCATAAGGCATGCCCAAGTCATAATAACGTTTTTCTCCTGTTATCCTGTAAAGAGTCAGAGGCAGGCTTCCAAACATGTTTACATCTACATGATTCATAATAGGAAGCAAGGCTTTCTCTGTCGTGAACAAAGGTTCAAAACGATTCTGCAATTGTTTTACCAGCTCTTTATCTTTTGTGACATCGCCAAAATTCAGTGCTCCATTCCATGTAAACGTTTCCGGATAGCTTATCCATTTTCCTACATGCAACAAATGTTTGCCCCCCACAAAATGATAGGCCATCCGTTTGCCTATTACTTCCGGTTCATATCCTTTAGGAAAATCTTTCAACAGGTCAATCTGAGCAGATGCAGACTGAAACGACAACATAAGCGCAAACGCAGCAATAACTTTCTTAATCATACTTACTTAATTTATCGATTATTAATAAAACTTGTTTCTACAAAGTTAACTCGTATCCTTTTTTCAAACTATCACAGATATCCTAACTAATGAAAGAAATATCCCATTAAGCACTATATGATATGATTATTGCAATCAAAAGAAAGAAAAGCCACTCTATTTCACGAAGTCCTTTGGCAACATTCCGAATTGCTTCAGAAAACATTTGGCAAAGTAAGAAGGAGAGTTAAAGCCAACAGCGTAGCAAACTTCATTCACCCTGCATTTACCTTCCTTCAACAACTGAGCAGCCCGCTTAAGACGCTCTATACGCAAATATTCATTAGGAGTCAAATCCAGAACGCCTTTTATTTTGCGATAAAAGTTAGAACGGCTCATATTCATACAATCCGCCATATCGTCTGTTGAAAAGTCCGAATTGTTTAGATTTGCAGAAATAATGTCATTCAATTTCTTTATAAATTCTTCATCCGCTTTTGTCAGAGCCATCGTATTTACAGCTACAAATGGGGACTTTGCAAAAGACTGGCGCAACTTTTCTCTATTATTAATTAAATTAGCGATAACAGCCAATAAATATTCGGTTGAGAAAGGTTTTTCAATATAGGCATCAGCACCCATTTCCAGTCCCTCCAGCTTAGATGACATATTGGTTTTGGCGGTTAACAGTATAACTGGTATATGGCTGTAGTTCAGGTCAGCCTTAATCGTTTTACAGAGTTCGAAACCGTCCATCACGGGCATTACGACATCACTGATTACCAGATTCACAAAATGCTCATCCAGTATACACAAAGCTTTTTCTCCATTGGAAGCGGTCAACACCTCATATTCATTCGACAACTGACGAGCTATGAATGAAAGCATACTTGCATTATCTTCAACGACCAATAATGTCAGTTTCGCGGTTTTGATCTCTCCGCTATGCTCATTGCATAAATTGTCTGATTCCACACTGCCTACAGCATCCGACTCCAGAACAATCGTAGAAGAGTGCATAACCGGCAGCCTCAAACAAAATTCGTTCACATCATCCCTATCCGACATGAAAAGACTCCCCTGATGCAATTCCGCCAACGAACGTGATAGAGCCAGCCCTATGCCTGTGCCCGCAGACACTTGCCCGCCGCTCTGACCATCAAAACGAATAAAAGGCTTAAATATTTCCTCTTTCATCGCAGATGGGACTAAATTTCCATCATTTATTGCAGAAATCTGAAAATTCTGACCCGTAGAATCAACCTGCAGCCGAACATGTATATAACTGGCTGCATACTTCAAGGCATTATTAAACAGATTGCTGATAATCTTAGTGAATGCTTCTTTATTTACATGCGCATAAAAATCCTGATCGAAAAGTTCTAATGTAAAGTCCAGACCCTTTTGCCTTGCTGTAGAAGTAAAGCGCAAATGAGTTTCACGTAAAATTTCTGAAATATTACATTTGCTGAAATTTAAGCGGAAACCATGACTTTCCGCCTTTCTGAAATCCAACAACTGGTTTGTCAAACTCAACAGCCTTTCTGTATTTTGCTGCATAATATTTAAATCCTCCCATGTTTCAGAGTCCAGCCCGCTCTTTTTAAGGATATTCTCCAACGGACCCTTTATCAATGTAAGAGGAGTTCGTATTTCATGCGCAACATTTGTAAAGAAATCAAATTTAGCCCTATAAATCTCACGTTCTTTCTCCTGCTCAAATTTTTCAATCTGCCTGCAATGACGACGAATGCTTCGCTGTTTCAGATACCAGAAAACATAAAATGAACATCCCATGAATGTCAACGCATAGACAATATATGCCCATACAGAACAATATAGAGGAGGACGTATTTCAATCAACAGTTTTTTGCCCACTTCATTCCAAACCCCATCGCTGTTTGAACCTTTGACTTGAAACACATAATTGCCATACGGCAAGTTTGAATAACTGATCAAAGAGCTTTCGCGCATGAGCAGCCAGTCACTATCAAAACCGTCCAGCTTGTACATCAACCGATTCATCTTCGGAGCTTGATAGCTCAAAGCCGCTATACGCAAAGAAAATGAGTTTTGATCAGAGCGCAAAGATATTTTATCAGCAAAGGTTATGTTTTGTTTCAAAGGCGAATCTTCTTCCCCCACACGAACCGCTTTGCCAAACAACATAAAATCCGTCACTACAACAGGAGGAACATATTTATTTTCAGTAAAATTCTCTGGCGTAAAAGCTACAAAACCATTTGTACAGCCAAAATAAATCTTTCCGTCATCAGATATAAAACTCGAACGATAATTGAACTGGTCATCCAACAGACCGTTCGCCGTAGTATATACTTTCTTCACCACATTTTCCACGGGATCGAAACTAACAAGCCCACTATTGGTTGTCAGCCAAAACAAACCTTCTGTATCTTCGGCAATCTGATATACCACATCATTGGGCAATCCAACATTGGAATTATATGAAACAAAATCATCAGACTGCAGACGATACTTGCAAAAACCACCTCCTTGGGTTGTCAGCCACACCTGATGGCGTGAATCCTCAAAAATACTAAGAACTTTATCATAAGGAAGACTGGTTGTATCTCCCTCCACATGCATATAATTTTTCCATTTTTTCAGATTCACATCATAACACCAGGCTCCATTGGCATAAGTAGCCAACCACAAATTACCATTATAATCTTCCTTTATATCATAAACAAAACAACCTTTCAATTCCGGTATCTTATGAAAATCATCCGTTGTCCTGTCGTAACGCAGCAGGCCAAACATCGTTCCCAGATAAATATTGCCCGCATTCGTCCTGCAGATTGAAAAGATGCTGTTGTCTATCAACGTTCCTTTGGATTCTGTTTTCTGGTATGTCCTGACAATCTTTCCACTCCTGGTATCTATAATTTTCAGTCCCTTCGAAAAAGTACCTACCCATAATTCATTGTCAACCAAACATAATCCATGTATATTTGAGAATCTTTCGCTCGCCTCAAAAAAAGAAAACTCTCGAGTTGCTGGATTATACCGATTTAAACCGCCGTCTTCAGTGCCAATCCATAAGATACCCTGCTTGTCCTGGCAAAATTCACGAACCCGCATTCCGTGAAGACTTTTATCATCTGCCTTGGGATAATATTTTTCAAAATAGGTATAGGGCTGTGGGTAATAATTTACCCCTCCGAAATAAGAACCGATCCAGATTCCTCCCTCCCTATCTTTGCATAACGAATAAATCGCATTGTCTGAAAGCGAATAAGCGTCGTACATGGAACTGCGCAAGTGTACATAGTTGCTTGTACGGACATTATAAATGTAAATGCCCGATTCTGTCCCAACCCAAAGTTCATCTCCGGAGTTAACCAACAGATCCCTACAGTAAATATTTTCCTCTAATTCGTCTACGCTCAATATGCAACGAAGACGGCCTGATGTCAGATTCAATTCTTTAACGCCACGAGTCGATCCGATATACATACGATTGTAACTACCAACCAGCATTTTGACAACCACCTCATTATCGAATATTTCCTTGCCGTCTGCTGACAAATAAGAGTGAAGTGTAGAAAAACAATCTTTAGTATAATAAAGGCCATCACCATAAAAACCAACCCATATTGTTCCGCTGTTATCAAAAGCCAAAGATTGGACATTTGTCGAAATTCCAGGAAAATGCTGCAAAGAATAATTCAGCAGTATGTGATTTCGTAGATCATAACAAAAAACACCCTGCATCTCCACAGCCATCCACACACGTCCTTCATTATCTCCCACGATTGTGGTTACAGAACGTTCTATTCTTACACCGTCCTTACTAGATAATTTAAAATGTTCAAACTGATCTCGTTCAGGATAATAAATATACAAGCCCAAATCGGTTCCAACCCATATATGCCCTTCCTTGTCCTCATAAAGAGAAGTCACAAAATTATTTCCCAAACTATGAATATCATTGCTGTTGTATTTATACTGACGGAACAGCAAACCGTCATAGCGATTTAATCCATCCTTGGTTCCAAACCACATGAAACCTTCACGATCTTGCAATATAGCATTGACCGTATTTTGGGAGAGCCCATCCTCTACACTAAAATTTTTAAAGTAATAGTTCTGATTTATAGCCTGCAAATTGCAGCACACTATAACAGCAAACAAATTTATAAGAACAAAGAATATAATCTTTTTCATGGTAATGGTATATGCTAGTTCAATATTAGGATTTCAAATATAGAACAAAATATACCATACCCATGAAAAATATGTACCAATAAATACAAAAATAGTCTATTGCTCTTATATTACACAGCCTTGCAATCCCTTCACACCCATAATAAGAACCGCGCAAGGCTGGATACAGTACTGGTCAGAATCAATTATCACCTACTCAAAATGTACAGAACCAAAGAATTCCGGACAATGGAAACAGGGTTCCGGAAGATTTATCGGATTCCATGACAAGAAATGGGGAGTTGCCAACAGATCACCGCACTTATAAAAATTAGCACGCGCGGTCATTCCAACAAAGTGCTCAATTTGGTGACAGAAGAAAGCATCTGCAGGAATCAGCAGAGCCATCTGCCATTCACACTCTCCTATCCGCTCCTCAAAAGGAGCTTTTCCCAACGAGCTCCAACGTTTCACAGCCGATGTTACTTCAACAGGCGCATGTTCTCTCTCACCTTTACGCCCATAGCCTATCAATAACGTTCCCCCACAATTACATTCCAAATTATAATAATTTTCCTTATCTCCCGGAACTTGAAAAAAGAACTCGCAGCAGGAATCCTCCCATACACGTCCGTTATCAGAAGCAGCTACAGCACGTACACTCGCTTCTTTGACGCGATATTCCAACAGAAGACTCCTGCCTGTATGAGCAATTCGGAATTTAACATCCGGACAATAAGGATAATCTTTCCAATTCACACAGCATATAGGCTGAAAAACAACAGCAGATGCGTCCAACAGGGCTGGAATTTGTTGTGCCTCCAAAACTTTATCGTCACATGAAACCTTCGAAATACACATTGTTTTCATACAAATACAGATTTTTCATTGATAAGCACAAACTTAATAAAAATATTTGAAACGACATTGGTTTCCGGCCTAAA
>NZ_JAUDEN010000046.1:0-15242 GCF_030373775.1 Bacteroides gallinaceum | reverse complement strand
ATATAATTGATTGGCTTTTTCAGCTAGTTTTTTGTAGCGGTTCAGTATTCCCCGTCCTATGATAATTGTGCGTATATCTCACATTAAGAAGTGAAAATCGACAACATCTGGAATGCTCATTTTTAATTTCACTATATTGCCTTATCTTAAGTAGAAATCGTTCATGCCTTGAAGATATGAAGTTTATATTAGGCTACAGAACTAAATTATTTATAATTTTCCTGATGAGTGAAACAATAACGATTGTATTATTTACTGACAATCTTAAACTTACCAATTATATATGAAGCATTGGATCTATACCGTTATAATTAACTTAAATGTTTACTGCCTTAAATATCAATAGGAAAAACTCACAAAAACCTTATTTTGTCATAAATTCAAAGGTTATAGTTGTTGCAAAATTACATGACAACTATAACCTTTGTTTCTCTTAATCCGTCCAAATCCAAAACTGATTATTAAAAAATATTATTCCTCTGACATATTTTTATACATTCTCAATAACTCTACAAATAGAGCCTCATCCATATTTGGCAACTGTTCATATACATTCATTTTACTTACATAGTGGCGTAAACTTGAATTTTTATGAAGTAATGACAAATTAATAGATTGTACATGAGCTTCTGCTGCAGCATCTTTAACTAGAAATCGAATAGAATCCCTCCTGATAATATCGAAATCTAATAAACTATAATCTTGAGTTGATATTATTAGTTGTGAGTTTTGTGATGCTCCTATAAAAAATTTTAGCAGCTGATTCAAAGTATTTCGTTGAATGCCACTACTATAATCATCTAAAATTATTGTTTTGTGTTTCTTTATTGCTTCATTTAGTAGAATTAGAAATCGAAGAATTTCTTTCGTACCATCAGATTGTTCTGATAATGGTAAACGTCCCCTTCTATTTCCTGCACTCTTTTCTAAACGATGGAATGTATTTACAATATGCTTTTCTTCATCCATCCTCAACAACATTCTTAATTCTGCTTCTTGCTTATCGGATAACGATTTAAGTTTTTGTAATAATTCAGGAGGATACTCTACATCTATTTTTAATTTTTCATATGACATTATATTGGTATCCACTGATTTCAAAAATGAACAGATAATATTTTTAAGTTGTTTGTTATATTCAGTTTTATCATCAGGAAGTTCTTCATTCAAATCGATGTCATTCAAATCGACAACTTCAAACCCTGTCATGAAAAACAGTAATTGTGAATTTAATAATGGATGAGATATATTGGTTTTGATTATAGTACTAAGTACTGAATTATTCTTTAATAAGGAACTACTAATAATATAACTTTCATTGTCACTAATCTGTACTTTTTCTGAAAAATGAACCTTGACAATATCACTTATCTCATCATACCAACGATGAAATAACACCACACTGCTTTTTGTTTTTAGTTCTTTTAAAGACTCTTCAGATATAGCATTCTTGTTCCACTTAATATTATATACATATCTTGAATCATTGATGTGATATGTTAATTCTATTTCTGATGGATGATTTAAGCATTCTTCATCAAAAGCAAATGGCCTATATCGTAAAGGTTCATCTTTACGTTCACGAATTTGAGTAACAAGATATTGTAAAGTATCAAATGCACTCAGAATTTTACTCTTTCCTGCACCATTGTTTCCCAGTAAAAATGCTAATTTTAATATATTAATCTTATTCTGAGTCGTAAACCCACAAAAACTATTGTCCAACACTCTATTACGTTCTTTTTTAGCCGTAAAGAGAATTGTTGTACATTCCTTAAAACAATAATAGTTTGTAACACTTAATGACTCAATCATAATATATATTCCTCAAATATCGGTACAAATATATCTATATTTTATGAATAAAACAACTTAAAAACAGAAAAAAACTCAAGAAACTAGGAAAACTTATCAAGTTTCACATTTAATAAATCCGCATACATTTGTGTATGCTAAATAAGTTTCTTATATTCGCAAACGGAAACCTCCACGCAACCTTGTGCAAAACACAGCAAACCTATGGTGGAGCAATAGCGGGAGATTACTTCTTTAGCTTAAAGATACATCAAAGATATTCAGCCACTTATCGTTAGATTACGATTCCTGGTGGCACCACTTGATAATCAGAGAGTTACAGCAATATAGCTCTCTTTTTTATTGTTTTTACTCATTGTTTTAGCCACAATATACGCAATCTGTGTAAACCAGCGTGTAAACCGTGAGAATTACAGTAAAAGCAGTTTGTTACAAGTCTAAGTTACTTAGCAACAATGAATCACCTCTAATGTTGAGAGTGACAAAAGACAGAAAACGGAAATATGTCAGTCTTGGCATATGTAGAATCACAAAGAAATTGTATCTTTATTCCGAAATGCCATAACGGTATTTTAAAACGCAATAAGAGGTTGCTTTCCAAGTGTGGCGAGCAGCCTCTTTTCTTACCAAGAAACCACTATCGAATAAATATCACGCCAAAAACACGCCAAAAAACATAAAAGAAAATCGCTAACCATCTAAACATATGATAATTAGCGATTTGAGTCGTACTCGAAGCGGGACTTGAACCCGCACAGCCATTACTGGCCAAGGGATTTTAAGTCCCTCGTGTCTACCGATTCCACCATTCGAGCAGCCTGTCAAAAAGAGCGGAAAACGAGACTCGAACTCGCGACCCCAACCTTGGCAAGGTTGTGCTCTACCAACTGAGCTATTTCCGCATAACGGATGCAAATGTAGGGACTTTTAGGCTACCTTCCAAACATTTCACCCGTTTTCTTTCAAAGCCTGCCTGAATTTTGCCGCAGGATTTTCTCTTCTTTAACCAATAAAAGGAAAGATACTGCCCAAGCAAATCCACAGTTTTTCATTGTCATCGCCCCAGAAGTGCCTTCTCCGCATCTTCTACGGTCTTGAAGTTAAAACCGCTCAGAGCTTTTTCCATCAAGTCTTCTATCCGGTCATTGCACAAATTGCCAATGCTCCCTTCATGCGTATGATGCACTTCCTTGCCATGCGTAAATCTGCCAGCCTCTATGTCCAGCCCCACCTTCTTGTAAGCGTCACGGAACGGCATCCCATCGGCCGCCAGACGATTCACTTCTTCCACACTGAACATATAAAGATATTTGTCATCATCAAGGATATGTTCATTAATCTTTATCTTGTCCATAATATAGGTCGACATCTGAAGACAATCTTCCAGTTCATCAAAAGCAGGAAGAAATATTTCCTTTATAATCTGATAGTCACGAAAATACCCCGAAGGAAGGTTATTGATTATCATCATTACCTGCTGAGGCAACGACTGAAGCTTATTGCACTTTGCACGCGTCAGCTCAAAGACATCAGGATTCTTCTTGTGAGGCATGATGCTCGAACCAGTCGTGCACTCATCCGGAAGCTTGACAAATCCGAAATTCTGGCAACTGAACAGACAGGCATCATATGCCATCTTCGACACCGTACCAGCAATAGAGGCCAAAGCAAACAACACGTTGCGCTCCATCTTTCCGCGTCCCATCTGCGCATAAACCACATTATAGTTCATGGAGTCAAAGCCAAGCAACCGTGTCGTCATCTCCCGATTCAAAGGAAACGAAGAGCCGTATCCGGCTGCAGACCCCAACGGATTCCGGTTGCACATCCTGTATGCTGCCTGCAAGAATGTCATGTCATCTACCAGGCTCTCCGCATAAGCACCGAACCACAACCCAAATGAAGACGGCATGGCTATCTGCAGATGTGTATATCCCGGCATAAGCACGCCTTTATAACGGTTGCTCTGTGCAATCAAGACACGAAACAGACGCTCAACAGATTCTGCTATATCCTTTAAGCGCGCCCGCGTAAACAGTTTGAGATCAACCAGCACCTGATCATTTCGGGAACGTCCGCTATGAATCTTCTTCCCCACATCCCCCAAATCACGAGTCAGCATCAACTCAACCTGAGAATGAACATCTTCCACTCCATCCTCTATTACAAATTCGCCGCGTTCGGCAGATACATAAATCTTTTTCAGCCCCTCCAGCAAAACCTTCAGTTCATCAGGCTGCAGTAGGCCGATGCTTTCAAGCATCGTAATATGAGCCATCGAACCCAGCACATCGTATTTAGCCAAATAAAGATCCATTTCCCGATCACGTCCCACGGTAAACCGGTCAATCTCGGCATTCACCTGAACATTTTTCTCCCAAAGTTTCTGAGCCATAATATCCTTTTTATGCAAACATACAAATCAATAAGGCAGCACGGCCAACATATCAGCCAGTTTTTCCACACCGTCCTGCAAAGGCTTGGACACCATCGCTTTCATGAACATGTTCACCTCAGCGCGAATGGTCACTTTAATCTTTGCCTCGCTGTCTGAAACGGGCAGAATCTGAATCCAGAGGTTCAACGGGACCGGCGTCTTGTCACCTTCAAACCTGATGCATTTCATCGGCTCACGCTCAATGATCCGCAAGGACAAAGCAATGCCTTGAACCTTTATCGTAATGGAGTCCTGGTCGAAGCTCATGTCCTCCAGTTTCCCTCCCGACTTTTCCTTAATCTCATCCAAACGGTCATGCACCGAGTTCAAATTATTCAGATCCGACAATTTATTATATACCCGTTCCTGACTATAAGGAATATGCTTCACGCTACTTTCAAATTGTACAGCCATATTTTAAATAAAATACCAGTCCATAAAATAAAAAAATTGTCATCCCAAGTAAAGCTGAACACCCTACTCAAGATGACACTTATTTCACATTTCCGAAGCGATTCAACTTACGATTACTTACCTGTCCAATGGGAAGGATCTTTTCTCCACGCCTGCAGTACAGGAATGTCTTCTTCATCAATATAGTCAGTCTTCAATGCCGCATCCAATACCGCATTGTAGTTGGTCAATGTAACCAGTTCCACTTTTGCATTCTTGAACGCTTCAACTGACACGTCAAAGCCATATGTGAACGAAGCGATCATTCCAATCACTTCACAACCGTCGCGACGGATAGCATCCACAGCCTTCAGACTGCTTCCTCCGGTAGATACCAGGTCTTCTATAACAACCACTTTCATGCCCGGACGAAGCTCTCCTTCAATCAGATTTTCCAATCCATGATCCTTAGGGCTGGAACGGACATAAACAAAAGGAAGATTCAGTTCTTCCGCAACCAGTGCCCCCTGAGCAATAGCTCCTGTTGCAACACCGGCAATAGCATCAACATTGCCGAACTTCTCAAGAATAATACGGCAAATCTCCAACTTTACAAAATTACGCAGTGCGGGATATGACAATGTTTTGCGGTTGTCACAATAAATAGGTGATTTCCATCCGGAAGCCCACGTAAACGGATTAGCAGGCTGGATTTTTACAGCCTTCACCTTCAGCAATTTTTCTGCGAATAATCTTTCCAAAGCTTTCATAACTCCAATTTATCTGATAAATTTTTCGCAAAAATATGGAAATACATCGGGAAAAGAAAATTTAACTGCTTTATTTTTATTAAAAATGAACGGATTACCCTGGAATTTATACGTTTTGTCGACACACAAACACAGACGAAACTGCAATCTGACAGATGCCGTAAAAAACAACCGGAACAATGTCTACGGCATTCAAAATCTCCCGTCATTTCGTCCAAGCCAGCGTCACGACACTGATCCGTATGCCCTCGATTTCCGAAAGCACATCTGCACATGCCTCAATCGTTGCCCCTGTAGTCAGCACATCATCTACAAGTACCACATGCTTACCCTTGAGCAGATTGCTGCCCGGTGCCAATGCAAACAGATTCTCCGTATTTATCCAGCGTTCAAAAGCCGACTTGCGGGTTTGGGTGCGATTGTTTCTCAAACGGCACAAAGCATCTGCCAGCACCGGTTTGCCGGCCACTTCCCCAATGCCTTTTGCCAACCATTCACTTTGATTATACCCTCTTTTATGATAACGTTTCGGATGGAGCGGCACAGGAACCAGGAAGTCTGCCTTATCGAAAAATCCCACATCCAACAGCCTGCCGGCCAACAACATGCCCATTTTAAAGCACACGTCCTTTCTTCCTAGATATTTCATTGAAGCAAGAATCCGCGACACACTTCCTCCATGAGCATAATAATAAAGGGCAAAAGCTCTTTCGATCGGGAAACGCCCCCAGAAAAGCATTTCCATCTCATTCCCGGGAACACCCAGATCCCTTGTATAAGGCAACGACGACAAACAGGAAAAACAAATCAAGTCTTCCGAAAGGCAAAGCTTTTTCCCACAGACCAGGCAAAGACGAGGGAAAAACAACTCCCTGAAGTCAGTCCAGATACTCATCCGAAACACACTGTTTGATTTGCTGCATGATTTCATCCATCGTAAACCCACGTCCGACAGCAAACCGTATCAACTTCTGGTTACGATCATAATCAGACACAGCCTTAACAGTCTTCGCCTTCTTCTCCAACAAATTCCTCAGAATATTCCTGTATTCCTCCGCATCAATTTCGGCAAGCCCCGACTCAATCTCCCCGGAGGACAATCTTTTCATACGCAACGCCTGCACAATCTTCATCCGCCCCCATTGGTCAAAGCGATATTTATCGCGCACAAAGAAACGGCAATAGCGGGTTCCATCCAGAAACCTTTCTTTGCATAAATGTTCCACGATGCGTGCAGCCATATCCTCGTCCGCCCCCCATCTCTTCAGTTTCTCCTCCACATCCGAAGGGCAGCGCTCTGCCGCCACGCAATAAGCCTCAGCTTTCAGCGCCAACTCTTTTTCTGTATATTCTTTCATGGTTTTACAGCCTTTATCATACGGTTATTTCCAAACGAATCTTTCCTGAGTTCCACATTCTGATAACCCAAACGAACAAGCAGGTCAAACGTTTCCTTTCCGTATGCACGATTTATTTCAAAATAAAGGCATCCGCCTTTGTCGAGGATAAACATCCCCTGCCGCGCTATTTTCCGATAAAAAAGCAAAGGGTCGTCGTCCGGAACAAACAAAGCCTGTTCAGGTTCCCAATCAAGCACATTCCGTTCCATTCCCTCACGTTCCTTTTCAGTTACATAAGGAGGGTTGCTGACCAAGACATCGACATGTATTTCCGGAATCCCATCTGCAAGCACATCCACCCTGTCAAAAGCAACCGTCACACCATTGTGCCGGGCATTCGACGATGCAATCTGCAGTGCCAGTTCTGAAACGTCCCATGAAGTTACCGCAGCATCTGCCAAACGCTTGCCTAACGTTATTGCTATGCATCCGCTCCCTGTGCCTATATCCAACACACGGCAACTTTTACTCCCCGTCCAGTCAGCACAAATCCAGTCAACCAGCTCTTCGGTTTCCGGACGTGGAATCAAAACTCCCGGAGCAACACGAAATACAAGTCCTCCAAACTGACATTCGCCCAATATGTACTGCAACGGTTCATATTTCACCAGACGATTCAGAATATCTTCCAGCTTCTCTCTGTCCTTCTGAGGAATTTGCGTATCTTTGCCTGTATAAAGCTCAATGGCAGAAAAATGGAAAACGTCCGCAAGTATCCATTTCGCCATGGCTGAAGCTTCTTCAGCCGGATAATAAGGCATTAATGTTTCTTTAATATGTAAATATATGGGATGCATAGCATGCAAAAGTAAACATAAAAACTGAAGGAATATGACAAACGATGAAAAATATATGCACAGGTGCATACAACTTGCCGGAAACGGATTCTGCAATGCCGCTCCGAATCCGACTGTAGGGGCGGTCATTGTCCATAACGACCGTATCATTGGGGAAGGCTGCCATATACGTTGCGGAGAAGGCCATGCGGAAGTCAATGCCATCGCCTCTGTCAAAGACGAAAGCCTGCTAAAAGATTCTACAATCTATGTCAGCCTGGAACCTTGCTCCCACTACGGCAAGACGCCTCCATGCGCCGACCTGATTATCAGTAAAGGAATTCCAAGGGTTGTTGTCGGCTGCATCGATCCGTTCTCGCTTGTATCCGGACGAGGCATCCAAAAGCTGAAAGATGCAGGAATTGACGTGAAAGTCGGCGTATTGGAAAAGGAATGCAAGAACCTGATCCGCCGCTTTATCACTTTCAACACCCAAAAACGCCCTTACATCACCTTGAAATGGGCTGAATCAGCCGACGGATTCATTGATGCCATTCGCGATAACGGAAAACCGGCAATCCTGTCAACGCCCCTCACTTCCATATACGTCCACAAACTGCGGGCGGAAAACAAGGCAATCCTTGTGGGAAGGCGCACGGCACTGTTAGACAATCCGTCGCTCACAGTACGCAACTGGCACGGCAACAATCCCATACGGGTTGTCATCGACCGCAAGCTGAGTCTCCCCGAAACGCTCCATCTGTTTGACAAGACAGTCCATACGCTGGTCTTCACAGAAAAAGAGCGGGCGGAAGAAACCAACCTCACTTTTATCAGAATCGACTTCGGGCAAGACATCATCCCGCAAATTCTCACCGAACTTTACAACCGGAAAATACAGACATTGCTCGTAGAAGGAGGGAGCATGCTGCTACAGTCTTTTATCGATGCAGAACTATGGGACGAGATTTACATCGAACATGCCCGGACAAAACTGTACGAAGGAGTTGAGTCCCCCCGTGTTTCATCCGGGCATGCCTCAGTATTCTTTTCCCGCGGCAGCTCAACAATACAGCATTACGTCAGAAACGGCAACTGAGTCCTGCCATAAAATAGAATCCTTGCTGCGGATATCCGTATGCAGTAAGATAATTCTTGTCCAACAAGTTATTCAGGCGGACGAACACATTCATCCGCTTGAACAGTTCATATTCCGCACCGACACACAAATTGTTGACCGCATCCGCCTTTTTTACGCCGGCAACCTCATTCCTGCCTTCGTAATGATAATCAAGGGTGACATGCAGGTTATCCACGACTTTCCCTCGTGCTGCAAAATCTAAATCGAACTGCGGTTTCAACAGAAGAAGACCGTCCATCTCTTCGGGGACATCCCATGCATAATAGTTTCCGGACAATGTAAAATCGATCCAGTCCAAATATGCATAAGAGAACGACATTCCCGCATAAGCTACTTTTGCCTTTTCCTGCGCCAGCCCAGCATACCCAAACGGCGAACCATCTTCCAATCCGGGCAGCACAAACAAATCATTTTCTGTGATCCGGTACCCCCCCTGCAGTTTAAAGCCAAAACCCGCCAACGGCGAAGCCTTCAAGCCTAAACGCACGTCCAAAGGAGTGTAAGATGTCAAGAGCTGTCCATACTGCATCCAATACGGAGATACATGGTTCAAGCGGCGGAAATCATTCAACTCCGTGCCGCCGGTCAGATGCAGGAACAGTGTATAGGAAGAAGCGAAGGTATAATCCAGCATTACATCCGGCGCCCATTTCACTCCGCTGCCATTGGCTGTCTGCCAATCAACATGCGCTCCAATCCTCAGAGCCAGCCTGTCATTCTTCAAAGCATAATAAGGATTTATCTGCAACAGGGTATAGTCCTTCATAAACAACGAAGCGTCGTACATGACATTGTCCATGCAAAACCCGATACCGACCTGCTGCTCCGGATTGATGGCACCAGCCATATAACCCAGCGTGTGAATGATTTTTTCAGATCCGCTTCCCATTGCAAGAGCATCGTATTTCCGGTCGAAGCTTCTGAAACCGGTCTGAACGGCAAACTCTACCGGCAATTCCTTGCCGTGCGAAGCAAGCCCTACGTAACCTTCACCGATCATGAAATGCTGGCGGTCCGTCGCCTCCGCATTACCCGGCAAGGTTTCTTCCGAAGGCATATAATTGAATACCTGAGAAGCAAACGCACCGCCCATTTTCAATGACACATTCCGGAAATCATGCCGGTAATCCAGCGAAGCGTCCGTCTTATAGAAACGTGAATTCCAGTCGTCCAAAGCTCCTGTCCGCGACAAATTCCCGTTCCGGCCATACATTGACGCCATCACTCCCAGTTGGTCTTTGTCCGATATATTCCACAGATAACTTCCTTTCAAATCAATATTGCCCAAATTGCCGTATGCCGCGCGCACATATCCGCGCGGTGCCTTTCCCTGCACAAATTCAGGCAACATCGGCGCCATCGGATCCGAATCCCATCGCTGAAGCAGATGCGGTGCCGTCGCATAGTCAATTTCCTGTTTTGCCACCGCAGGCTCCTCCATATTCGGCAGCACATTGATCTTGAAGGCATCCATCACCTCCGGGTTATATTGGTTTTCCACCACCACCGTACGGTTCAATACCGAATCGCTAACCGCCTGCTTCTGGGCAACAACACCCTGTGCTGCCAACAGTCCGCCGCAAACAAATAATATTTTAACACGTTCCATCATTTACTCTACACTTTTAAGTTTGGCCAATCGGGTTTCAATCATCTGCGCGATGTCATCATTCGCCTGATAGTTCTGCTGCAATGACAAAAGATACTGTTTGGCTTCCATGTCCTTGCCCAGTTTCATATACACATCCGACAACAGCACAAAGCTTCTTGCCAGCCAGTAAGCATGAGGCGTGCTGACTTCAATATAATCCAGCACTTCCTTTTCAGCTTCGCCTGTCTTTCCTTCATTAAAATACAGCTGCGCTACCAGATACTTCGCCTCTGCACCGTATACGTTGCGTGTATCAGCAGACAAGACTTTCAAGTCGGCTATTCCTTCACCCGTTCTCCCTTCCCGCACAAATGCCTTCGCGCGGCAGTACAACGCTTCATTCTTGATTTCCGGCAACAGTTTGCTGTGGGCCAGCAAAGCAGAAGCCGCAGAGATGATTTCTTTAGTGTCTTTCAGTGCGCTGCTGCTTCTGAGTGCTCCAAGCTGTGCCTGAACTCGCTCTTCCTCTGATGCCGAACGGTCGGCCAATAGCTTGTAAAGCCCCAAAGCCTTCGAATAGTCTTTGTCTTCGTATGCTATCGCCGCACTCATGGCCAGTGCCTCACCATAATACTTGCTTCCGGAATATTTCAGCACTTGCTCCAGATAAGTCAGCGCTTCCCGATAATCCTTGTGCTGATAAGCGATCAGCCCCAAATAATAAGAAGCGTCCGTACTGAACGCACCCTGCGGGAAAGACTGCAGATAGCGCACAAAACTTGCTTTAGCCTCGGCTACGTTCCCACGCAAATAAACACGCTCGGCAGCCACATAAGTGAGCGAATCACGTTCGCTGACGTCAAACGAGCCCCCTCCGGGCAAAGCAGAAGCAAAAGCCAGATAATCGTCCACTTTGTTCAAGTCTACATAGATTGCCCGCAGGTCACGCTGTGCCAGACGGGCCTCTTCGCTCCCCGGATAATCAGAAATAACCTTTTTATAAGCAGCAATAGCCTCGTCATAGCGGTCATTCTGATAATACAGCAAACCGATCTCGTTAGCAGCCTTGCGCGACAAGGCACTTTCGGGATAATGCCCGAGCAGCTCTTTATAGCGTCTGATGGCATTTTCAGTGTCGTCCATCTGCACGAAAGCACGTCCTTGTTCATACAGTGCATCATCCATATACTGCGATTGGGGATAATCGGTAATCAAACGGTTCAGCGTCTGGATCTTACCAGAGTAGTCACGCTGCAACCCCTTTACAAAGCCTTCTTGAAACAAAGAGTAGTCACCCAACGAAGCATCCATCTTCACAGCCTGACCGTATTGCTTTTCCGCTTCCGCAAAAAGACGGTTATAGAAATAGCAATCTCCGATACGGTTATACGAGTCGGCCAGCACCGAACGGTTCTCCAGCAGTCCGCCGTCGACGCAACGCTGGAACCATATCCTTGCCTTGTCATACAGTTTCTGTTTAAAATAGACATATCCCATGTTGTATAAAGCCAGCCCGTATTCAGCAGTCCGTTTGTCAAGAGCAAACTCCATATAGAGCCGGAAATCATTGGCGGCAGAGGCATACTGCCCCATACGGTATTCCGATTCGCCTCTCCAATAATAGGCATCTGCCTTTGTCTGCTGGTTATACTGCCCCTGCTGGAGCGAGCGGGTGAAATAGTTTGCCGCACCTTCAAAATCAGCCTGCGCAAACTGCTGGGTCCCCATCCGGAACAGCAATTTCTGCTTGGCCTCAAGAATGCGCGGCCCCGGACTGGATATCTTGTCAATGGAGCGCAAGGCCGCTTCATAGCTTCGGGTATTCATATACACCTCAACCAGATAATTGTCCACCTTCTCTGCATAAGGAGAGTTAGGATATTCGTTCAAGAAACGCTCGAACACGGTGACCGATTCGGCAAAAGGCGAATACGATGTTTCATGGATGCACAAGGCATAATTATATAACGCCTGTTCACGGACAGCCGGATCAAAATTCATCGACGAAGCGCGCTCAAACGCCATACGGGTCTGATTCCGCTCTTTCAACTGAAGTCCGGCCAGACCGATGTGCAGATACGCATTCTGCGCCATCAGATCTTCCTTGCCTGTAACCTTTCCCAGGCATTCGACAGCCTTTGAATAGACTCCCGTCTTGAAATGACTCATGCCCAGTTTATACAAAGCATTCCGTTCGGGAGAAGAAGTCTGCCGGCAATAGCCGTCCAGCCAACGCACAGCCGACGCATAATCTTCCATTCCGAAAGCGGCTTCTCCGGCAATACGCGCCATCTGCACGGCATACTTCTGGGCTGCATTGCGGTCTAAATAAGCCTCAGCCGTTTTTTTCGCCCGTACATAATCACCTGTTTTCAGGTAGATGTCCGCTATGTAGTAAGGTGCAAGCTCCGCATAGCTTCCGTTTTGCCCGACACGGAGAAAACCCTCAAGCGCCGGCTTATACTTGCCGCGCATATAGTCGATATAGGCAAGATTATACACAGCATCATCCCGATAGTCTGCACTCACCTCCTTCAGCACACTGAAGTCGAAAGCCGCCGCCGTCCAGTCTTCCGTTTTCAGAAAAGACGTTGCCCTTCTCAGCAGACATGCGTCGCGTTCCTCCGCGGGCAAAGCCTCCACCTCACATTGGCGGAATACGGCAATGGCCTCACGATACTCCCCCTCAAAGAAATAAGCCGACGCAATCAACGAATAGACGCGATTGGCATAACGTGTTTCAGGATGCGCCGAAAGATAAGTCTTCAGCACGTCAATGCGGTCGGGCATACCCAGTTCGTAGGCTGTGCATGCCAGCATATAGTCGGCCTCATCGCGGAAGTCAGCCGTTTCCGCCTCGCTCACATACTGCGAGAGAGTCTGTCGGGCCGCTGCATAATCGTGACGGAGAAACAGTCGTTTCCCGTCGTTGAACAGACGTTCCGCTCCCGTCAATGGCTCAGTCTGCTGTGAAAAAGCAGCCACCGGCAAAGCGCAAAGCAGTCCGGCCGCCCATTTATATCCTTTGATTTTTCGTTTCATCTCTTTCCGTTGTTATTTTCTATGTTCTTCCAAAAAGCGGATCACTCCTTCACGCACCGAATCCAGTCCG
Organism: Bacteroides gallinaceum; assembly: GCF_030373775.1. NCBI lineage: Bacteria > Pseudomonadati > Bacteroidota > Bacteroidia > Bacteroidales > Bacteroidaceae > Bacteroides > Bacteroides gallinaceum. The sequence goes on along the minus strand of NZ_JAUDEN010000046.1, from coordinate 1,807 downwards.
AAATCCTCCGGATTCACCTTGTCAAGCGGCATCCAGAAAGAATCCGCCACGTCATCGTTCGCCTCGATCAGGCTGTCATCGGCCACCTTACAGAGGAAGAACTGGTCGAGCGTATGCACAAGGAATCCGGAATACAGATACGTGTTCGGCAAAGAAAACAGATACTTCGCCTCCGTTACAGTCAGCCCGGTTTCCTCTTTCACCTCGCGGCTCACTCCTTCTTCGCCCGTTTCGAACATGTCGATAAAACCGCCCGAGAGGTCAAGCGTGCCCTTGGCCGGCTCTTTTCCTCTGCGGCACACCAACAGTTCATTCTTGTGGTTCAAGATAAAGGCTACGGTTGCCGCACTTGGATTGAAATAATATACAAAGCCGCAATCGGCACACTTCTTTGATTTCGCGTTGTGTATTTCAAAATGCTTCGAGCCGCATTTCGGACAATACTTGAACAAATCTAACGGATGCATGGTTTCTGTATTTATCTTTAAAACTCCACAAATATAATGAATAAGAACAACAGATGCTACCTTTTCTTTATTTTATTCCCTTTCTGGAAGAAACAAGGTTTTGCGGAACTCCGGAAACAGCTGTTCCGTCCCGGAAGACAGAGCCGGAAAAGAAATTCCTTCCGGCATCCGCCAATCCGTCAAATCGCATATCTGAAACAAATTTTCCGCCCAAATAATATTTATTTCTGTCAAAATAGCAGATAAATAAAAAACTTTTTCTACATTTGCTTACAATATGATAAAAACCAGAACCATTTGAAATATGGAAAAGATTGATAAACTTGACAGGCAGATTCTGGAAATCATTTCACAGAATGCCAGAATTCCGTTCAAAGACGTAGCCGCAGAATGCGGAGTGTCACGTGCTGCCATACATCAGCGTGTGCAAAGGCTGATTGATCTGGGTGTAATTATCGGCTCAGGATATCATGTAAACCCCAAAAGTCTGGGATACAGCACTTGCACTTATGTAGGAATCAAGCTCGAAAAAGGCTCCATGTACAAGAGCGTAGTGGCTGAACTGAAAAAAATACCTGAAATTGTTGAATGCCACTTCACCACTGGTCCATACACCATGTTGACCAAACTCTATTCAACCGACAACGAGCACCTGATGGACTTGTTGAACTCGAAGATTCAGGAAATCCCGGGAGTTACCGCTACAGAAACGCTTATCTCTTTGGAACAAAGCATCAAGAAAGAGATTCCTATCCGCAAAGAAGTTGAATGATGGAGTGGATAAAAGCGCTGCATTTTGACGGAATCATTATCGGAATATGCACTTTCCTCATCATCGGGATGTTTCACCCGATCGTCATCAAGGCCGAATATTACTGGGGAACCCGATGCTGGTGGATATTCTTGCTTCTGGGCATAGCGGGAATCGCCCTGTCGCTGCTCACGAACGACATTCTGATCTCCTCTCTGCTTGGAGTATTTTCCTTCTCTTCGTTCTGGAGCATCAAAGAGATATTCGAACAGCGCGAACGGGTACTTAAAGGCTGGTTCCCTATGAATCCCAAAAGAAGGGACGAATACGGAGCAAAGACAAAGGATTGAAAAGATACGGTGTGCGGAAACGAAAGCCTCGCCCGCCCTTAAACTTCAACCGGACGGAATCTCAAGGGATATTCAAGAAATAGTATAAAATTAGCCAACTAATTCATTGCGAATTAGTTGGCTTTTTTGTATCTTTAGGTATTCCCCCATAAATAAGGTTTGACGGCCAAAACGGGGGAAATACTCCGACTAAGATATGGCTAAGATACAAAATATTTTAAAGATTCAGCCTACTTTAA
>NZ_JAUDEN010000045.1:0-15448 GCF_030373775.1 Bacteroides gallinaceum | reverse complement strand
TGAATCTGCGGCGGGCATACAAAAAACAGGCACGGGGGACACAGAGTTGCAGAGAAAAATGTTAATTTCGGCCTTGTAAATTTTGTGTTTCCGGTGCTTTTGCATTCGTCGTGCCGGGTGCATAACTGCCGGATGCTTTGTTAATTGAAAAAACTGCTTATGAAAACAAAACTGATTCGCTTGCTTTGTGTTTGTCTGATAGCTGTATCGGCATTGCAGACAACAGGTGCGCAGACTGCGCTTGCTCCCGTTCGCTGGGAGCGTCTGAATACGGAATTGCTGGCCGATCCGTTGGCGGACCGGACTATACAGCTCTTCCGCCAGGGACTGAAATATCCTGTCAACGACTGGTACAACAAGGTAAAGGGCTATGGAAGCCAAACGGGCAAATGCCTGGACTTCAAGGGGAATACGGAACATTACATCCGTCCGGTCAGCCATGTAGCGTTTTCGCTGGCTGTAGCTTTGCGCTTTCATGTCTATGATGAAGCTGTAACAGGAGTGCCGGTATCGGAGGCAAAGGCCATAGCTGTCCGTCTGATCCAGTCGCTGGCTTACCGTCATAAAGCCTGTATCGGAGAAGAAAAGGGATGGGGAAAGCAGTGGCAAAGCGCATGGTGGGCTTCGCAGGCGGCTTTTGCAGCTTGGCTGCTGTGGGACGAACTGGATGATGAAACACGCTTCCAAGTCTGTAGCATGACCGTGTATGAAGCAGACCGCTTTTTAGACTACAAGATTCCTTATTATAAAGACAAGGCGGGAAAGGTGATTTACAAGGGCGACAGCAAGTCGGAAGAAAACGCATGGAACTCTGATATGCTGGTATTGGCCTCGCTCATGTTTCCCGAACACCCGAACGCTCCCGTATGGCACCGCCGGGCAGTGGAACTGCAATTGTCTGCCTATGCTTCCCCTTCGGATATTCACAGCGGGAAGACTGTAAACGGAATTTGTCTGAAGGACTTTCTGAACGGAAGCAACATGGAGGAAAACGGAACGGTCGTCAATCATGGCATCGTGCATGTGGACTATACGGTGGCTTTCATGCAGAATGCCATCAATGTGCTGCCTTATGTGCTGGCGGGGAAACAGGCGATGGAGGTTTCGCTGTTCAACGGCGACCGTATCTATAATGCGCTGAACAATCAGCAGTTCGACGGACATACTATGTACGTGCGAGGTAAGAACGGAGAGGCGACTCATGAAATTTATTTCCCGGAGGGGAACGACTGGGGCACCAGCAAGCAGGTGAACTGCTGGCTGATGGATGTGATAGCTCACTGTTTCGGGCTGGACAAGGGCATGAAACCATCTGCGGCCGACTGGATGAAGGTGCGCGAGGATGAAATGCTGCGCATGCAGGGGCGGAACTCCAATGGCACGTATTATCAGGGAAAAGAAGATCTGTTTCCTTCCCGCGAAGAGTTTCTGCTGGCGGAAATCGCTTTCGGCTATCTTTTCCTGTGGGCGGACAACAGCCGGTTACTGCAACTCTCGAATGCTGCCTGCCGTATGCCGTCGGACTGTGCGGATGCCGCCGTGCTCTCTCCTTCTGAAGAAATGGACATCTATCTGTGCATCGGCCAGTCGAACATGGCAGGGCGTGCTCCCGTTCCTGCGGACATGCAGGATGACACGCTCGAAAACGTGTGGCTGATGAACGGAGAAGGCGGGTTTGAACCTGCCCGTCTTCCGCTGAATGCATACTCCAATATCCGGAAAGACCTTTCCATGCAGCAGTTAGGACCGGCGTGGACTTTTGCCCAATGCGTAGCGCAGAAAGGACATCAGGTGGGACTGGTTGTCAATGCACGGGGCGGAAGCAGCATCCAGCAATGGGAAAAGGGACAGAAACTCTATGAGGCTACTGTAGAAAGACTGAAACAGGCATTCCGTTCCGGCAAATTGAAAGCGATTTTGTGGCATCAGGGCGAAAGCAACTGCAGCGGTCCGGACCGGATCGCACCGGAAGAGTATGAGAAAAGACTGATTGCGCTGATGGAAAATCTGCGGAATGAGGCGGGGGATGCGCATGTGCCTGTCATCATCGGGCAGTTGGGGCAGTGGAAATGGGCCGGAAGGAACGACATCAAAGCATATAACCGTATGCTGGAGTCGGTGCCCGGCAAACTGCCAGAATCGGCATGTGTGTCTTCCGACGGACTGGAACCTGCCTTTCCGGGGATAGGGGATCCGCATTTCGGTGCGGAGGCCCAGCTGGAGTTCGGGAAACGGTATGCCGCCGCATTGGAGAAGATCCGGGCACATGCGGGCAGATAGTGCATGACAGGATAAAAATCGTTTGTTTCAAAAAAAAGTGAAGATGAGAAAAGCAGGTTTTTGGATAACCGTCTTGTCGGTATGGATGGCCGTCTTGTCGGTTCAGGCATCGCGTGTGGATACGGTTTGGGTGAAAAGCCCTTCCATGAACAGGGACGTGCAGGTAGTTTATATAGTTCCCCGGCAGGCTTGTGCCGGACAGCCGGAGGCCTGTCCGGTCATATATCTGCTGCATGGGTATGGCAACAATGCGAAGAGCTGGCTAAAATATAAGCCCGAACTGCTTCGCATTGCAGACGAGAAAGGCATCATGTTTGTCTGTCCCGACGGAAAGGACAGCTGGTACTGGAACAGTCCTTTGAATCCGGACTATCGGTTTGAGGAGTTTGTTTCCAAAGAACTGGTGCAGTATACTGACAGTCATTACGCGACAGTCGCATCGAGAAACGGGCGTGCCATAACAGGAAACAGCATGGGCGGACACGGTGCGCTGTGGAACGCCATGCGGCATAAGGACGTGTTCGGTGCGGCAGGAAGTACCAGCGGCGGAGTGGATATCCGTCCTTTTCCTGGCAACTGGGGGATAAGCAGGCAGTTGGGCGCATATGCCGACAACCGGCAGCGGTGGGAAGAGCATACGGTTATCAGCCAGACAGGCCGGATAAAAGACGGTGACCTGGCTCTGATTGTCGACTGCGGCAGTGGGGATTTCTTTCTGAAAGTGAATCTGGAGCTGCACCGGCTTTTGCAGGACTGCGGTGTCGGACACGATTTCATCGTTCGTCCGGGAGAGCATAACTGGACATATTGGATTAATTCGATCGATTATCAGATCTTGTTTTTTGAGAAATATTTCAAACGGCGGATGTCCGGCGTAAATGCGAAGCAGACAAAGTAAGGCATTTGGCGGATATCCCGAAAAGAGAATCGTAATGTTGAACTAAATAAAAAGATTATGAAAAAAATGAATTGCTTGGTGCTGCTGTTGGTGGCAGTGCTGCTGTTGCCTGCCGTACCGGTACAGGCGAAGAACAAAAAAGAAAAGGCGGAACAGGAAATGTCCACCGGTGCGCAGGACCGTGAACAATGGGTGAAATGGCTGTGGAAAATTTCTTATCCTGTCATACACAATCTGGCGGAAGGGACCTTGCGCAAGAACATGCCGATTGAATCACCGAGCGGCAATCCTGCCGGGTATGATGAAATAACCCATCTGGAAGCTGTAGGCCGTACGTTGGCTGGCGTGGCTCCCTGGCTGGCCTTGCCTGATGACGATACGGAAGAAGGTAAATTGCGCAAGCAGATGCGCGAAGAGGTTCTGAAAGGGTTGAAGAACGCTGTTGATCCGGCATCGCCCGACATGCTGAACTTCACCAAGCAGGCGCAGCCCATCGTAGATGCGGCTTATGTGGTTCATGCTTTTCTGCGTGCCCCGAAAGCTTTGTGGGAACCGCTGGATGACGTGACGAAGAAACGTTTTCTGGATTCGTTCAAAGCCTTGCGCGACCGTACGGGTGCCTACAACAACTGGCTGCTCTTTACCGGTCTGACCGAAGCCTTTCTGTTGCAGCAGGGCGAAAAAGCCGACCAGTTCCGCCTGCGTGTGTCGAAGAACAAAATACAGGAATGGTATGTGGGTGACGGCTGGTACAGCGACGGAAGCAAGTTCAGCATGGACTATTACAATTCGTATGTGCTGAATCCGATGATGGTGGCTATGCTGGAAACGCTGGTTCCTTTGCGTTGGGCAAGCCAGAAGGAATATGAGCAGGCCCTGAACCGCATGATACGCCATGCTGAATTCTGTGAGCGCATTATCGGTCCGGACGGAACTTATCCGGCCTTCGGACGTTCGGTGACCTATCGTACCGCTGCCTTCCAGTCGCTGGCCGATGCAGCTTTGCGTCACAAACTTCCTGAAGAAATCAAGCCAGCACAGGTGCGTTGCGCCCTTACCGCCGTACATCGCAACATGTATGACGGAAACCAGAACTTCGATGCAGACGGATGGCTCGTGCTGGGCTTCAACGGCCATCAGCCGAATATAGCGGACGGCTATACTTCTACGGGCAGCCTTTATATGGCGACGCTGAGTTTCCTGCCGTTGGGCTTGCCTGCCGATGATCCGTTCTGGACGGACGCTCCTGCCGACTGGACTACAAAGAAGGCATGGGCAGGAGAACCGTTCAAGAAAGATTATAAGGTGGAGTATTGACCGGGCTGCCTGCATAAGCTGGCACAGGGACACAAAGTTGCAGAGGAGGATTCCGGATTTGGACTTTGTGTCCCTATGTTTTTGGTGTTTGAATATCATCTTTATCCTTATGTTGTTTGACGAATAGAAAAACAGGTTATGAAAAGCTTCTATTATTTGGCCGCGGTGCTTGCGGCGGGCTTGCTGGCGCAGACGATGCCGTCACAAGCCAAAGGGAAAAAAGTTTCCGGAAGTTTTTATCACAAAGGCTGGACTGACCTTAACCGGAACGGCCGGATGGAAGTATACGAAGACCAGTCGGCCTCTGTCGATGAGCGTGTGAAGGATTTGCTTTCACGGATGACGCTTGAAGAGAAGATTGCCGAGCTGAATCTGGTTCCGTACTATGCGAGTCAGGATTCGGCTGTAAGAAGCAAGATACGGCAAGGAAAGATCGGCGCGCTGCTGAAAGCTAACGGGGCGGAACTGAACCGTTCGTTGCAGAAAGAAGCTGTAGAGTCGCACCGCCTCGGTATTCCGCTGATATTTCATGAAGATGTGATCCACGGCTATCGGACCATTCTGCCTGTCCCGTTGGGCGAATCGTGTTGCTGGGACCGTGAATCGGTGAGGAAGGGAGCCGCATTAGCCGCTAAGGAAGCTGCTGCCGCCGGTATCCAGCTGACTTATGCCCCTATGGTGGATGTTTCCAATGATCCTCGTTGGGGGCGTATCATGGAAACCTCTGGCGAAGACCCTGTTTTGTCGGCGGCATTGGCTGCCGCCCGTGTAAAGGGATTTCAGGGAGAGGACTTGAAGGATAAAGAAACGCTGATGGGATGCGTAAAGCATTTTGCCGGATATGCAGCGTTAAGGGGAGGACGCGATTATCAGAATACGGACTTTTCGTTGCGCGACTTGCAGGAACAGTATCTGCCTCCCTTTCAGGCTGCCGTCAATGCCGGCGTGGAGACGCTGATGTGTTCGTATACTTCGTATGACGGAGAGTCGGTCACCATGAACCGGTTCATGAATCATGATGTGCTTCGCGGACAGTTGAAATTTGAGGGACTGCTTATCTCCGACTGGACAACCCTGAGCCATGCCGTTGCCGAAGGGGCTGCGGCCGACGGCAAGGAAGCTGCCTGCAGGGGCATGAACAGCGGGCTGGAAATGGATATGGCTTCTTCGCAATACAGCCGTCATTTGCTGGATCTGGCGAAAGAGAATGCCGTGTCTGCAGACGACATCACAGAGGCGGTACGGAAGGCACTTGTCGTAAAATTCCGCCTCGGACTGTTTGACGACCCGTATGCTTACTTTGATGCGGAGAGGGAAAAGCGGACTTTGCTTTCGCAGGAAAACCTTGACCTGGCGTGCGAGCTGACTGTGCCGACCATGGTGCTGCTGAAGAACAGGGACGAGGCTTTGCCGATAGAGAAACCTGCCACGATAGCCGTTGTCGGTCCTTTTGCTTCGGACAAGACCAATCTGCTGGGCAGATGGAGCATGAAGGGACAGACGGAAGAGGCTGTCAGTGTGGAGGAAGGGCTGAAGGAGGTGATGCCCGAAGCGGACTTTAAGGTTGTAGGCTGCAAGCTGGGAGAACTGAACGATGCGTATGTGTCGTCTGCCGTTGCAGCAGTCCGTGAAAGCGATATCGCAATCGTCTGCCTGGGCGAAAGTGCGCAAAACAGTGGCGAGGCGGTGACGATGGGCAAGATAGAGCTTCCGCAGGATCAGATAAATCTGTTGAAAGCAGTCAGAAAATGCGGAAAGAAGAATCCTTCGGGGAAACTGACCCAGACTTTCCCGAGGCACAGCGGACAGATTCCTGTAGCTTATAATGAAAGAAGGACGTTTACCAAGATAGAGCCGGGCGATTTGCCCGAAGGCCCCAGTTCCCGTTCGGGTTTGGACTGAGCTATACGCAGTTTGAGTATTCCAATCTGTCGGTCAGCAGAGAAACACTTGGCATCGGTGATTCGTTGAACGTTTCCGTTGATATCAGGAACACCGGAAAGCGCAAAGGCCGTGAAGTTGTCCAACTTTATATCCGTGACAATGTAGCAACCGTAGTGCCGAGGGAAAAAATGCTGCGCGACTTCTCTTCCGTCACTTTGATGCCCGGAGAACAGAAGACCGTGAACTTTACGTTGCCTCCCGAAGCATTTAAGATTTACAACAACAAGATGCAATATGTGGTAGAACCGGGCGAGTTTGTTATCATGGTGGAACCGGATTCACAGCGGCTGTCGTCGAGAAAGGTTCTGGTCCGTGCCGATGGCGAATGAATGATGGACATAAGTGAGATGTGTGTAGAATCTTGTATATATCAACAGATTTTGAATCGTATTGTATGAAAAACATTGGCATAAAGGTGGCTTGTGCAATTGTGCTAGCAGTCTTGCTCTTGTCTTTGCCCGTTTCAGCGCAGCAAGTGTACGAGCCGCGTCCTTCGGAAAAGCCTTCCAGGTATCAGAAGCAGCAAATCAGAAGGAAGTACGGCATGTTTATCCATTTCGGCATCAACACATTTAATGATACGGAGTGGTCGGATGGCAGTTTGCCGCCCGGCTCGTATCGCCCGGATACGATTGATGCTGCACAGTGGATAAAAACGGCAAAGGATGCCGGCATGAGATACGTCATTCTGGTGGCGAAACACCACGATGGATTCTGCATGTGGGATAGCCGGTATACGGACTATGATGTGGCCCGTTCCGGCAATGCGACCGATGTGGTGAAAGCCGTGGCACGGGAATGCAGGAAACAGGGAATCCGTCTGGGGCTGTACTATTCACTGTGGGACAGGAAAGTGAACCCTGACGTTCAGAATCCGGAGAGCGATGAAGCCTACAACAGATACATGCTGGCGCAGCTGGATGAACTGATGGACATCACGTCGGAATACACCCGGATCGTGGAGTTCTGGTTCGACGGCAGTTGGGCGAAACCCAGTTACCGCTGGCCTGTGAGGGAAATTTATGAAACGATAAAGAAACGCGAGCCTCAGTGTCAGATTGGAATCAACTGGAGCATCGGTCAGGATGCCAACCCCAACGATCCCGACGCTCCGAAGGAATCGGTGAATATCAAGCCGGACAAGCAGAAGGAGGGCGATCCGATCCGGTATTTTCCGAGCGACTTCCGTTTGGGTGACCCGATGCTTCCGGCCGATCCGGATCCGAAACTGTTTGTCCACAATGGCAAAAAGTATTACATGCCTTTCGAGTCTACGGTATGTATTTCCAAACGCTGGTTCTACCATACGTCCGACACGGTCTATAAGTCTGTGGCCGAACTGAAGGAGGTTTATCAGCGTGCCACGGCACAGGACAATATCCTGATTCTGAACGTTCCTCCGGCAAGAAGCGGAAAGATGAGGCCGGGAGATATCGACTTGCTGCAAAAACTGAAAAAAGCAATCGGCGTGAAGTAGGCACGCCCGCACAGCACTTCGGCGTGAAGGGCATCTCAGCTTCCATCTGCATCCGAAAAACCGGGTACGGATGGAAGCGTCGTTTATGGGAAAACAATCCGTAAATCAGTTACAATCGTCAGTAAATAGGTTATTCTCCTTCTGATGGCGGTCCGTTATCTTTGCATTGAAGTTAATTCATAGAATCATAGATTATGGACCGAAGAAATTTTCTGAAGCAGGCATCGAGCTATGCCTTGCTTGCCGCCGGGACAATGGCGGGAGTGTCGGGCGCTTTTGCCGGCACGCCATCTTCTTCGAACGGACAGCCTGACAGGATGTCCGATGAATCAAAGCAAGGAGGAAATATGGAACAGCGCAGTTTGGGCGGACTGAATGTGTCTGCCATTGGTTTAGGATGCCTGCCTATGGTGGGCTATTATGGCGGAAAGTACGAGAAGAAAGACATGATAGCCCTTATCCGCAGGGCGTACGACAAGGGTGTCACATTCTTTGATACGGCTGAGGTGTACGGGCCGCATACCAGCGAAGAGTGGGTGGGCGAAGCCGTCGCCCCGTTCCGGGATAAGATAAAGATAGGAACAAAGTTCGGCTTTGGCGTGGAAGAGGGACAGCCGACCGCTTTGAACAGCCGCCCCGACCACATCCGGCGTGCTGTGGAAGGCTCGTTGCGCCGTTTGCGTACTGACCACATTGATCTGCTCTACCAGCATCGCGTAGACCCCAATGTGCCGATGGAGGATGTGGCAGGCGTGGTAAAGGATCTGATGCAGGAGGGGAAAGTGCTGCACTGGGGCATGTCGGAAGCCAGTGCACGTTCCATCCGCCGCGCCCATGCAGTCTGTCCGGTCAGTGCCGTGCAGAGCGAATACGCCATCTGGTGGCGCGAGCCGGAAACCAAGATATTCCCCACCTTGCAGGAGCTTGGCATTGGCTTTGTGCCCTACTGTCCGCTAGGACGCGCTTTTCTTACAGGCGTTATCAACGAAGACAGCCGTTTCAAGCAGGGCGACCGTCGTTGGAACCTGCCGCAGTTCCAGCCGGAGGCTTTGAAGCACAATATGCCGCTGGTCTATCTTGTCCGGGAATGGGCGCAGCGGAAAGGGGTTACTCCGGCGCAGTTCGCTCTGATATGGATGCTTTCCCGCAAACCGTGGATTGCTCCGATACCCGGCACGACCAATCCCGGCCATCTGGACGACTTCCTCGGTGCGGCTTCTGTCCGCCTTACTCCCTATGAAATGGAAGAGTTTGATGCGGCTTATGCAAAGATAGACCTGATGGGGCATCGTGCCGACCCGTTCACCGAAAGCCAGATTGACAAGTAATCCCGATAAAGCGAAGAAATATGGAATATGCAGCATTGAATAACGGAGTGAGGATGCCGATGCTGGGCTTCGGTGTCTATCAGGTGGATGATCACGAGGTATGCCGCCGGTGCATGAGCGATGCCATAGCCACGGGCTACCGTCTGCTCGACACGGCATCGGTCTATCTGAATGAAGAGGCGGTGGGAAGAGCTGTGAAAGAAAGCGGTGTTCCGCGCGGAGATTTCTTCCTCACGTCCAAGGTCTGGATACAGGACATGGGGTATGAACAGACGTTGCGGGCGTTCGACCGCACGCTTGCCCGGTTGGGCACGGACTACCTCGACCTGTATCTTGTCCACATGCCGTTCGGCGACGTGTTCGGAGCGTGGCGGGCGATGGAGCGGATTTACAGGGAAGGGCGCACACGTGCCGTCGGCGTATGCAATTTCAGCATTCCCCGCCTGGCCGATCTGGCAGCACACTTTGAGGTTGTTCCTGCCGTCAATCAGGTAGAAACACATCTGTTCAGCCAGCAGCAGCCGATGAAGCGGTATGCCGACGTGAACGGCATTCTTCTTGAAGCGTGGTCGCCTTTTGCCGAAGGCAGAAACGGCTTCTTCAGCCATGCAGTCCTTTCGCGGCTTGCACGGAAGTATGGGAAGACTGTGGCGCAGATAGAGCTTGGCTGGCTGATGCAGCGGGGTATCGCGGTTATTCCGAAGTCCGTACACAGGGAGCGCATCGAAGAAAACTTCGGTTCCATCGGTTTCAGGCTCTCGGACGAAGACATGGCAACGTGCGATACAGGAAAGCCCGTGGTGGGCGATTTTGACGACCCGGCCTTTGTGAAAGACTTGTGCGGCCGGAAATATGACATCTGAAAAAATCCGTTGTATGAAAGCAATAAAGTTTATTCCGCTGTTGGCCTGCCTGTTGGCGGCAATGCCGATATTCGGGCAATCAAAAGAAAAGAATGAAAGCATGAAAACAAATTCAATCAGACTGACAGTCAAAGTCGGCAAGACATTCACCGCTACTTTGGCAGACAATTCTTCGGCAGACGCTCTGATGAAGCTGCTGTCTGAAGGAGATGTGACCGTGGAAATGGAAGACTACGGCAACATGGAGAAGGTAGGTCCGCTGGGAACGGATCTTCCGCGCAATGACCGCCGGATTTCGACTGGCCCCGGCGACATTATCCTTTATCAGGGGAAATACCTGGTAATCTATTATTCGACCAATTCGTGGAACTTCACCCGGATCGGAAAAATAGACAATGCCGACGGTGCACAACTGAAATCGGCACTGGGAAGCGGCGGTGTGACGGTGACGCTTTCGCTGAACCGGTAGGCCGTTTATGCCTGGGTGTGCGGGCCGGATAAGGGCGGAAAGGAAGTGGCCTGTACGGGAAAATCGTCTGGGCGTTTTGCAGTGAAATGCAGCTTTCCGCGGAGCAATCTGTATCTCCAGTCTAGAGATGCAAATCTTCAGCCTGGAGATATATGTCTTCAGTCTGGAGATACATATACTCAGCTTGAAGACAGACTTTTCAGCGCGAAGCTCCGTCTGTCTTTCTGATGAATCCGGGACATTTGTACGGATGCCCGCATATTCCGTAAATAGGTTTGTTTTGTCAGTAAATGCGTTATCTTCTTTTCCGTCTTATCACCCTAATTTTGTAGTCAGAAATAACTTAAAAATGATAAGCAGACATGAAAACGAGAACATTGGGAAGACAGGGACTGTCCGCTTCGGAAGTCGGGCTGGGCTGTATGGGATTTACGCAGAGCTATCCGCCTTATCCCGACAGGAAAGAAGCCATCGCCACACTGCGCGAGGCTGTTGAACTGGGCGTTACGTTCTTTGATACGGCTGAGGTTTACAGTGCATTCAAGAACGAGGAACTGGTGGGGGAGGCTTTGGAACCGGTTCGCGACAAGGTGGTCATCGCCACGAAGTTCGGATACAATCTGGTGGATATGCCCGACCTCAACACATCGGCACGCCCCGTAAGTCTGTCAAGCAAGCCCGCCACCATCCGCAAGGCGGTGGAAGGGTCGCTCCGCCGTTTGCGTACCGATCACATCGACCTTTATTATCAGCATCGGGTAGACCCTTACACGCCGATAGAGGAAGTGGCGGACACAGTGGCTTCGCTCATCAGGGAAGGAAAAGTGCTGTATTGGGGGCTGTCGGAAGCTGCCCCTGCCACGGTGCGCCGCGCACATGCCGTCTGTCCGCTTGCGGCGGTGCAGAGCGAGTACTCCCTGGTGGTACCGCCAGCCGGAGAAGGAACTGCTTCCTGCGCTGGAAGAGCTGGGCATCGGCTTTGTTCCGTTCAGTCCGTTGGGAAAGGCTATGCTGACCGGACGCTTCGACCGCAATACGACATTCGACCAGACAGACTTCCGCTCTGCCATACCCCGTTTCCAGCCGGAGAACCTGAAGCATAATGTAGCTTTGGTGGAATATGTAGAGGAATTGGCCCGCCGGAAAGAGACGAGTCCTGCCCGCATTGCCATCGGCTGGCTTCTGGCGCAGAAGCCGTGGATTGTCCCTATCCCGGGAACAAAGCGCATCGAACGCATCAAAGAGAATATCGGCGGCGCAGACGTGCGTTTCACGGACGGAGAACTGGCTGACATCCGCCGTCACCTGGACAGCATTGAGATAGTTGGAGGACGATACCCTGAAGACCAGGAGGCACTGACCGGCAAATGACAGGATTATGGAAATGAAGCGAATCATAGCCTGTATAGCCGCTTTGGTGCCGGGCGTCATGCTTTATGCGCAGAAGCCGGTAGATGTGCATGCGCATATCATCCTGCCTGAATATAAGGAAATGCTGCGGCGGCACGGTGCGGAACTGGAAGAAACCTTTCCGCTGCCCGGGTGGGATACGGAACGTCATGCTGCTTTTATGGACAGCGCAGGCATAGGCTGTGCCGTACTGACTATGCCGGCTCCGCAGCCTTATTACGGCAACGTGGAGGAAAGTGCCGCCTGCATCCGCTGGATTAATGAAGTTTCGGCGAAGGTAAAGGCCGGGCATCCCGGACGTTTCAGGTTCTGCGCCTCCCTGCCTTTGCCCGATGTGGATGCGGCTGTCCGTGAAGCTGTGTACGCTCTTGACACGTTGGGGGCTGACGGCATCAAGCTGGCCACCAACAGCCGCGGACAGTATTTGGGTGATGAAGCACTCGACCCGCTGATGGAAGTGTTGAACGAACGTCATGCCGTGGTTATCATCCATCCGCACCGTCCTTCGCCTTGTCATGAGGGTATCGTGCGAACCACGCCGCTCGCTATGTACGAATATCCGGCAGAAACCACACGGGCTGTAGTGAATATGCTGGCGAGGAACGTCCTCGTGCGCTATCCGAATCTGAAAGTAGTCGTGCCGCATTGCGGCTCGTTCCTTCCGCTTGCCATCCCGCGCATGAAATCCATTCTTCCGGCGATGACAGCCAACGGATCAATGCAGCCCATCGACTGGGAGGGTAACCTGTCGCGGCTTTATTATGACCTGGCTGGCAATCCCACGGCAGAAGTCATCCGTGCCTTGCTTGCCGTCACCTCGCCGGAACATATCCTTTATGGGTCTGATTATCCGTATCTGCCGGAGAGTGTGTTGCGGAACAACCTGAACAGACTGAAAGAAACGCTCGCAGCCGACGGAGAGCTTGCCTGGTATGCGGACCTGTTTCTGTGGGGCAATGCATCCCGGCTGTTCGGCATAAAACAGGAAAACAACTTTTAAACCAGAAAACAATATGAAAAAGAATATCGGCCATATGCTGGCATTGTATCCCACACCCGCAGCAGTGGTGGGTACGGAAGTAAACGGAAAAGTAAACTGGCTGCTCGTTGCCCATGTGGGCATTATCGGGCACGACCGCATCATGTTGAGCATGCACAAGGCTCATTACACCAATCAGGGAGTGAAGGCTACAGGCAAAGTTTCTGTCAATATGGTAGACGAAGCCATGCTGGAGCGTGCCGACTATGTGGGATGTGTCAGTGGGGCAAAGGTAGACAAATCAGAAGTGTTTGCCTGGCATCCGGGCGAAGCCGGAGCTCCGGTCATTGATGAAAGTCCGCTGGTGATGGAATGTGAGGTGGTCGACAATTACGAAACCGATACGTTCGACAACTTCATCTGCAAGATCGCGAATACCTATGCTGAGGAGAGCGTCCTCAATGATAAGGGAAAACCGGACTACAGCAGGCTGAAACCCGTTCTCTTTGAGATGCCCGGCTATACTTACCTGCGGACAGGGGAGGAAATCGCGCCATGCACGTCGCTTGGAAAAGCACTTAAACAGCGCAAGTGATGGAGCGCAGGGACTTTTTTCGCAAATCCCTGCTTGCGGCTGCAGGGAGCGTTGTCTTGGGAAGCGGCATCGTGAAAGCCGTTGGAAGTTTGAACACTAAAAACAATAGCACAATGAAAATAACAGTATTGACCGGCAGTCCCCGCCGGAACGGAAATTCCGCTTATCTTGCGGAACAGTTTATCAAAGGGGCGCAGGAGAAAGGGCATGAAATTTACCGTTTCGACTGTGCCTTCAAACAGGTGGAACCTTGCCGCGCATGCAACCGTTGCGGCATGGACGGCCCGTGTGTGATAAAGGATGACTTCAACGAGCTGCGTCCGCATCTCCTTGCGGCCGACATGGTGGTCTTTGCCACTCCGATGTATTATTTCGGTATCTCGGCACAGATGAAACGGGTAATCGACCGCTTCTATGCCATCAACGGACAAATCAAAGGCCATTACAAGAAGGCCGCTTACCTGATGACGTACGCTGATACCGCGAAAAAGGAAGCGGAGCCTATACTTCTGCATTACCGCACGCTGATGGATTATCTTGGCTGGGAGAGCGTGGGCGAGGTAGTTGCTTCGGGTGTCTGGACGGCAGGTTCCATACGCAACACGCGCTATGGAGAGCAGGCTTATCAATTGGGGAAAAGTTTATAACAGATATTGCGCGATATGAGAAAACAGATTGTTCTTACAGCCTTTCTGCTGGCAGGATTGTTGCCGGCAGCGGCGCAAACCGGCAGCAAGACGGATCGGATAGAAATGTGCAAGGAAAACTATCGCACCCTTTTCGGAGGCGAGGCTCTGACCGGACAGGGTACGGATCCGGAGATGATGGACATTCTTCAGAAATTCATATTTGGCGAAGTGTTTGCTACGCGCAGTCTGAGCATGAAGCAGCGTGAAATGATAACCTGCGTCACTCTTGCCACCATGCAGACGCTTCCGCAACTGAAGGCTCATGCAGGAGCCGCCTTGAATGTGGGTGTCACACCCGTGGAGCTACGTGAGGCGATGTATCTGACAGCTCCTTTCATCGGCTTTCCGAAGATGCTCAACGCTGTCGGAACGGTGAACGAGGTGTTCAGGGAACGAGGCATCAGCCTTCCTCTGGATAACCGGACAACCGTTACCGAAGAAAACAGACACGAGAAAGGCAAAGCAATTCAGGACAAACTGTATCGCGGAGGGATCTCCGCCGTGATGGAAGGCGTGCCCGGCGGAATGGGCGAAGATGTATCACGTTTCCTGACCGACTGTTTCTTTGGCGAAATATATACTCGCGGAGCACTCAGCCTGAAGGCAAAGGAGCTGCTCGGCTATTGCATTCTGACCACACTTGAGGCGGAAAGCCAGTTGCAGTCGCACTTTCACGGCAACATCAATGCGGGCAACACGCCCGAAGAAATGACGGCTGCGGTCATCCAATGTCTTCCGTATATCGGCTTTCCTGCGGCAATCAAGGCACTGCGTATCATCAGCCAGGAAGCAGCCAAACCGGCGGATTCGCCCCAGGACAACTTGGTACGCCTATCGAAAATAACTGTCGATGCAGGCCGGCTGGACGAATACAATGCGTATCTGAAGGAGGAAATAGAAGCTTCCATGCGGCTGGAACCGGGCGTGCTCACCCTTTATGCCACAGCCGAGAAGGATGCGCCCGACAAAATCACCATTCTTGAGATCTATGCCAACCGCGCCGCTTACGAGAGCCACCTGAAGATGCCGCATTTCCTGAAGTATAAACAGGGCACGCAGGAGATGGTAAAGAATCTGGAACTGGTTGACACAAAGCCCTTGATTCCGGGACTGAAGATCAAGTACGTGAGTTCGGGCTAAGCTAATAAGTAAATAATAGAAATAAAAATAGGTAATCACAGAAATATTTTGTAAATTTA
>NZ_JAUDEN010000044.1:0-16027 GCF_030373775.1 Bacteroides gallinaceum | reverse complement strand
GGGCGTAGATTTGTGTGGTGTTCATGCTCTTGTGTCCCATCATTTGGCATACGGTTTCCAGCGGAACTCCCTGAGAGAGTGTAATCAGGGTGCCGAAATTATGTCTTGCCATATGGTAGGTAAGCCGATGTTCTATACCGCATACTTTGGCAAGTTTAGGCATGTTGTTGGTCATGGCTGAGCGGCAGGGCATATTGAAAAGTTTATCGCTTTTCCGTTCGCACTCGTATTTTTCCATGATATTCCGTGGAACATCAAGGAGAAGTATACTGCACTCGCTTTTTGTCTTTTGGCGTTTGAATTTTATCCAAAGATTTCCTTGTCCATCCCTACTTAAGTTGGAAACATCCAGATTGCACATATCCGCATATGCGATGCCAGTGAAGCTGCTAAAGACAAACAGGTCGCGGACAAAACACAGGAACTTTTCCCGGATAGGCGTGTTCATCAGCCTCTGCAACTCGTCCGTTGTCAGATGGCGGTGCTTCCTCAACGCCTTTTCAGGCGAGAACGAAGCAAACGGATTGTATTGGATTGTACCTTGTGCCATTGCCGTCCTTGTCATTGTTTTCAGCATGATGATGTGGTTTTCTATGGTCATGCCTGAAAATCCTTTTTCTACACGCAAGTAATGGTCGTACTTTTCGATGAAGGCATAATCCAATTGCTTGAGAGGGATGTCCTCAATGCCATAATGTTCACGGATAAAATTCTGAAGATTGCAATAAGATGTCTTATGACTTCTCAGAGTGCTTGGCGCACGGTTGATTCCCACACGTTTGGCAAAGTCTTCCATATACTCACGATACAGCTCCAACAGCTTCCGCTTGTGTTGCCCGATGCCGTTCACGGCGTTCTTGACAAGTTCTGCTGTGATATACCCCTGTTCGTCAAGAATTTCTTTATAATAACGGCGTATGTCCTCTTCAAGCCTGTCTATCTTGGCATTGGTTTCTTTGGCGGTGCGGCTTTTGCCTGTCAGACGGTATGCCTTGGCATCCCACAAGTCAGGTTGCACTTCCATTTTCGTGGAGAACTGTGCGACCTCGGTGTTGATGGAAATCCTGCCCATGAGCGGACACAAGCCGTTTTTCTTCACCTTTTGTCGGTTGATATAAAACAATACGGCGAAAGTATTGTAAGCGGTCTTTCTCTCCTGTCTCATGGTTTCATCCTTTTGGTACGTTTGATTTGGGGTGTTGAAATAACAACTTCCGCCATTTTATTGTCTGTCAACTCGAACTTGTTACCGATACGTTCTTGCAACCTGCCCATATCCTCGCTTACCTTGTCGTTGGTAAGATGCGCATAAATTTGTGTAGCCCTCCAGTCGCGATGTCCCATCAATTCACGCACTGTATCAAGCGGAACACCCTGAGAAAGAGTGATTACCGAGGCGTATGTATGGCGGGCAAGATGAAAGGTCACCCGGCGTTCGATTCCGCATATTGACGCTATCTTTTTCAGATTAATGTTCGTCTTGCTGCAACTGAGCATCGGGAAAAGCCTGCCATTTGGAGCTATGCCACGGTACTTGGCAATAAGTTCCAATGGCAAATCCAGCAATGGAATATGGAAAGGCGTTCCTGTCTTTCTACGCGCACTATGAATCCACCATATCCCGTCCTCCGCTTTCAAAAGGTTCTTTTGGGTGAGATTGCGTATGTCGCTGAAGGCGATGCCTGTGAACGCGGAAAAGAGAAACACGTCACGCACAAGATTGAGGTTCGGTTTCGGCAATGGAGTGTTCATCATCTGTTCCAGTTCCTTTTCTGAAAGGAACTTCGGAACAATCTGCGGATAATCAAACGTATAACCGTTAAAAGGGTCTTTACGCAAAAGTCCGTCATTGAGTGCCGACTTGATGACGCTGCGCAAGCGTCCGATAATGTTGTTCACTGTTCCCAATGCCATTTTCAGGTCTGCACGGAGATAGAGGTCAAAAGAGGAAACGAAGGACGGAGTGAGAGCTTGAAATGGCATATCCTTAACATGATATTTCTGCCTAATAAAATTTTTCAAGTGGTTCAATGCCACACCATACCGCTTATAAGTTTCCACTTTACGGTTTGTTCCGACTTTCTCGTAAAACCGTTCATTACATTTGCCATAAAACGATACAAGGGTTTCCTGCTCGGATGAGATGCCCTGAAAGGCATTTTTCACTTCCAACGCTGATACGGTTTCCTTTTTCGCCAACAAATCCTTGTAAGCGGAATGGATGTCCAGTGAAATCCTGTCAAGCTCCTTGTTGGTGGCTGCGGCTGGCTTGCTTTTGCCCACAGCCCTTCCAGACTTGACGTCCCATAGAGAGGGAATGACATACACCTTGGTGCTGAACTGTACCATTGACTTGCCGATACGGATTCGTCCCAAGATAGGTACCGTCCCATCGGCTCTTTCCTCGTTCTTCTTGAGGTAAAACGTTACTTTTAATTCTTCCATAAACAGCTCTATTTTTTGTTCGCAAAATTACAGTCAATAGAGCTAATCATCCGTTTGCAGAATGGTGCGGACAAGTGCAAGAAAATCCGTTGAGAAACTATTTTAACCCATTATGGAAAGGAAAGCCTCACAAGCAGGCTAAACCGTTGTCCTACAACCTTGCTGAAAGGATTTTGGAGAGGCTTCTTTCGCTATAAACAGGTAATGCATTCGTAACGGAAAGTCTGCATAAATCCGCTGCATCTTGCTTTTTTGCCACTTGGCAGCAATAAGAAGAAAATGGAAGTTTACACGTGTGATTCAGTGAGTTACGTTATTTGTCGCAATCTTGCTTTTTTGATGCTCGATTTGGAAACCAGCGGGCTTCTATATTTTTCTATGTTCTGCATCAATCAAATGAACGCCTTTCTCATTTGCAAAAGTAATGTTTTTCTCCTTCACTGCTAAAACTATTCCTCTGAAAAATAGAGAAAATTACACTTCCCTCAACGTAAGGTTTCCCAAACGTAATAACACCTATTAACGACAGAAAAATTAGCGTTAAGTATAAAGCACTTCTAAGACATTCTCTGCCAATGCCAAATTATATATGCGTATGGCGTTATTTTCATCAGTGTTGTAACCAAGATAGTTGACACTGCCATACCATACCAAGGATTTGTCAATGATTGCAACATCAATAGCCAATGCGTCGTTAATCTTGATACTGACTCCTATTTCTCTTAGCCTTTCTTCCTTTTCAAAGTTACTCTTGATTAATGTGATAACCTCCACGCCCCGCGCAGACAAATTCCTTAGTATATCAAGTATAGGCGAATGTTTGGCAAACCAAAGTTTTGTCGCAGAAATAACCACCGAATATTTCGCTTGGGACAAATCTTTGAAGAACTCATTTTGGTATGTATGCCCATTAAAAATAATGCTATGGCTTTCGTTGAATAAATCCATTGGTGCATTGGACATTATTTGATAGCCCACAGAAGCATACCCTCGTAGTCTTCGTTTGTACATGACATCACACATCGGTACGCGAATGTCGATGTAATCGTAAATCCGAACTTCTTTCTTGTCTAGATATTCCCGATGCAAACGCCCTGCATATTGTGCAATGATACCTTTCCAAGAAACGGGCAAGGCTAAAAACAGAGTATCCAATCGTGGATAGTCAAAACCTTCGCCCACATATTTCCCTGTTGCCACTATGGCAAGCGGTTCCGTAGGAGAGATACTTTGTAGCAATTTCATTTTCTGCCGTTTTTCTCTTGCCGATTCAGAACCGATAAGAGTAATAATATTCTTGCAATGGAGAGCTAAGGCATTTGCCAAAGTTTCGACATGGGCGGTAAGACTGGTCAATACAATGGGAGAACGTCCTTCCATTAATGCCTTACGCACATCGTCTATGATAAGATTGTTCCGATTTTCATCTTCAGCCATTTTCTGAATCATTCGTGCATAAGTGGACCTATCATCTGTCAACTCTCTGTAAGAAGTGAAACGGGGAACAAGCAGACGTGTGAATGTCTGGGAGGCTATTTGAGTTTTTGCATCTGCCGAATAGCGGATAGGGCCGCATTGCATGAAAATGATAGGCTGATGCCCGTCCTTGCGGATTGCGGTAGCTGTCAGTCCATATACATAACGGGCATTGGCATACTTCAATATCCGTTCAAAATTCACTGCTGATACATGATGGCATTCGTCCACAATCAGCATTCCGTAATTCCGAACAAAAGATTTCACCCCGTTGTCTTCCAAACAGGATTGTATCAGGGCAATGTCTATTTTCCCACGCAGTGAATTTCCCTTAGAGTCCAATGTACCGAACGGTGAAAAGGCTTTTTTACGGCCACGTTTCTTAGGAAGGTCTTCTTCCGTAAAATCTATTTCCAGAAATTCTTCCAAACGGGATTTCCATTGGTCTAACAAAGATTTAGTATGCACTAATATCAGCGTATTTATTTTCCGTTCAGCTATCAAACCGATAGCCGTAACCGTTTTGCCAAATGCGGTAGTGGCATTCAGTATTCCATTATTATGCGTTGTCAAACTGGCTATGGCAGCTTTCTGTTCTTCACGAAGTTCGCCTTTAAACCTTACGGTTACGTTCTCCCCGTGATTGGTTTTATCCTCTATTCGGTACGAGATTTGATTGTCTTTCAAAAGAGTAACGACCGCATCTTCACATCCACGAGGCAGGGCAATGTAATCTTCTTCCATATCGGCACAAGAAATAATACGGGGAATGTTGTAAATAGACAAGCGCATACCTTGTCTGGCATAAAACTCCGGATTCTTGAACGAAGCAATCCGTTTCAGATGATTGATGACCCTTGCAGACAATCCCGACAAAGGGATGTATAGCATATTGGAACGTATGAGAACAAGATTGGCTGGAAAATCATTAGGAGTGATTTTCTGAGGTACTGGAGTCTCCCACGGTTTGGATTCACTGGTAGTGGACAATTCGCCTAATTCGGAATCCGTTCCATGCTTTGCCAATATCGCGTCAATTGTTGTTTCGGGAATCCGTTTTATCTGAAGCAGATAGTTCCATTGGTTTTCGTAAATAATAAAATTCTCGTCCACAAATACGCTGTTCCCTTCTTTGCGTGCTTTCCCTTGCAACGGCAACGCCACCAGATTCCCGAAACCACCCTCTGGCAACCGATCTTGATTGGGGAAGAAACGGTCGTATGATTTGAAAGTCATCCGCCCGTTTCTTTCCATTGCTTCTGTTAGTACCGCATATCCCAGTCTTCGCGCTTTGGAGGCACAATGGCAGTTCAAAGAATATCCATACATGTGCACCGTTTCCGGAGCGGGAGCGTTCAATGGAACAAGGAATATCCCAATCTTTGCAGACCCCGACATATGCCAACACATCTTTCTTATATCCATGTTCGCAAGACTTGTCATCGAAATCCGCACACAGAAAATTGCAGTTGTTGTCGGCAAGAATGGCATAGGCACCGATTACATCCTGCCCGTCCTGGGTTTTCCCTTCAAGATGTCGGTATATATCCTCATACTCCAACGGTTTGAACAACCTGTTGGGACATTCCGCGCACTTATACTTTTTCTTGTCACACAATTGCTTGTCCCATTCGTTCCGACACACAGGCTGGTAACCTGATTTTCCGCTTGTCCTACTGTGCCATCTCCGTGCAAACACATCCTCGCGTCCCTTGAACAGATTGCGGAATACACTTACTTTTTCTTCCAAAGACAAATGTTGCTTCATGATGGGCTGTGTCATAGGAATATCCTTGCTGTTTAGTAATGTCTGTAGCCTATCGACCTCCTTATGAAGAAATTCATTCTCCTTAAGAAGTTTGTTGTACGCAGCCAATAGTTCTTGGTATGTAAGCTGTTTTCCCATGTCATTCAAAGCAACGGTGTCATATATAAAGGCAGATACACAATCCCATTTTCTATTTTCATATCCTTATCGTGAAGCACGTAGGGAGTGGATAGCTGGGAGCCGTATTTGGCTATACATTTTCTCAACGAGTTCAGTGTGTAGCGCTGTCCGGATTTTACTTCAATGGGTGAAATATTATGCCTGCTGGTCGTTACAGGTTTGGCTATCAGGAAGTCAATTTCCATACGGTCATCTGCTGATGTTCGGGAACTGTTGCTGAAAAAATAAAGTTTGTGTCCTGCCGCCCGAAGCATTTGCGCCACGATATTCTCCACCAACATTCCCTCGTTCACTTCCAGCTTGTCAAACATCAGTTTCCGGTAAAGGTCCGCACTTACTATCCCACGTTCGTCAAAGGCGTGGCTGATGAGCAGCCCGGTGTCACCCATATAGCATTTCAGCGTTGTACGTTCTTCATTCAGTTTCAAGCCGATACTCGGTTCGGTCGAATTATAACAACAGTTAATTATTTTAGCGTCACTCAGCCAAAAGAAAGCCTGCGAATAATCACGCATACGGGCTTCACTCTGCAATGCGGATAAGACAAACTTCTTTTCGTGTTTCTGCAATTGCCCCGGAATCTCCTCAAAGATAGCGGCAACTTTCGTTTCCTGATTGTCCGCATATTTGTGAATGTCATTGCGGTAAAGAGCCAATATATCGCGCTTCACTTCATCCACCTTTTCAAAGTCCCGCGTTTCCACATATTTCTGTACAGCCTGTGGCATTCCTCCGACAATCAGATATTGCCGGAAATAGTCCATTGCCCGGCGGTGGAAAGCCTCCATCGGAAGACGTTTGTCAAACCGCATCCGGATGTAAGGCATCAGCATTTCATCGCCCATAGCCCACAGGAATTCCTCAAAGTCCATCGGGAACATTTCGATGGCATGTTCCTCTGAAGGCAGCATGATGTCCTTTACATTCTTCTTGATGGAAATAAGCGATCCTGTCTCAATATAGTCATAACGTCTGTCTGCCACCAAATGCTTGATGGCTGCACGGGCACGGGGACAAAACTGCACTTCATCGAATATGATTAAAGAACGGGCTTCTTCGTCTTTTGTTTGACGTGGAGTAAGTTTCCGCCTAAAATAAAGTTCCAAATTCATGAAAAGCATGTCGAAGTCATCCAAATAAAGGTTGAAAAACTCCATTACCTGAGGATTTACCTTGCTGAAGTCCACCAGAATGTAAGACTCATATTCTTTGCGTGCAAATTCTTCCACGATATAACTTTTCCCTATACGCCTGGCTCCTTCTATCAAAAGGGCAGTATCACCCTTATGGTTCTTCTTCCATTCCAACAGTTTATCATATATCTTTCTTCTCATAATTCACGTATTCACCTTTATTCTCTAATTAATATTTCAC
Source organism: Bacteroides gallinaceum (assembly GCF_030373775.1). Lineage (NCBI taxonomy): Bacteria > Pseudomonadati > Bacteroidota > Bacteroidia > Bacteroidales > Bacteroidaceae > Bacteroides > Bacteroides gallinaceum. The sequence continues at coordinate 8,784 of NZ_JAUDEN010000044.1, read as the reverse complement.
ATATTCAAGGTTATTGTAGTCGCAAATATACACATTTTCTTGGATTAGAAAGAACTTCAGGATGTTTTCATTTCAATTAAATGAATGTCCGCATGTTACCAAAATAGCAAAGTTTAAACTGCCAAATTGCCCCACAGGCATGTTTTGGAACACTTTATGCAAGATATAAAACGTAAGACAATAAGCATATGCATTATGAACCTGCTTGATTTTTACCGTCAATATCCCGACGAGGCATCCTGTGAGGAATCCCTCCGTCGTTTCCGTGAGCATCACGGCCTGTACTGCAGTCAATGCGGCGGTTTGCGCCTGAGCTGGAATCCGAGCCACAAGTCCTGGACGTGCATGGATTGCAAGCATGAGATGCTGCTTCGTTCCGGTACGGTGATGCAAGGCAGCCATCTGCCTGTCCGTGACTGGTTTGCTGCCATGTTCCTTCTGAGGGCGACAAAGCGTGCCATATCCACCAAGGAGATACAGCGCCAGATTGGCCGCAAGCATTACCAGCCCGTATGGGAGATGGTGCATAAGCTGCGCGACGTGATGGGCAAGCGTGACGGAGGCTACCCCCCCCTCCATGGGGACATGGAGGTTGACGAGGGCTTCTTCTCCACGGAAACGCCCGAAGAACAGAAAGATTGCCCGTTGAAGCGCGGACGGGGAAGCCAGCGCAAGACCCCTGTCCTTGTCATGGCGGAAAGCTGCCTGCCAAAGACGCCTCCGGCCAAGATGTACAGTATGCCAAAGAGTGTCGGGCATATAAAGATGCAGGTCATCGGCGATTTCAAGGCTTCCACCATTACGGGCAAGATTAAGCAAGGTACGGACGGGAATGCCGATGTGGCCACGGACAGGTTCAGCAGCTATGCCTCCCTTGAAAAGGACGGGATGGCATCCTCCTATCATGCCGTCGTTACGAACGACAAAAAGAGTATCGGGAAGGTCCTGCCTTGGGTGCACATTGCCATCAGCAACGCCAAAAGGAGCATACTGGACACTTACCATGACATAAAAGCGGAGTTCCTCCAACTGTACCTCAACGAGTTCTTACTAATTGGCAACTTGCAGACATTCATATTGTTTTTTTTCTTTCTCCGATTGTGTATCAAGCACATTATGAAGGGGAATGGGTAGGGTGGCAAGCATTTTTCACAAATAAAAAACGGATTATATTGGAAAAAATGAATTATTATTTGTATCTTTGTCGCCCGATTTATAGGGTATTGCGACTTGGAAGAGCTTGATATATATAATGTAGGGTTAAGAGATATGCGTCAGGACTCATGTGAATATGAGTGCACGCTTGATGATCGTTTTTTTACGGATATCGATGCTGGTGATATCCAGAAAGGACATCTGAATGTCCAATTGTCTGTGAAAAAGACGATAGGCGCATATATGTTGAACTTCCATATAGAGGGAGCGGTGACTGTTGTGTGTGACCGTTGCCTTGACGAACTGGAACTTCCGGTAAATACAGACAATGCCTTGAAAGTGAAGTTGGGTTCCGATTTTTCGGAAGAAGAAGACTTTGTCACAGTGCCTGAGGAAGATGGGTATATTGATGTTTCATGGTTCATTTATGAATTTGTGGCATTGAGCTTGCCCATGAAGAAAGTTCATGCTCCCGGTGAATGCAATGAGCAAATGATGGGAGTGCTGAACGAACATAGCTGCATCTCGTCCCCGGCAGAAGAGCTTGAGGATTACGAAGATATGGAGGAGGGTACGGAAGCGATTTCGGATGATGATCGGGAGAGTGATCCGAGATGGGACGAACTGAAGAAAATATTGAATAATAATTAAATAAAAAACTTAAAACAATGGCACATCCTAAAAGAAGACAATCAAAAACGAGAACTGCCAAGAGAAGAACTCACGACAAGGCAGTTGCTCCTACTTTAGCTATCTGCCCTAACTGTGGTGCATGGCATGTTTATCACACTGTTTGTGGAGCTTGCGGTTACTATAGAGGTAAATTAGCGATTGAAAAAGAAGCTGCCCTCTAAACCGGACAGCTTGATTGAACACATCATGTGTTTGGTAAGGAATAAAGCCGGAGAGCCTTTTCGGCTCGTCCGGCTGTTTTTTTATCACTCACAGGCTTAAATTTGAAAGGATGGAAAAAATTAATGCTGTAATTACAGGAGTCGGCGGATATGTTCCAGACTATGTGTTGACAAATGAAGAATTGTCACGAATGGTTGATACCAACGACGAGTGGATTATGACACGTATCGGCGTAAAAGAAAGGCGTATCTTGAATGAAGAGGGATTGGGTACTTCCTATATGGCGCGTAAGGCAGCCAAACAATTGATGCAGAAGACGAATTCTGATCCGGATTCTATTGACTGCGTAATTGTGGCTACTACGACTCCGGATTATCATTTCCCTTCTACTGCTTCTATTCTCTGCGACAAGTTGGGACTGAAGAACGCTTTTGCCTACGACCTTCAGGCTGCTTGCAGCGGATTTCTCTTTGCTATGGATACCGCAGCCGGACTGATTCAGTCGGGGCGTCATAAAAAAGTGATTATTGTAGGTGCCGATAAGATGTCATCGATGGTCAATTATGCCGACAGGGCCACTTGCCCGATTTTTGGTGACGGAGCGGCGGCCTGCATGGTGGAAGCCACGACAGAAGACTGCGGAATCATGGATTCTCTGCTGAGAACCGACGGAAAAGGACTTCCTTTCCTTCACATGAAGGCCGGCGGCTCAGTCTGTCCTCCCTCTTATTTTACGATTGACAACAAGATGCATTATTTGTATCAGGAAGGAAGAACCGTATTTAAGTATGCCGTTTCAAACATGTCGGACGCTACTGCACAGATAGCTGAACGCAACGGACTGAATAAGGACAATATTAACTGGATTGTGCCTCATCAGGCTAACTTGCGCATTATTGATGCTGTGGCTTCCCGTCTTGAAGTTCCTTTGGAGAAGGTAATGATTAACATACAGCGTTATGGAAATACCAGTGCTGCCACATTGCCTCTTTGTCTTTGGGATTATGAGAAGCAGCTTAAGAAAGGCGACAATATTATCTTCACCGCATTCGGCGCCGGATTCACTTGGGGCGCCTGCTATGTGAAGTGGGGATATGACGGAAAATGATTTGAAAAATTCTTCAAATGACAAAAAACGCATCCCGATCCGATGCGTTTTTTTGTCTGCTATTAAATAATTGATTGTTATGCACAAAGCCGGATTTGTTAATATTGTGGGAAATCCTAATGTGGGGAAATCCACATTGATGAACTTGTTGGTGGGCGAACGTATTTCTATCGCCACTTTCAAGGCCCAAACGACTCGTCACCGTATCATGGGAATCTTGAACACGGATGATATGCAGATCGTCTTCTCTGATACCCCTGGAGTGCTTAAGCCGAATTATAAGCTGCAGGAGTCTATGTTGAATTTCTCGGAGTCTGCGCTGGCTGATGCCGATATCCTTTTGTATGTGACTGATACGGTTGAAAAGCCAGACAAGAACATGGATTTTGTGGAGAAGGTGAAAAAAATGACGGTTCCGGTTTTAGTGCTGGTCAACAAAATTGATTTGAGCAATCAGGAGGCTTTGGTTAAACAAGTGGAGGCTTGGCATGCGCTTTTGCCTGACGCTGAGATCATTCCGATATCGGCAAAGGCGAAGTTCAATATAGACGTGGTGATGAAGCGCATCAGGGAGCTTCTGCCGGATTCGCCTCCTTATTTCGGCAAGGATCAGTGGACTGACAAGCCTGCCCGCTTTTTTGTGACTGAGATCATTCGGGAGAAAATCCTGCTTTATTACGACAAAGAGATTCCTTATTCGGTGGAAGTTGTGGTTGAAAAGTTTAAAGAAGAGCAGAAGAGCATTCACATCAATGCGGTTATTTATGTGGAGCGCGAATCACAGAAGGGAATCATTATCGGGCATAATGGTGTGGCGCTGAAGAAAGTGGCTACGGAAGCGCGGAGAGCTTTGGAGCATTTCTTTCAGAAGTCAATCTATATAGAATTTTTTGTGAAAGTCGATAAAGATTGGAGAAGTTCTGACAAAGAACTGAAAAATTTCGGCTATCAATTGGATTAATCTCGGCTGCGAAGCCGTAAATGTAATAATGTTATGGGAAATTTAGTAGCAATTGTAGGACGTCCCAATGTGGGGAAGTCGACACTGTTTAATCGCTTGACACAGAGTCGTCAGGCGATTGTGAATGAACAGGCCGGTACAACCCGCGACCGCCAGTATGGAAAGTCGGAATGGGTAGGTAAGGAATTCTCAGTCGTAGATACAGGCGGTTGGGTAGTGAACTCGGATGATATTTTTGAAGAGGAAATACGCAAGCAGGTGGTTTTGGCCATTGAAGAAGCGGATGTCATTCTGTTCGTGGTAGACGTGATGAATGGAGTGACAGACTTGGATATGGATGTGGCTAATATTCTGCGTCGTTCCAAGACTCCGGTGATTGTGGTGGCAAACAAGACAGACAATAATATGTTGCAGTATAATGCGGCAGAGTTTTATTCGCTTGGTTTGGGCGATCCGTATTGTATTTCTGCAATGAGCGGAAGCGGTACGGGCGAACTGCTCGACTGCATTCTGAGCAAGTTCAGGAAGGAGGCCTCGGAAATCCTGGATGAGGATATACCCCGTTTTGCTGTAGTGGGACGCCCGAATGTAGGAAAGTCATCCATCGTGAACGCATTCATCGGAGAAGAACGGAATATCGTGACTGAGATAGCTGGCACGACCCGTGATTCGATTTATACGCGTTATAATAAGTTCGGCTTTGATTTTTATTTGGTTGATACGGCAGGTATCCGTAAAAAGAATAAGGTGACCGAAGACTTGGAGTATTATTCAGTGATCCGTTCCATCCGTTCGATAGAAAATGCAGATGTCTGTATCCTGATGCTTGATGCTACCCGTGGGATAGAGGGACAGGACCTGAATATCTTTTCATTGATTCAGCGTAATCAGAAAGGTTTGGTGGTTGTTGTAAACAAGTGGGATTTGGTTGAGGTAAAGACGGATGCGGTTATGAAGGGATACGAAGATGCAATCCGCAATCGCTTGGCTCCATTCACAGACTTTCCGATAATCTTTACTTCTGCTTTGACTAAACAGCGCATCTTTAGAGTGCTTGAAACAGCGACGGAAGTATATAAGGCGCGCACGACAAAAATATCAACGGCCCGTCTGAATGAAGAGATGCTTCCTTTGATCGAGGCTTATCCGCCTCCTTCGAACAAGGGCAAATACATAAAGATCAAGTACGTGACTCAATTGCCTAACACGAGGATTCCTTCGTTTGTGTTCTTTGCGAATCTTCCGCAATATGTGAAAGAACCTTACAAGCGTTTCCTTGAGAACAAGATTCGCGAGCGCTGGAATCTGTCGGGGACTCCGATAAATATTTTTATTCGCCAGAAATAATATTCATACCAGTATAGGAGAAGAGGTGTAAAGATGGCTGTAGAAAGCATTTTTGCACCTCTTTTTATTGAAATGAAGAAAAAAACGGGCATTTTATTTGTGTTTTGCCGGAAAGTTTATACCTTTGCACCGCAATTCAATGGAATGCCCAGATGGCGGAATCGGTAGACGCGCTGGTCTCAAACACCAGTGGAGTAACATCCATCCCGGTTCGACCCCGGGTCTGGGTACTAGATAAAAGGATAAGTGGTTAGTAATAAACGACTTATCCTTTTTATCTTTTAAGAATGTTCCCGTTTTGTTCCCATATAGCATTCTATTAAACGGCATTTACTTTGGCGCAAATTCTATCTTATGAAAATCTATATATTATGGACAAGCAAACGATTATAAACCGTTTAGAAGCATTAGATTTAAGCCAATACCCTTATTTTGAAATAAGAGAATTGATACGTGAGCTTGGTAAAGTTGGATTTGTTATTTTTACACTACATCCAGGCAAAACAATCACAAGGGCACGTTGTGATGGAAACTTAAAAACGGTTTCAGATTTATCATATAAACCTCAACAGTATAATAAACAGTGTCAAAGAGCAAGTACGCCTATGCGAACTATGTTTTATGGATGTATTGTTCCAGAAGAGCAAAACATTATAGATACCCGATTTATTTCTGCATGCGAAAGTTCTTCCTTAATAAGAGAAGGTATGGAAACAAGTGGAGAACAAACAATCACATTCGGGAAATGGGAAGTTATTGAGGATATACATCTCTTAGTTGTTATACATAAAGATTATTTTCACGATGCAGATAATTCTTTGCTTGGAGAACTTAAAATAGCATATGAAGATTTTCTAATGAAATATCCTGATGCGGCTAAGGATATAGACATTTCAGCTAAGTATTTTGCCAAAGAATTTTCTAAAAAGAACGAAGACGGTTTCGATTATAATTATCTTATATCTGCAATATTCACAGAAGTGGTTACGACAGATCATGCTTTTGATGGCGTTATGTATCCATCTGTTCAAACAGGAGGACAATTAGGATTTAATGTTGCAATAACGCCCGATGCAGTAGATAAGAAAATGAAATTAGTTGTAGCCTATGAAACTCAAATTAAAAAGATTGGTGAAAAGGTACATATTGGTGGTAAGAGCAAAAAAGGAACAATCTTACAAGATTACACCATTTTATATGAGAATATAATTGAATAGGATTATTTTTATCTATATCGTTAAAATCCAGTTTTTTTGCACTTTTATTGCGTACATTTTGTACCTTTGTAGCCGGAGTGAGGAAACTCTCTCCTAGACATATTAGAAAAGAAAGAAGCGTTATGCTTGACTCGTATTTGGAAACCTGAGAAACTTTCAAATAGTGTATGAGAAAAGGCATAGTGGTTCTCACGCTATAGCGTGGGCTGCTATTACTACATCTATACACTAGGGTTTTCTCAGGACCTCCAATACAAGACGTGGGCATTGCAGTTCCACGCTTCGTGGTTAATTAAAACATCAATGGGGGCTGATTGATATAATTATGGATCAAATGAAAAAGTTTTTTATTGCTATTTTGAGCTGTTTTTATACAGCAAATGTAGTTATAGGGCAAACAACACTAGATACGTTGTACTATGACAAAGATTGGAAGGGGTGCGAGAAAACTTTTGCCACTTATTATCGTGTATATGCATTATCGGCCGACAATAATCTAAAAAAGAAATTTAGAGATTATTATATTACAGGAGAACTTCAATCTGAAGGGGAATATATCAGTATTGATAAATATGATGATTCCAAGTCTGTTTTTGATGGAGAATTTATTAACTATTATAAGTCCGGGAAAATAGAGCAAAAAGGGAATCGAATAAATGGTAAGCAAGAAGGAGAATATATAAAATATAAGGAAGATGGGTTGATTTTACTTCATGCCAATTTTAAAGATGATAAATTGCATGGCATATATACTGAATTTTCCGAAGATGGCAATTTGTGTATGCAAATAGAATATGCTAATGGCATACCTCTTTATAACTATTATACCATATCAAATAAAGATGGATATTGTAGTAAAGTAAGTTTGTCCAGTAAGCAACCTGTTTATGAGTCTCCATCTTTAAATGAAAAACAAACAGAGTATAAAAATGGGGAAGCATGGCCTTATTATAATAAAAATGGTATCATGATAGGTATGACTAATAATGAGGTTCGTGATTATGGGAAATATTTTCAGATTCCTATAGTTATAGCTAACAATTCTATGTTTCCAATTGAATTTGAACCTAATAACATTAATGCTAAACTGATTGACAAAAAAGGGAATGAAAGAGCACTTAGGGTATATTCTGCAGAAGAATATATGAAAAAAGTTCGTCGTCAACAGAATTGGGCTATGGCATTAGCAGCCATTGGAGAAGGAATGTCTGCAGCAAGTGCTGGATATTCTACAAGTACAACCAACTCCTCCTATAGCGGTTCTTCCTATAGCACGGGACATGCTTCTGCTTATGGAAGTGGAGGTTATGCTTTTGGCAATTACTCTGGCACCTCATCATATTTTGGAAGTTCTTCATCAACAACGACGACTTATGATGCCGCCGCTGCATATCAAGCGCAAGTAATAGCTAGTGAAAGAGTCGCTTCATATAGTAACTCCTTACTATCGGATAGGGCAATTAAAGAAGAAGGTTATTTAAAACGTACTACTATTTATCCTGGAGAAACCATTTCGGGATATATTAATATAGAGCGTAAAAAGGGAAAATCCATGACTATTGATATAAATATCGGCGGAGCAATTTATTCATTTCCATGGAATATAAGCAAATGATTTTTAGAGTAAAAATAGCCTAAAATGTTATTGGGAGTTTTTGTTAATGGAACAATGCAAAGTTTCTTAATTTGTATTGTTCCATTATTATGAAAGATATCATTAGACATTATATAGATTAATTTGTTATATGACTCCATTAGTGTCCACTAAAAAATCATAGAAGTTCTTTGAATTTGTTGAAATTCAATTTGTTATAGGCAATTTTAGATTTCCGAGACTTGAATTTAACTTTGCGGTCAAAATCAGACCGTTATGTTTAAAGACGAGTACGTTTTCTCTCAATTAGTTAAATTCCTTGATTACGAGAAATTCAAATACATTGTGAAAAAATACAATGGCAACAAATATATCAAGAGTTATACCCGTTGGAATCAACTACTTACGATGATGTTTGGTCAGCTATCCAATCGGGAGAGCCTCCGGGATCTGGTTGTGGCTATGGAAGCACACGCTGGGAAACTCTACCATCTCGGAATCGGGAAATCTGTAACACGAAGCAATCTCAGCAAGGCCAATGAGCAAC
>NZ_JAUDEN010000043.1:0-16806 GCF_030373775.1 Bacteroides gallinaceum | reverse complement strand
AGGCTGCCTCAAACCAAATTTGTGCAGCCTCTTCCTCTTGGAACTATAAACTAATCAAGTCAACGCATCACGATACGTCTTTCCGCTCTGTTTCTTTTCTATTTTCAGTTTGATGACAAACGGTTCGTCAGGCAAAGCAGAAGGAACATCCACGTTAAATTCATTGCGGGCTGTTTCCTCCACTTTCACTTCTTTTCCTCCAACGACCTGCGCAGCCTTTATACTAGTGCCTCCGGGTGTTTTAACGACCAGATGCCTGGAATAGGGAGGATTGAAGACAACCATATACACGTCATCGCCCTTGCGCGTGTAATATCCCCACGGCTGCTTTTCAAAGCCGGCATAGTCACACCCGTAGATGCACTCGCCGTTCTTCTTCATCCACGATCCGATATATGCTGCAAGCTCTTTCTCTTCCGGACGGAAGTCGCCGTCACCTTGAGGACCGAAGTTGACCACCATGTTTCCTCCCATCGAAACCGCATGCACCACGCGTTCAAGCACCTCAACCGGAGTCTTCACGTAGCTGAGCGACCAGTCTTTGTGATAACCCCACTGGTTTTCGGGAACTGTCATGCATGCCTCCCAGTCCCAGCGGGTCACTTTCAGGTCTTTTACCGGATCGGGAAGGCGGCGTTCATAGCCCGATTCATAGTCACCCATCATATGTCCGTTGCTGTCGAAGTGACGCTTGCCATAGTCGTCCGCACGCAGACGGCTGTTGATTGTCACTCCCGGAAGCAGCTCCTTCAGCATCTTCTCGGCATGAGCTGTCCACCACCCGTTTTTCTTGATGCTGGCATCCCACGTGCCGTCGAACCAGAAGTCCTTCACCGTAGGATAACGTTCCGCCAGCTCTCTCAGCTGGTTGTCCGTGAACTCAAAGAAGCGGGCCATAGCCTCCTCGTCCTCTTTCGACTTGATGTCATAACGCCAGTCAGGATGGCTCCAGTCCATAACGGAGAAATAGAAATGCACATCGATGCCTTCATCATTGTAAGCCTTTACCAGCTCGCCCAAAATATCTTTCTTATAGGGAGTCTGGGCTACCGTATACTTGCTGTACTTGCTCGGCCACAGACAGAATCCTTCGTGATGCTTGGTGGTAATCTTTACGTATTTCACTCCCATTTGCTTCGCCATTTTCGCCCAAGCCTTGGCATTGAACTTCTCCGGGTTCCACTGGTCCATCAGCTTCATCCACTCGTCAGAAGAAATCTTTGCCCATGACTTCAGCCATTCAGCTGCACCTTTGTATACTTTCCCGTTCCATTCGCCGCCGGGAATGGCGTACAGTCCCCAATGAATAAACGCGCCCAGACGGTTGTCGCGGAACTTCTGCATGGCAGCATCCTGGCGTTTGCCCAAGCGGTCTGCGCCATACTGCAGAGGTATTTCCAAGTCAGCAGGCAGTTTCTTCGGCTGGGCCTGCGCAGCCATCCCCACAGAAAACAAAGACAAGAAGATGAATGCCCTAAAAAAGTGTTTCTTCATAAATGATACTTAAATTAACTGTTAATGATTATTGTGATAAAGTTTTTCTTTCCTCCACGGAATTTTTCTTCAAAGATAGGCATAAATTCTATGTTCCAGCGGCTGGACCGTATAGTCCACGTAGCTGAACCGTATAGTCCACGCAGGTAGACCGTACAGTCCAGCTGCTGGAACATAAAAAATAAAGGCACATTCAGGGATTGCTGACGGGAAAGAAAGACAAACCCATGCAGGCATCTTTCTTTCCCCTTGCAGTATCCTGCTACTTTTTACCTACATTGAATTCAGCTACCGTCACATTATAATTGTTGACCGGATCCCATTCATTGAACTGTGCCTTTATGTATCTATAAGTGGAAAGCGGAAGATCAAACGTTTGTTCAACAGGGCTTTGAGCCAAATCAATATTGGCCTTGATTTCCTCAAATGAGCTTCCGTCATTACTACCATATAAAGTAATGTTATGTACTTGCATTCCTCTTGTCGTGTTACGATGCCTCCACTTGAACTCATTGAACTCGCATGGCGCACCCATATCCACGATAAAGTAATGCTCAGTATTGCGGTTGACATAACCGTTATAATTGCCTTTTTCCGGTTTTACCAATGCAAAATAAGTTGAAGCATTGCCGTCAAGCATATGCTCGGGAAGACCTGTAGAGCCGTCTGGCACATAATTCAACACGCCTTCTCCCGTACTTTCACCCTTAGCGTTGCTGCGGAAGTTCGTGTCAATGCTCCAAAGCGCACGCTCGAACCATTCGCCGGCACCTATCGTAACGGTAATTTCAGCGGTAATGCCACTGTCATCCTGTGCCTCAGCCAAGATGGTTGCACTTCCTGCGGACAATGCCGTAACGATACCGTCCTCAGTTACACTTGCCACGCCCTCTCCGCTCTTCAGCGAATAAGTGACAACCGGTTCGGAAGCGTTTGACGGTATAATCGTTGTCTGCGCAGCCAGACTGAAAGACTGCCCTACCACAAATGTCTTTCCGCTAACCTTATCTGTCGGGAGCTTGATTTCCGTAATGTAGATCTTGCCTACCACTTCCACCGGAATGGTTTCCGTAAGATTCGTACCGTCAGTTGTAGCGACCGTTATGGAAGCGTTACCCTCCTTGATTCCGGTCACAATTCCGTTCTCGTCTACCATAACCACTCCCTCATCCGAAGACGTATAAACAAACTTGTGGCTTGCCTGCGAAGGAGTCACCGTAATGTTGGAAGCCAGATCGTATGTCTTCTCCTCTTCCACGGTAATCAGCTCAGGCACATCCAGCGCTTCGGTTAAAATCGGAGCGATTGTCACCTTACATGTAGTGGACAGGTTGTGGTTCCCGCGGAAAGTAACGGTCAGATCCGTTTCACCTTCTTTCAGCATGGTCAGCGTTCCCTCGTTATCAACCGTTGCAACCGTTTCATCGCTCACCTTGTAAATGTATGCCGCAGGGTCAATTATCAGACTCTCTGGAGTCACTTCCATCGTAAGCGTATGAGTTCCGTTAATCAGGTTCAGTTCCAGCACATTGTCTTCATTTACCAGAGCCACCTTCAGCGTAGCATTTTCATAAGAAGAATAGTCGGAAGAATATTCGTAATCGTCCGAACAGCCCCCTGCCCCCATCATAAAGAGAAGAATGGCAGGAATGAGCCAGTATTGATTTATCTTTTTCATAAGCTCGAAATATTAAATTAGTTTTTCATGAACTTGCAGGCCCATGGTCATTCAACGAACAGCCAGTTCAGCCCGAAGAGTTCTTTCTTCAAGTTGTCCGCCGGACGCACTTTCACCGTATACATTCCGGCTTTCGGGAAGCTGATTTTGCCCAAATGCCGCGTGTAGTATTCGTCAAAGCCTTCCGGCCCGGGCAGTGTGACAGCCTTCACAGAATCCGCACCTTCCACACTCACCACATAAGGGCGGCCGGCCGAAACCGAATCGCACGAATAGCAAATGGAAAGCTCTCTTTCGCCTGCCTCGGGCACGTATACTTTCCACGAAGCGGCGGCGTTTTCTGATTCCCATCCGCGGATACAGGCAGGAGCAAGACGGCTCGGCTTTTTGACACGCTTCACTCCGCCTTCCAGCGATGCCTTGGCCTGGCTCATGGCTATTCCGCCGAAGTTGATTTCTCCGCAGAAGCCGTTTTCAGCCTCCAGCTCTCCTTCCACTTCAAGCTCAACAACAGAATCATAAGCCACCGGCTCCTTCAACGGACCCTGCACATGCAAAAGCAAGCCTTTCTGCACAAACTCCACTTCCTTGTCGTTCAAAGAAGGTATACGAGCCGAAATCACCTTGTTCTTCAATCCGTTAACCCGGATAATTCCGTCGGATGGCCATTCAAACACATGCAGATAAACTTTCGTCTTCCCATTTTCCGGACGCTGGGTTATCAGTCCCCAATCCTGCGAATCTTCAGCGAAAGGCGACGGACAAGTGCCGTAAAAACCCACCTTATTCTTATGTATCATCTCGCCTATCTCCCGCATCCGTGTCTTTATCTCCGGCGGAATGGAACCGTCTGCACGAGGACCGATGTTCAGCATCACATTTCCTCCCTTATAGATTCCCTTCACTATTTCACGGACAAAGTAAGTGGTGGGACGCCAGTTCTGGTCATCGCGGTTGTATCCCCACGAATGGTTGAACGTAGCCGCCGTTTCCCATGTATGCCCAAGAGGGCGGGCCGGGAACTCATTGTCGCCCATCGTCTGGAAATCAACGCCGTTGTCGCCCACTTCATGAATACCCAGGCGAGTGTTTACAATCACAGTCGGATCCAGCTTACGCACCATGGCAAGCATATCTCGCATCTGCTTTTCCGTCATCTGTCCAGCCTTAACCGGATCGCCGAGCCAGCAGTCAAACCAGATCAGCTTTACGCCGTAATCCTTTATCAGCTCTGCCACCTGCGGCATGGCTTTCTCCCGCCAATACTTGTCGTATTCCTCCGCTGTCGGCTGTTCCCGGAAAGGAGCTTCAATGTCGCCGCGTCCGGCAGCCACACGGTCAAAGCCCGGCTTCTGCTCGTCCGCATAATCCCAGCTGTTGTCGCGTCCGTTCGGATTGCCCCAGTCGAGCCACTGCGAATAATAGGCACACAGTACAATGCCGTACTTGTCACACTTCTCCTTCAGGCATTTCAGCACGTCAAAGCCCGTGCCCGAAAGCTTGCCGTAAGTATAGTCACTTACCTTTGAATTCCAGAAAGCTACCCCGTCGTGATGCTTGGTCACAAAAGTAAGGTACTTGAATCCTCCTTCCTTGGCAGCAATCACCCAGTCTTCAATCTCTTTCTCGGAAATGGGCATCCGCTTGGCCATCCGGTCCCAGTCGGCCTTCTGCACCTTATTCCGATAACGGAGCCATTCGGCATACTCCGTATTGCGGACTCTCTCTCCATAAAAGCGTCCGGAAGCCGGAGTACACAACGACCAGTGTATCATCACTCCAAGCCGAGCCTCCTCAAACCAGGCGACTCTTTCTTTCTGAGTTTGGGGAAGAGGCGTTGCAGCCTCTTCCGTTTTCTGCTTGCCGCATCCCAAAAACAACGCTCCTGCGACAAGTGCCAACCAAATCTTATTCATATACATATTTCTTCTACAACAGTTATTACCAGCCGGGATTCTGAACCAGCTTTCCATGGGAAGCGTCTATTTCTCTCTGCGGAATGGCACTGAAATACATCCGCTCGTCAAAGAAGTGCTGCTCGATAGGAACTACCGACCACGTATATTCGTCATCGCCGACCTTTTCCCAAACAGCAGCGCTAGTCCATACACCGTCCAGACGTTCATACATCTTGCGGCGTTTCAAATCCCAGAAACGGTTTCCACATTCGTTGGCAAACTCAATTCGGCGTTCGTTTATGATAAATTCAATCATCTCATCCTTGTTCATATTGGCGGGAACACCGTAGCGGTTGTCCTCACCCGGGTCGATGCCGGCACGGTTACGGATCTGGAACAGCTGGGATTCAATCTCGCTCCGGTTCGCATCGACGTCCAGTTCCGTCAAGGCTTCTGCATAATAGAGCATGATGCTCGGATAGCGGATAAACGACAAGCCCTGACCTTCAGAGTCGGAATCCCCTCCTCTCAACGACTCGTTCGAACATTTGCGATAATAATATCCCGTAGGCGAACCCTGTGCAGTGCCATACCCGTCATCCGTGGCTCCGCGGTAAGTATAAATAGGTTCTGCCTCTTCGCCTTTATTCTTAATCCATTTCGAGCCATTATAGATAATGGTATATCCTAAACGCGGGTCGCGGTTGTCATACGGATGATCCTCATCATAACCGGAATCAGGATCGGTTATCGCTTTCCCGTTCTTCATCGGGAAAGCCTCCACCAGCTCGTGATACGGATAAATAAGGTGGTTGCCGTTACGGCTTTTAGGCAGCAAAGCCTTCTGGAGGAAATTAGTGCTCACAGTCAGCCACATCCAAACCCGTTCTTTAGACACACGGGTGGTAGTTGCTTTATAAAAGCCATTTCCCGGACGTGTGTCGTTGTCAATCAGCAGCTCGTTCGTACCCAGTTTCATCAGACGCTTGGCGGCAGTGGCCACTTTCTGCCAACGGTTCACATCGTAGTCGTCATAGCCTACCAGCAGACGGTTGTCGCCGCTTCCGATATTACCTCCGTTATACAGCGGACTGGCGGCCAGCGCATAGAGTTCTGTCAGCACACCCAATGCAGCAGGTGCCGTGGCACGGCCATAGTCTACGCCGTCCTGCACAAGCGGCAGGTTTTCGGCACAATATTCCAGTTCGCTTGCGATGTAGTCAACGCAAGTTTCAAAAGAAGAACGCTCCAGCAAGGCAGGATTATACGGGTCGATCACCTCATCGTAGAGCAGCGGAAGTCCGCCGTACTGCCGCAGGAGATGGAAATAGAAGAAAGCGCGTATAAAGCGTGCCTCATCTGCCAGACGCTTCTTCATGCCCTCGCTCAACGGAGCCTTCTGATAATTCTGCAAGAATGAGTTGCAGCGGTAAATCGTCTGATACGGCTCCTGCCATCCCTTCTCAAAATCTCCGAATCCGGCGTTTGTTCCGCCCTGGCTGAAATCGCCTTTCGTATAGGCCGGAGTAAACTCTGTAACCTTGAAATACGAATAACGGCTGTTGTCCGTACCGGCTTCATAGTCCTTATAGTTCTGCAGATTACTTGACACATTATGAGGCGACATGGTGCAGCGTCCCACCTGCCAGTAAAGCGCAGCGTTGAAGCCCATCACCTTGATACTGTCGGAAAAGACCGATTCCAAGTCGTCCGTTTCCTTGCCTTTGCTGTCCAGAAATCCTTCAGTCGTTTCGGTACATGATGCCCAGAACAGACAAGACCCCAACAATACAACCAATTTATTTTTCATACAGTATAATCATTAAAATACAATTTGACATCCAAAATTATAAACTCGCTGCTGCGGATAAGTATCCAGCGGGTTGCCCAACTGAGAACTTTCCGGATCCACTTCGTAGTCGTTCAGTTTGGACCATGTCAGCAGATTCTGTGCAGAGGCATAGATACGGATGGAGTTCACTTTCATCCGCTGTGTCCATGACTGCGGGAAAGTATAGCCCATCTCGATATTCTTCCAGCGCAGATAGTCGGCCGAACGCAGCCAAAAAGTAGAAGTAGCCGAGTTGTGTCCCAACTGTTCGCTCAAAATCGGGAATTTGGCATCCTTGTTCATTTCAATCAGCTGCTCCGGATCGGTCACCTTGTTGCCTTCCTCGTCAAACTGCGTCCAGCGGCTCAGATGAATCGGACGCGGACGTCCGTCGGTGCTTCCGATTGTCAGCACTTTCTGGCAGTTCAGCGAAGCTCCCGTAGCACCCTGGAACAGGGTACTGAAATCGAATCCCTTATAAGAGAAACCGATTGTCAAACCATAGTTTGTATCGGGACGGCTGTTTCCGATAGCCACCTTGTCATATTCATTGATGATTCCGTCGGGCACTCCGCTCGGTCCGCTGATGTCCTTGTATTTCAAGTCACCCGGAATCACATCCCTCAGCTTGTCATACGGACCGTTGTCAATTTCCTCCTGACTATTGTAGAAGCCGTCGGCCACATATCCGAAGATAGTGCCGATAGGGCGGCCTGTCTGCATGCTCAATGTATACGGGCTGGGATTCTCTCCCATCTCAACAATCTTATTCTTTGCGTGAGATACAATGCCCCGCAGGAAATAGCTGAAGTTGTCACCGATGGTCGAACGCCATGTCACTTCCAAATCCCATCCGCGGTTTTCCGTACGTCCGATATTCATGAAAGGCAGCACGCCGTCCATATAACCGGCATAAAGCGGAATGTTCTGCGGTTTCGACAAGATGTCGTTACGATGGTTGATAAAGTATTCGTAAGTGACAGACAAGCGGTTGTTGAACATACGCAGGTCAACGCCCAGGTTCAGTTTTTTCTCCACCTCCCATTTCACGTTTTCATTGGCAATCTTCTCCAGAAAGTAAGCCGGAATTTTAGCCGTGGAAGTAGATTCGCCGAACGGATAGTCATAATCCTTCTTGTAAGATTCCAGATAAGTGTAAACGCCTCCGACAACCGCATCAGCACCGGAAAGACCATACGAACCTCTTAGCTTCAGCATATCTACAAAGACGCTGTTCAGCCAAGGCTTGGCGTAAGGCTCTTCCGCAATGTTCCATCCCCAGGAAACCGACGGGAAGAAGTCGAAACGATTCTGTTTCGAGAAACGGTCGGAGCCGTTGTACGAACCGCTCACTTCAATCAGGTAGCGCGAATTATAGTCGTAGCTGAAACGTCCGGAATAACTGATTGAGTTGCTCGGCGTATCCGCGCCGCTGCGGTCAGTATACCAGTTGGCCATCAGAAGTCCTCCGATATTGTGTCCGCCGAACTTGCGGCTGTAAGACAAATCAACACGGGAATTGATCTGCAGATACGGTTTTGTTGCGGACTCATCGATACCCATCGGACGCAGCACATAAACGTACTGGTTGACCGGCATATAGGTGTCTGTTTCGCTGTCATGATAGAAAGCCAGGAAGTCACCGCTTGCGCGATGCAGTTTGCGGGTAGTTCCCCAACGATTGGTCAGAGCCATCACACCTCTTATCTTCAGTCCCTTTGTAATGAAGTCCAAGTTATGCTCCAACGTGATATTGCCATTCACATTGTTTTTCCATTCACGGTCGTAACCTCCCTGAGACATCAGCACCAGCGGATTCATAGGCGAACCGCTGTACATACCGAACGTGCCGTCCGGATTGTAGGCAGGATAACGCCACGGAGTAAAGTGACCTCCCATCAGTCGGGTAAAGATACTGAACGTACCCGTCTGTCCCGGATTAGGCAGATACGGCTCGTTCACTTCCGAAAGGATGGCGTTGGCATTGATCTTCATCAGAAAGTCCTTCGTAATCTGAATGTCGAAGTTGGAACGCAGGTTGTAACGCTTCAGATAATAGTCGTTATTAAAATCCTCCGTTTTCGGGATATTCTTCAACAAGCCTCCCTGATCGGTATAGCCGAACGAAACGAAATACTTCACCTTTTCAGTACCTCCCTGCACGTCCACATTGTACTGCTGCATCAGAGAAGTCTTCTTGTACATCAGATCCTGCCAGTCCACATTCGGATAAAGATAGGGAGAATCGCCTGTACGGTAATGTTCCAAAGACTCGTCGCTGTAAAGCGGATCGGCCAGCTCAGCCACATTCTCGTCATTCATATACATTTCCTTGATCAGCTTCAGGCTCTGATATGAATCCAGGAACTTGCTGTTATAAGTAGGCTGCTGCAAACCGATATCGGCGCGGAAAGTTATTCTGGGTTTCCCGACTTTACCTCGGCGCGTCGTAATCAGGATGACACCGTTAGCTCCCTTCAATCCGAAGATAGAAGTACTTGCCGCGTCTTTCAGAATGGCCACATCCTCAATGTCATTCGGTGACAGTTGCGACAAAGTGGAAATGTCAGACTCAATATCGTCAATCAGCACCAGCGGAGATACGGAAACGTCTGCATACGTAGAAATACCGCGGATGAATATGTCGGCAGCATCGTTGCCCGGCTGTCCGCTCGACTGCAGCTGGAAAAGTCCGGGCAAACGTCCGGCCAACGCATTCTGAATATTAGCCGTAGGCGACTGGCGCAATGTGTTTCCGTTCACCTGGCTGATAGAAGCAATGTTGGAGAGGCGGGATTTCGTTCCGAATCCCTGCTGTATCACCACTACCTCATTCAGCATCGTGGCATCGTTCTCCAGCACAATAATCATATTACTCCTTGCAGTTACAGTTTTTGTGGTATATCCCACATAACTGATCTGCAGTTTGGAACTGCTGCTTTTCACCTTTATGGTAAAGTTACCATCCAAATCCGTAAGCACACCGTTGGTCGGGTTTCCCACTTCCCTGACGGTAGCCCCCACCAGCACATCGGTGGCATCTTTCACCGTACCTTTTACGGTAACCTGCGCCCATACCGACAATGGCATCAGCGCCAATAAAAGGATGATTATATGTTTCATATTATTCTAAATCTGTGTTTTTAATAGTCCCATCCGGGATTCTGAGTTAACTCTGGGTTGCCCACCATTTCTGTCTGAGGAATGGGATACCAGTACATTTTAGTCTTGTCAAAAGTAGAAGTACGTACATCTACATACTCATACTGGAACGAACCGTCCGGCAGTTTGACAATCTCGACACCTCTTACAGGCTCGTTCATTACGTCTTCGGCAATCTTCCAGCGGCGGATATCCCAGAAACGGTGTTCCTCGAAAGCCAGCTCGATGCGCCTTTCGTTGCGGATGATTTCCTGCATTTCCTCATAGGTATAGCTCGTCGGCAGTCCGTAGCGTCCGTCATCTCCGACTTCGATGCCGGCACGTTCGCGCAACTGAATCAGACAATCTTCGATGACAGCGGCGTGCGCTCCCGAATTGCCAGCCCGGTCCATCTCGTTAAGAGCTTCCGCATAGTTCAGCAGAATCTCCGCATACCGGATAATATTGTAGTTATGAGGTATCGAATTGAAACCGGAATTGTCGTTGCGATTCTCGTTCAGACCAAGGAACTTGCGCAGATAATATCCCGTCTGCGTCGCGATTCTGCCCGGTGAATACGGACGGTCCAGACCTCCGTCAAAGGTTTCCACCGCACGTTTCAGCCATGTCGAACCGTTATAGAAGATGGTATACGTCAGACGCGGGTCACGGTTTGCATACGGATTCTGCGGATCATACGGATATTTGGACGTAGGATCATCAATACGCTTGCCGTCCAGTGTCAGGAAAGCGTCCACCAGATTCTGGCTCGGGCTGGTATATCCCCAGCATTTGCCACGCTGGTAGCCTATCGGACTGTTGTTGCTCTCCGGGCTGGTTCCGTCGCCCGACAACTTAAAGAAAATGGCCTCCTCATTGTTCCCGGCAATTGTTTTCGCATCACCGAAGAATTCCAGGAATCCTGCAGTTCCGGCAACTCCTTCATCATCAACTGAAGTCTTGTGCAGGCCGTAAATGCCAAGGTCGATTACCGCTTTCGCAGCATCGGCAGCTTCCTGCCATCTTTCTTTTTCTGCTACCGTTTCACCCTCTTCTGCCAGCTTCTCGGCATACAGCGGACTTGCCATATAAAGCTTCAGGTGCGACAGGAATCCCAATACCGCTCCCTTGTTGACACGTCCCACAATGCTTTCCAGCTCGGTGGGAACTGTCACCATCGCTTCATACAAGTCGTTGTAGCAAGAACCTTCCACATCCGGGCTGACTTCATTCAGGATATAGTTCTTCACGTCCTTCATGCTGCTCCGGGGAATATTCCAGTCATCATCGTAATTGAAGACATTATCGCCTACCATGGGTACTCCCCCCCATCGCTTCATCAGTTCAAAATAGAAATAGGCACGAAGGAAACGCGTTTCGGCAATCATGCGCTTCTTCTCGTCAGCTGTAAGATTCGGCCCCGTGGGATAGTCCTTTATCTTTTCCAGAAACAGGTTTGCACGACGGATTCCGGTATAGAAGTTTTTCCAGGCATTTCCGTCCAGACTCGCGATATTTTCCGGCGACAAACGTCCGTTGCGGTAATTTTCCAGGCTGCTGCTTCCTCCCATATCACGCGTCGGAACGCCGTCATCGGTAGCCGCATCCAGATAGGAACTGCTCAGCCGGTTGTGCAGCGAAGGCAGCGAATAATACACCGCATAATACAAGCCCTTCATCGTGCTAGCCAAAGAGTCTTTCGGATTAACTACATCTTCCTCCAGCGTCCACTCCAAAGGCTCAGACTCAAATGTGTTGCATCCGCTTGCAGCCAACAGCCCCAGCACACACAGCAAATGAAATCTTTTTACTATTATCTTTTTCATATTGTTTCTATTCGATTTTGTTAGAATTGAATGTTAATGCCGACATTGTAGGCCTTGGTATTCGGAATAATGCCGTAACTTGTTCCGTTGGTGAAGCTCAGCAGTTCCGGGTCACGATCCTTGATGCCGCATATTGTCAGCAGGTTATAACCGTTGACAAAGAATTTCAGGCCGCTGATATGGATAGGCTTCGTCCACTTCTGAGGCAAGGTATAAGAAATCTCCACATTCTTCAGGCGCAAGTAGCTTGCATTCTGCAGCCAGAACGTTGAAGTGCGCTCGTTATACGAATTTCCAATCGACAGACGGGGATAGCTGGCATCCCGATTTTCAGGAGTCCAATAGTCGAGATGCTCCACTAAAGCCTGTCCGTAGCTTCCCTGCGCATTGGAGGTGAAAGGCATTGTCTTGGAAGTGGTCTGCACATTGCCGCGGCCCGACCACTGCATCGAGAATGCAAGCCCTTTCCATTCAGCACCCAGGAAAATACCGTAGTCAACCAGCGGCCCGCGTGTTCCGATGCCTTTCACGTCTTTTCCGTCCAGCACATGGTCACCGTTAAGGTCACGGTATTTCAGGTCACCCGGCTGGGGTTTATAGTCCGGAATACTGGTAATGTCCAGATACTGGTCGATTTCTTCCTGGTTCTGGAAGAATCCGTCACACACATAGCCGAAAACCTGGCTGATCGGCTCGCCCACACGCTGCATATACGCTTCCGGATATTGATTCTCGCCGTTGGCAAGTATCTTCGTCCAATAGAGGGTGGCATTGGCGCTTGCCGTGAACGAAAAGTCATTCCACTTCTTGTTATAAGTCAAATCCAGCTCAAGCCCGCTGCGCCTGCTCTTTGCGATGTTCTGGTAAGGCAACGTCATACCGATGACGCTATTGCTTCCCTTTCCTGCAGGAATCGACAGACCATCCGAATAGTTGTTATGGAAATACTCTGCCGTCACGAACAGGCTGTGGTTGAACAGTTCCATGTCTACGCCCGCATTCCACCGGGTTCTCTTTTCCCACTGAACTACATACGGCATGTTCGACTCCGTAAGTATTGCATTCCCTGCCGGAGTTTTCCCGAAATAAGCATTCGTATTACTCGGATAACTGTAATATTTCAGATAATTGTAATAGTAATTGCTCAACGTACCCGTACCGCTTCTATAATAGGCACCCGTTCCGTCGCTTCCGTTCAGTCCGAACGTAGCTCTGAGCTTCATGGCATTGATGGCCGGCACATTGAACCATTTCTCCTTGTGCAGGTTCCATCCGATTCCGGCCGATGGGAAAGCTCCCCACTGGTGCCCCGGCTTCAGCGTATTCAGACTCATGCCCGACATGGCGAACTCGGCCAAGAAACGGCGGTCATAGTTGTATTCCGCACGGAAGCTGAAAGCATTCTTGCGCAGAGGAATGTTCTTGGCACTGACCATATAGTCGTTATAGGCATACAGCGCCTTGGTCTTGAAGTTGTGCTTCGCGATATGGAAGTCATACCCCAGCGCAAACTCCGCATACTGCATGCGGTTCAGTCTGCTGTAACTCGTTTTATTGTTCTGCGCTCCTGCTGAAGCCATCTGCTGATAGACTTCTTCCGCATTGGGATTGGTAGGATCCTTCCAGTACGAATAGACAGCGAAAGTTTTGCTTCTCTCCAGGTTCTCACGGTAAGAAGAGTTATAAGAATAAGTTCCGCTAAGATACAGCCCTTTCAGTCTGCCCTGGAAATGATGTTCCAACGAAATGTCGAGATTGAAGTCCGTCTTCGGATAAAGGTTATACCCCGAAAGAATAGTCTGACCGTAAAGGTTGTCATCCGCATAGACAGGCGTTCCGCCCAATGTACCGTCCGGATTGAACACGGGGAACGCATTGTTCGGAATGGTATACATGTCGCGGTAGATGCTTCCCATCATCGCCTTTCCCGGAGTCGTTTCGCGGAACATCTGGCCGAACAGACCCACTTTCAGCAGTGTATGGTCGGTTATGGAGATGTCCGTATTGACGCGCAAAGAATATTTCTTGAAGTTTTCGCGTGTCTGATACGAGTTCAGCGAATTGTCCTGATTCAGGAAACCAGCCTGATCGTACACATTCAGGTCGATGAAATAACGGGCTGTCTTTCCGCCGCCCGACAAATTAAGGTTGTACTGCTGGGTGGGCGCCGTATTGCGCAGCAGCACATCCTGCCAGTCCACATTGGGATGCGTATACGGACTTGCACCCGTGCGGTACAGTTCCAGGTCGGTCTGACTGTACAGCGGCTGCCTGCCGTCGTTCACCAGCGCCTCATTCAGCATGGAAGCCCAGCTGTATGAATCCAGGAAGTCGGGACGGAATATCTGCCGGTTGAACGCCAATTGGGCGGTAAAATCAATCTTCAGACTGGAATACTGTCCGCGTTTCGTCTTGATATAGACCACGCCGTTTCCGCTCGACATCCCCATCATCGACAGCCCCAGTCCGTCTTTGATAACGGAAACCGATTCAATCTGGCTGGCCGGAAGATTCACGTCCGAACGGGGAATGCCGTCAACCAGAATAATCGGAGTAGTTCCGCGCACCGACAACGAACGCTGCTCCGTGGGATATCCCTGGCTCATATCAACATACAAACCGGGGAGCACGCCGTCTAACGTTGACTCCATCATAAACACCGGACGGTGTTCCAGCCTCTTTCCGGATACCGTAGAAACGGACTGAAGCGTCAGTTCCGGATCTTGCGCTCCCTGCAATACGTTTACAGTTTCACTCAGCTTCTCAAGATCCACATCACTTCCTCCACTGTCTTGGGCCGCAACAAAATGGGCGGCGCACAACAAGCAAAGCGCAAGGCAACTTTTTTTGCCAAGAGTGTTCATTCTTTTTATATTTCCCATACGATTTTAAAATGTAGAAGTGTTTTTCATTTTCAAGTCAAATAACCCTATTTATAGCTCTGCCATGTATTATCGGTAATCTTATAGATATCAGCGGCAGGCTCATCATATCCGGCACTCTCAATTTCTTTGACCAATGCGTCAATATCCGCCTGCGACACAACAAAATCCTTATTTCCGTAGTCATTCAGCGTAGCGTTGCACGGACGCAGGAAGCCCCATTTCGTAAAAAAGTCGATAAGGTTCAGATTGGAAATGCGGCATGCCTGACGCACAAAGTCCAGCTGATCCAGACCCGCGTTCTGCCCCTTTTCGCTCGGACTTTCGTTTTCACGGAAATATTCATAAAGATCCTTATAGAAATCTTCCTGTCCGCGCGCTTTCACGATATAGAGATAAAGCTGCCAGAACGGAACCAGCTGCGTTTCGCGTGTAATGCTGCTGATGCCCGGCAAACAATGAGCACGTTCTCCGTCAACAATCAGCTTTGTAGCGGCATTATAAATGATATCACTGCCCTGAGATACTCCATTCTCATCTTTCGGATTAATCTTGTCCACCTGCAGCTTGCAGTTTGCACCAACTTTTTCCTGGGCATAAAGACAATAGATATTGTTTGTAACCTCAGTCATTCCGGCCCATTTGGCACCCGGTCTGACTTGGTTGACGTGTCCTGCCTCATGAGCCGGCCCCCACAAACGTGCCTTGAATGCATTCGGCTCAAAGAACATTTCCCCATTATACGGACTTGTAATTTTGGCAGGATAAACCGTGCGGTAGTTCGACGCATTGGGAGAAGAAGCTGTGTTATCTATGCAGAAATGCAAGCGGTTATTGAACATGCGGTTATATTTGACCAGACCGGCAAACTCCTGTTCCCAGTAAACAAGGTTGTCGTAAGTTTCGATAATCTTCCAGATTTCATCTTTATCGGTATTGCCGTCATCTGTAACGTCTGTCCCCGTAATAGTCCTTCCCGCTCTGCTTTCATTGTCTTTAAACTGCTTGGCTTCCCAAGTAATCTGCGCACGCTTTCCCAGCAGGTCGATATAGCCGTAACCGGAATTTATGGCAATGTCCAAAATGCGGTCCCAGTCTGCTTTCGTGTGCTTCTGAATATCAAAATAACCGTTCACCTTGCCGAACAGGAAATGGATGGCAACCGATTTGGCGGCAGCCTGCTGTCTGGCCTCATCCGTATCAAGCACTAACGGTATGTCGTCAGTCACAAAGTTCTGCACATAAATTTCTCCGGTGATAGGAGCCACAACCTTGTTCAGTCCCTGCACCAGCGTCAGCTTGCCCTGGTTGCCATATCCTCCGTCCAGTCCCAAGAACATCAGCTGGAGGTTTGCCCCCTCATACAGCTTGCCTACCCATATATATAAGGTTTCGTCCTTTTCGGCGAAAATGCCGGTCGGATTATCGCACTGGCTGTATCTTGAAGTCTTGTTGGCATCAGCCATAATTGCCGGATCCTGATATGGACGATAGACAGCCGCACGGAATTCCGGATCATAGTTGCCTGCCTTCATAGCCAATGCCAGTTCGCGTATCTGGTCACTTGGAATAGCGGCAATTTCTTCGTCCGTCAAGCCTTCCCTCAACTCCGCACAAGTTTCATCCTGGAAATAAGCCGAGAAGTCGGCATCCTGCTTCACCGTCAGCGTCTGTCTGTGGCTTTCATCATAAACCAGCGTAAGGACAGCCGAGCGATAATAAGAAGAAGGGGGCACCTTGATACTCATTGTGCCTTCATCCAATGTTACATCACACCATTTTCTATTGGCCTCTTCCATGATACATCCTATATGCGACAAATCTACCCCCTCAGCCACATTAAATGTCACCTCACGCTCTCCGCCCTGCACATTGAAAGTTACCTCTTCCGGCAAGTTCTGAATCCAATTGTCCGGAACCGGCGTATCTGCCACATCGTCTTTTGCATCACATCCGGCAGCAAAAAACAGCAATGCAATCCAACAACAGATGCGGGACACATCCCAATACATCCTTTTCTTTTCTGTTTTCATATTAATTATTTTTTAAAGTTTTA
>NZ_JAUDEN010000042.1:0-17266 GCF_030373775.1 Bacteroides gallinaceum | reverse complement strand
GACGCGCAATATACAAATGATCTGCACCCTAAAAAAATCAGAAGTATTGCCTAACTTTTGGGGCACAGATCATTCCGGTATGCCTCACTGATTTACAAAAATTTCAGCAGGCTCTGAATATCGAAGAAATTTATTAGAGCCGCACTTTACCTATCAACTTCCTGATCTTACCCTCTCCTATAACCGGGGCATGAGGGTCTTCCGGAAAAACGACAAGAAATTGACCAGGAAGCAAATCCACAAATAAAGTAGGTTCATCAGAATACAATGCACAGTCGCCTTCTTTTTGGTAGCTTTGCTTTAACTGATTTACATCTTCAAAAGCTTTCCATCCGATTCTTTCCTTCCCCTCAAGAAGGATATGCACATCAATATAATCACGATGAACTTCCAATACCTGATCTGACGCCGAAACACAAATGGGGTTTACATTATTGATAAACAAATCATCCCCGGCCAACTCTATTCTTCCACATTCCATATGAAGCAGGTCATGCGTCTTTACATAATCAAACAACATCTTGAACAAAGGATGCAAGGATTCAATCCTTTCACTATTCTGCAAATTTGAAACTATCATAATCGGTAAATTTATTATTCCACATTATCTGTTTTTGGGCGTAAGAAATACAATTGTGCGCAAAGGGCAATAGCAACGACAATTGCCAGCATTGCAAAACCAAGGCCCAAATTACCACTATCACCCCATTGACCGAGAAGATTCGTAATGAAGGCGCCGGCAAACACACCTACCATGTTCATTACACCATAAGCGGTAGCCCTTTGTTTTGAAGAAACAAACTGACAAAGAATCGGCATGTTATTAGTGTCGAATATACCATAGCCTATACCAAATAACAAGCCAGCTCCAACAACAGCCACAATGTTATGGCCAAAGCCTAGTAAAAGCAGTGAAGGAATGGTTAGGCCCAAACCAATAGCACCTGTATACACTCGGCCACGCAAATTCTTTTGAACCCATTTATCCGATAAAGTACCACCTATTATCACACCTATAAATGAAGACACAGCTATCGTAATTGTAGAGATAGGCCCAGCCTGTGACATTGGAAGATCCAGGTTTTCTGCGAACAAAGTAGGCAGCCAGTTCTTTGTTGCCCAACCAGGCAAACTTGGAGCTGCAAAGTAAAGAAGAATGACCCAAAAAGCCACATTGGTAAGTAAAGACTTCAAGCTGGTAAATACATTTTCCTTGTGTGCAAGCGGCTGAGTTCTCCCCATTTCAACTTCCGACTTCTTATCGCGTAAGAACAACATCAGCACAACTGCATAAGCAATGCCAATAATACCGAACCAATGGAAAGTTGTATGCCATGAGAATGCAGCAGCAACAGTCGCCCCAAAGCCACCAACGGCCTGACCTGTATAAAGACCTGTCATGTGGATACCAATAGCCAATGAGCGTGACTTTCCTACATGATAATCAGCGATCAATGACAATGCTGCCGGAATATAAAGAGCTTCACTGATTCCCATGACAGCACGCAGCCAAAATACCTGATCAAATGTGTTTGCAATACCCATCAAATAAGTTACAGAAGACCAAACGAACAAACTTCCTACAATCAGCCACTTTCTGCTTAAACGGTCGGCGATAATACCAGATATTGGGCTCATCAGTCCATATATCCATAAAAACACCGCCATTAAATGACCAAAGTTTGCCGCAGACTGCAATTCAACAATATCAATCTGCATGGCTTCTTTCATTGTACTTAACATCTGTCGGTCCATGTAATTAAGAAGTGCAACTCCCCACAATAAACCGACTACTATCCAAGGATAAATCTTTGAGTTTTTCATTTTCTGATACTATTAATTAAATTATTGGTCTATACCTGTAGGAGACAGCAAAGGACCTCCTCCGGCAGTATACCCTCCACTTAACCCTTTTTCTGTTTTTGAGAACCAGAAAGAGTATATATCCGTATTTCTAGTATAAAACCTTATTGATATTTTTGTACCTATTAAAGAGCTTATGTCTTCGTTCTTCCAACTAAGCTGCAATTTTGTTGAGTTTATCTTTTTAATAATTTTGAAATCGTGTTTAGAGAAACCTTTTATGACATTTGAATTCTCATCTAGCAATTCAGCGTATAAATATCCTTTAACCTCCGCATTTACAAATAAATAGGGATTAGAAACCTCAATTGTTCTTGTCTGCAAAAAACATTCTTTTTTATCTGAATGATAAGAAGCAAACCCATCACGGCGTAAAGTAGCCAATCCTGTAGCAAAGTTTGACGGATGAACAGGACGGCTATTATATCTGCCGCTCATATAAAAATAAAGCGAGTCACCAACAATTATTGGACATCCTGCTACGGACTGAATATTCCCTGCATTCCAAGCCTCAGGATTCTCATCCACTGGCAAAAAAGGCTTTTTATTTTCACGATTCCAATTAAAGCTGTCTTTCGTCCAACCAATAAGAATCTCATTTCTTTTTTGTACCTTAAGCTTTACGCACTCTTTGTTTTCCGGACCTTGCCATACTGAAAAATAACCAAGCAGCAAGTTCTCATACGGCATAGCCTCATGATTATAAATTTGTGGGCGCAAATCCGGGAACAAAGGATGTCGAGGGTCATCGGCATCGGCATTAAACCAGAAGCGTATGAACTTATCCTCTCCGTTAATAAAAGTACGATGCGCCAAACTTACCGCCAATTCGGGGTCTTTATCAGCCAAAAAACACCTTGCCCGACGATAAACGCCATTGATTGTCTTCAAGGATAATACATACTTATCTATAAAAGGATCATAGTAAACAGCACACCTGTCATACAATTCACCTGAAACCGCTTTTGTATCACTCCAATGAATGCCATCGAAAGAGTACTTCAGTTTCATGCTTACAGAGCCTGAATTATTGAAAGCGACCAAAAACATCTTGTATTTTCTGTCTGCTCTTTGTTCAAATTTATCAAGCAAAACAGAAACGCAGTCGTGTTCTACTGTATCGACAATATTTGTACCTGGCACCACATCCAGATCAGGCTTAGACCAAACTTTTCCATCATTTGATTCCGCATAACAGGTGATAAGTCCATTCGTCTTTCCTCCACCAGCAGAATACCACATTTTAAATTTTCCAGACAATTCATCATACCATACTCCACCACTGAAGGGAGCCGCATAAGGATCTCCGTTTTTATTAAACTCCCACGCCTTGTCAGCTTTTAAAATCGGGTTGAATGCATAATATACAGGAACATGATATTTAAAATGCATATCCGTTTCTGAAACAAGAGATTTATCCAACAAGAGATTTCTGCCCTCTCTTGAATAAAGTGAGTTTAAAAATAAAAAACTTGATATTATAAAAAGGACCAATAATCTCATAAGTATTAGGTTTATATGAGGATGTGTCAAAACAGGAAATGACTGCCAATGTCATTCTAAGCAGAGCAAAGAAACAGTGTTCAGCGAAGCCAATCTCGTGTACATCAGCTTATGTTTTCGAGATCCTCCATTATGTCCCCTTAGATGACAAAATGAAAGCAGATCTTCATTTTGACACAGCCTCATTATAGTTCTTATTTCTGCAAACCTGTTCGCTGCCAATTCTGACCCTTCATTGGCCATGCCGAATTAGCAACAGATGAAGCACCTGTAGAAAGATTTAATACGACAGAAACACCAGCCTCAGCCTCAACACTGAGCAACACATTTCCGTCTGCATTCATAACAGGAGATGAATTTGATTTTTCGCCAACTTTCAGTGAAGCATAAGCTGTGCCGTCAGGTTTAACAATATAGTAAACCGCATTATCAGTAACAAAATGAATATATCCACGGTTATCTATCACAGGCACACAGTTTGTTACACTCTCAGCCGTAGCAAAATGCCATTTCAGATTACCGTCTTTATCCAATGCAACAATGCCACCTGTTTCCTGATCAGCAATCACACTACCACCCGTTGCATACAATGTACCGTCTTCACCAATAACTACACCACCGTAACTTACAGAAGAAGGAAGGGCAACCTGCCATTTTTCAGTTCCGTCAGGATTAACAGCACAGACAGCAGCACCTGAAGAAGTTTTACCAACCGTATAGATAGTGCCATCTGAATCTATTGTAACGGCACTGTTGACGCTCGAATATGGATTATAATTAAACTTCTGTGAACCGGTATTTATATCATAGCTATATAAACCAGCAGAAGAAGCACAGAAATAAACTTCACCATTTTTCGATACAGACAAACCTGACGTAATGCCAACAGGTACACTTATCTGTTTAACTAACGAACCATCTGTTGGATTCAGAACAGTTACTGCATAAGGAGAATTTGTGGTATGACCAATATAGATATAGCCATTTGCATCAACAGCAGGTGTAACATAGTTTAAATTAGCATCAATGCCAAAGCCATATGCCCAATGCAATGAACCGTCTGAGGAAACAGCAAATAAGTACGATTTGCGGGCCGATCCAGAATTTTTCAAATCACGAGCCACAACATAAACATCACCATTTGTACCTACAGCAGGACTCGCATAAATAAGCCTCACCCCACCACCGGAATTTCTTGCAGCCAAAGCATCGTTCACATTAAATGACCATTTAACTGACCCGGAAGCCACATCATATGCTTTCAGCTGCACATCATAAGCATTATCGGCAGACTGGTCAGCAATAGCATATACAGTATTACCGTCAGCAGAAAGAGCTGGAGAAACAGTGCTTTCAATCGCGCCCAACAATGGAGTTTGCCAGGTAATATTAATTAATTTATCAGGATCAAGGATTGTAATGTCTTTAGATGCCTGGGCTTTCAAACCATTATTGTCAGTAACAGTTAAAGTAATAGTAAATGTTCCACTGGCACTGTAAGTATGAGAAGGATTCTGTTCTGAAGATTTGCTGTCATCAGAATCACCGAACTTCCATTCCCAAACTACAATAGAATTACCTTCAGAAGGGACAGATTTATCTGTAAACTGAATGGCATCACCAATCATATACGTATTCTCAACGTACTCAAAAGCTGCTTTTGCAGCGGTGTTATATACGGTATCGTCATCTTTGCATGAAGAGAACAATAATATACCAATCGTTAATAAGTAAAATATCTTTTTCATATTTCATTCATTTTTTATCTTGACCGTTAACATTGCAACCAGGTCCGCCTCCACCTGTATAGCCCTGACTTACTCCAGATTCATCTGCAGAAATCCAGAAAGAATATAGGTCGCCGTCATCAAGATAGAATTTAACAATAATATTTTTTCCTTGAATAGAATCCAGTGATTGGTTTGAAGTCCATGTCACTAGATTTTTTGTATTATCACCAGTTATCAGATTACAATCATCTTTTGAAAAACCATTTATGACTTCACCATTTTCATTCAATAGCTCAACCTTTAATGAACCGTTAATCTTTGCATTAACAAAGAAAAACTTGCCAGCAAATTGAAGTTTATTGGTTGTCAATTCTCCGCTGCCCGCCATTGAAACAAATCCATCACGTCTTAATGTAGCCAGACCTGTTGTTGTAACTTCATTTCCATTATCAAGGCGTCTGCCACTGACGTAAAAATATAACTTGTCATTTACAATCAACGGAGAACCTGCTACAGACTGTACATTACCAGCATTCCACGCAACAGCATTGTCACTTACCGGAATGAAAGGATTCATGTCTTCGCGATACCAACTATAGCCGTCCCGACTGTAACCCACCATAACTTGATTACGTTTGATTACATTATCGCTGGCACATACATCATTTTCCGGTCCAGCCCATACTGAAAAGAAACCGAGCATAAGACTCTCATAAGGAGTTGCATCCAAATTATAAATCGCCGGATCTACATCAGGATAAGATGGATGATGCAACTCATTTGGCCAAGGACCAAACCAAAATGCGCCCAATTGCGCTTCTGCATTCTTCGTTCCTGCTACAGGATCTTCATTTTCATTATAGTCACGGGCACGTACAAGCTTCGAAGCATTGATTCTAACATTATGTCTCATGCTGAAGACCCAATTATTGCGGAAAGGATTCTTGTACACCGTTGAGCGGTCAGCAATATCTTTTGAATTTGCAGTTTCACGCCATATCTTTCCATCAGAAGATGTTTTATAGGTATATCTCCATTTGGAATCAACCCTTTCAACCAAAAACATTTTATAACGTTTAGAACTATTTTCTTCCTGCTTGTCAATCCACACGACAGAAGCATCGCGGTCTGAATTGTAATCTACGATGTTGGTTCCTTTCACAATAGACAAGTCTGGCTTCGTCCAATTAATACCATCAGTAGATTCGGCATAACACATAACACCTGCACCATTAACTGAATAGGAACCGCCACCGCCCATATACCACATCTTAAACTTCTGTTCACTTTCATCATACCACACACCATCACTAAAAGGTGCAGCAAATGAAGCCCCTTTTGTACCAGTCATTTCCCAAGGCTTATCAGCCTTTAAGACGGGATTACCTGCATACAATTCTGGATAATGGAAAACTCTTTTCAGCGTTGTAGATTTAATAAGAAAATCATCCACAAACAACTGTCTTCCTATTGAAATGTTAATTACTTCGGGTTTAGTTTCCAGATAGAAAGGTGACATCCCTTTTTCTATATCTGAAGTATACGAACGAACCGGAGGCCAAACATCAGGAAGTTTAATACCATTATACAGCAAATTCGGGTCTGACGGAATTTCTGGTTCTTCAGGTCCCTCCGGAGTCGGGCTTTCGGGAGCTTCCGGATCTGCATTGCTTGGTGTGCCATCACTACAACTGTAAGCAACAGCTGCAGCCACGACAAAACATAAATATTTAAACAGTTTCATGATTGCTATTTCACAGGTTTATCAATACCATCGGCAGAGAGGCCGGGACCTCCACCACCTGTATAACCACGGCTTTCACCGCTTTCCCAAGGAGAAATCCAGAAGGCATACAAATCAGCATCCTTCACATAGAATTTCAGACGAATATTCTTTCCAGAAAGAGGAGAAAGATCCTTATTGTCTTTCCAAACAATCAGCTGTTTCGTACTATCTACCTTCTTAAGCTCAACACATTCTTTTCGGGTAAATCCTTTTATCGGGCTGCCATTTTCGTCAAGAACTTCAACAGACAAAGAAGCTTTCTTATTTTTCACATCAGCATTGACAAACAAGTATTTTCCATCAAAAGAAAGTTTCTCTGTTATCAGAAAGCCTTCCTCTTTACCCGCATGCATAGAAACAAAGCCATCACGACGTAAAGTAGCCAGACCCGTAGAAGTATAACTATCCCACATTATCGTATTCAAACGGCGTCCGCTGGAATAGAAATAAAGAGAATCACCAACAATCAAAGGAACACCATTAATAGACTGCATATTACCCCAGTTCCATGCCCCTTCAGTTTCATTTACACCCATGAAAGGTTTGAATGACTGGCGTGAGAAATGGAATCCATCACGGCTATATCCCAAGAATACTTCATTCTTCTTTTGAATTCCGTGTTCGGCACAAATGTTATTCTCCGGTCCTTGCCAGACACTATACATTCCCAACATAATGCTTTCATAGGCAATCGCATCAAAATTGTAAATGCCCGGATCAACTTCTGGAAACTTCGGATGGCGAGGTTCCTTGTCACTTGGAGTAAACCAGAATACAATATTCTTATCTGCAGTGGTCCTGTTCGTCCTGTGCGCAAAACTTACAGCCAGTTCTGGGTCTGCATTTTCAAGATAAGACCTGGAGCGTGATGAAACAGGAGTACCATAACGCATGCTCAATGCCCAAACACCTCTAAATGGATTATAGAAAGCTGATGAACGATCATAAAGATCACCAGACTGTGCTACACCGTCAGACCAATGGATACCGTCAGCTGAGTATTTAAGGACAAACTGCCAGCGTCTGTCAGTGGGACGACGTTCAACGTTGAACATCTTATACCTCTTTGCCGGATCTTTTTCAAACTTATCCAGCCATATAGTAGCAGCATCTCGATTACATGTATCTACAATATTGGTTTGCCTATAAATATCAAGAACAGGCTTTGTCCAGTGTTTTCCATCCTCCGATTCTGCATATCCTGTATAAAAGGTCTGTTTATCCTGTTTATGGATAGAACCTGCTCCAGCCAGATACCACATCTTATATTTTTTATCTTTCTCATCATACCAGATGCCATCACTGAATGGAGAAGCATAAGGAGCACCTTCAATCGTTTTTTCCCATTCCTTATCTGGCTGAAGAACCGGATTACCCTCATAAAAATTAGGCTGATGCGAGATCTGTTCCAGATTTGTTTCTGCAATCAGGAAATTATCAACAAACAACTGCCTTCCTACATTTACCGGTATTACATCCGGTTTTTTTTGCAGATACGGCACCGGCATATCTTGAGCCTTAGCGGGCACCTCATAACGAGGTGGCCACTGGGCAGGAAGTTCTATACCATTAGCTGATATTCTTGTTTGAGCTTGAACAGCTACATTAAAACAAAATGTCAGCATTAAAGACGATAAGATGTATTGTGTTTTCATAAATTATTAATAACCTGGATTGTTTGATTCAATATAAGGATTAGAGTTCATTTCGTTAATAGGAATAGGCAGCCATTCATGCTTATTGGCAACGAAGCCCTGAAAATCAGTTTCACTTACAAACTTCTTAAAGTTTGGATCTTCGCTCTGCAACTGTTTGAAACGAGTGGATAATTCACCCCAACGCAACAAGTCATAGAAACGATGGCCTTCCAATGCAAATTCAAGGATTCGTTCATGTTTAAGATCACCCATCGTTACACTGGTCAAGTCAGCCATATCAGCGCGACGACGGACTTCATTGATTGCATCCAAAGGTGTTTTTTCCCCCTGCGTACCACCATTAAGAACAGCTTCTGCATACATTAAAAGAACATCAGCATATCGGATATATCTCCAATTCATACCATTGGCACGCGGCTGGTTATATACATATTCTTTCACACCACCACCAACACCTGTCAGCTTTACACTTCCATCTGTATTCGTTTGTATAGGCATGGAAAAGTCAACCCCTTTCTTTATACCAGCTTTAAATGGATAGGCCAAGGCATTGGATTGAGTCTGAAAGCCTTCTTTTCCATTAGTTTCAGGATACAAATCTTCCCAATGTTTTCCACCAGGACCTTCTAACCGAATAGGATTACCTTGTGCATCCTGATGAAGCTTGATTTCAGGCTTACGGTCATCAAACATCAATGTGGAGAACATACGAATATCTGTAAATCCATTCTTATCAATTGAATTTACATACTCATTATATAACCAATTATGAGCAACGCCTTCATAACCAACGCCTGCACCTGGCAATAAAAGCCCACGTGAATCAAAAGCCAGACCTGAGGTTGCTGTACCAGGGTTAAATCCTGCGTTGTCTACATCACCTAAGAAATTAATCTCTAGAATTGATTCTGGATTTGCATCATTTTCGTGGATAATATCAAAATTATAAGAATACTCGGGAGCAAGTTCGTATTTACCATATACTCCCTTGATGATCTCATTAAATTCACTAGCAGCCTCTGAATAGTAAGTGGTGGTTTCGGAACCGTAAAAATGCTCAATACCACTTCTATAGAGATAAGCTTTGCCAAGCAACGCAGCAGCTGACGCCTTGGTCACACGACCTGCATCATCGCTACTCCAGAAGCCTTTATTGGGAAGATACGCCTTAGCTTGTTTCAAATCTTCAATTATAAAATCCCACACGCTTGATGGGGCTTCTGTCGGACGAACATAATCCGAAGCATCCTGAGGCATATGTCTTATAGGAGAAACCTGACGATAGTTTGTAAGCAGATAGAAATGTGCAAAGGCACGCCAAAAATATGCTTCACCAATATAGGCATTTTTCAAGTCCTGCTGATTCCCAAAATCTACATTATCTATTGTTTCAATGATAAAACTTGCCTGTGAAGCTGTAGTATACATAAGAGTATAAGGTTGCTCAATTGTATAGTAACTGGCATTCAAGTCTGCTCCATACATACCAGGCTTTGCATAATCCGAATTGGAAGAGGCTTCATCGGAACGGATAATTTGAGTTTTAGAACCAGAAGCGCCCAAACAACGTTGAGTCTGTATATATCCATACATTGTCACAACGGCATCATTCACCGCTGAGGGTGAAGTAAAATATGCACCCATACTCGGCTGGTTAGGATTGATAGCAAGTTCGTTAAAAACATCGCTACAACCAGAAAACATCAGACTGCCAGCAAATAAGACTATAGCTATTTTATTGTTTATTTTCATAATATCAGTATTTAGAATGAGGCATTAAAACCAAAAGTATATGTTCTAGCATTAGGATAAGAAGAAGAATCTATACCACGAGAAAACAAAGCATTTGAACTTACTTCAGGGTCATAACCAGAATATCCAGTAATGGTAAACAAATTCTGGATACCAGCATACAGGCGTAAGCGGTTAAAACCAATCTTCTTAAGGATCTTCTCTGGGAAATTATATCCAATCTGGAAATTCTTCAATCGAAGATAAGAACCATCCTCAATATAGAAAGTGCTTGGCAAAGAGTTGCCACCACGCGTATTATCTGTTTTCATTATAGGAATACCCGTATTCTTATTATCCGGAGTCCAGGCATTTAACACATCAGTAACACAGTTATTTGAATAGTCAAAATAATAAGTGTATTTCATCTGATTAAATATATCGTTGCCATATACGCCCTGAAAGAACATAGTCAAATCAAAATCCTTATAAGTCATTGATAGATTCAAACCATAATCAAAATCAGGAATAGGATTACCAATAATAACTTTATCTTCTGCATTAACTATGCCATTTGTATCCGTATCAGTAAAGATGAAGTTACCGTCAGCATCAAAGCCATCAATAGTATAACCATAGAAAGAGCCGATAGGATAGCCCGGCATGGTAATTGAAGGAGAGTCATTGAAATAACTTGACATAGCTCCCGACGTGATAGGCTGCACATTTTCTCCTAATGCCAATACCTTATTTTGCAGTGTACTGAAGTTGAATGTTGCATCAATACTCAAGTCTTTTGTAATCTGTTTACGATAATTTGCCATGAACTCCCAGCCTTTATTTTCTACAGAAGCCGTATTTACATAAGGTTTTTCACTTGAACTGTTAATCTCAAAAATCTGTCCAGAAGACAGGTTTAAATCAATCTGAGCCAACAAGTCAATATTCTTCTTGTAGAAATAGTCAATCTGGAAAGTCAATTCATTATTCAAGAAACCAAATTCCAAACCAATATCTGCAGTCTTTGCCGTTTCCCATTTCAAGTTAGCTGTTTTCAAGTAAGCAGCACGTCCATTCGTATAACGTACACCACCAAATGTATGAGGAATAGGACCGAAAGCAATATTGTCAAAGCTATAAGGATCAAGAAAATTCGCACCAAGTTCACCGTAACTTGCACGAAGCTTTAATTTACTCATCACCTTATTCCTAAACCACTTTTCCTGATGTACATTCCAACCAGCAGAAACTGAGGGAAAATAACCGACTCTACAGTCTTTAGCAAACTTGGATGATTCATCACGACGAATACTTAAAGAAAGCAAGTATCTGTTATCATAATCATAATTAAAACGCGCAAAGAATGAAAGAAGAGCAGCATTTGTATCCCCTGCTGAAATCTTACCATCAACATTAGAAAAACCTGTTATTGACGTACCACCTAAGTCATTGATTGTTGACAAACTCATAGAGCGATAGTATTCTCTCATCCAACTGGTACCCAACAATGCATCAATGGTATGACGTCCAAAAGTATTGTTATAAGTAAGCAAGTTATCAATTGTATAATTCCATTCTTCTCCACGGCTTTCAGAAATACTGTTACGTGTATTACCATAATTCGTATCAGGAGTACCGTCTTCATTCCACTTGGAATAGTATTCTGGAGTATGAGTATAGTTATGAGAATTGCTGTAATTACCACTAAATGTAATTTTATATTTCAATCCTTTATATAAATCCAGTGAAGCACTTAACGAACCAATAACATCAGTAACCTTATTGTATCGATCTGTATAATAAAGAGGAGCAATCTTATTTTGAGACTGTCCATCTTCAGGATTGATGTAATAGTCTGCACCTCCAGAAACCAAACGACCTTGATCATCGTAAATGGGAAGAGTAGGAAGCGAGATATTAAATGCCGTTGTAGGAGTCTTGTCACGATGTGTAATAGCCAAATTCTCCTGCAAAGAGAAGATTCCTTTTTTGAAAGATGAATTTACACGGAAATTATAGCGCTTATAGTCTGAATAGATGGTCATACCTGTCTGATCCAGATAACCAAGACTCGTATTGAATGTAGAATTTTCACCACCGCCTGAAATTGAAGCATTCAAATTCCACATTGGAGCATACTGAATCCATTCTCTTGCCCAATCTGTATTTTGATTAGGATTTGTAGGATTATCATTTTCTGGAGCATGAGCAAGACCACTGTTATCAGCCACCTTATTGGCAAATTCACGCCATTGAGAAGCATCCAAAAAATCTGGAATATTTGTAGGAGTCTGGAAAGCATAAGAACCGTCTATCTCTATAACCGGTTTACCTTGTTTTCCTTTCTTTGTCGTAATCAAGACAACACCGTTGGCTGCACGTGAGCCATAGATTGCAGCAGCAGAACCATCCTTCAATACCTCAATAGACTCAATATCATTGGGGTTCAAAGAAGACAAGCCACTATTACTGAAAGCTCCGTCAATTACATACAAAGGTTCAGTGGAACCAAAGGTTGCAGCACCACGGATAACGATATTTACATCAGCACCGGCAATCCCGCCTTGTTGAATCACGTCAACACCCGGGGTACGTCCCTGCAATGCAGATGCAACATTTGAAGAAGTCTGCTTTACTATTTCTTTACTAGAAATAGAAGCAACAGAAGCAGTCATACTAGATTTTTTCTGAACGCCATAACCAATAACGACGACTTCTTCCAACTGCTCTGTATTTTCTTTTAAGACAATTTTAAAAGAGCTCTTACCTGCAACTGGGATTTCTTGTGTAGCATATCCAATATAACTAATTACCAAAGTAGCTTGAGGAGATACGGTCAGATTAAAGCTTCCATCCAAATCAGTAATTGTCCCATTAGATGTTCCTTTTTCAAGGACAGAAGCACCGATGATTGGCTCATTCAGATTATCAAGGACTAATCCTGTGATAGCTTTTTGCGCAAAAGCTATCACAGGCAAAAAGATACTAACTAATACTAACAAGCATGTTTTCATATACTAGATGTTTAAATTATTCAGATAAGATTTCATTACATAGCATATACCCTTTTATCATCATTCTTGGAATATGGAAAGGACCTTTAAAGAGATTACCTTTCGCAGGCTGTGCTATTGTACCGTCACGATGCAGATAACCGTACCATTCTCCAAATTCGCTGTCAGGGAAATGAGCATACGCCCAGTCACTGATTTGTTTATGACGCTTCAAGTATTTTTCATCCTTGGTCAGCCTATATGCATATAAGTTGGCAATAATGGCTTCTGTCTGTGGCCACCAAAATTTCATGTCCTGTGAATAGTCCTGAGGAGGAAGATTCTTACAATCCTTGAAATTGATAATACCACCGTATTGTTTATCCCATCCCCATTCCCAGGACCAATCAAGGATGGTCAGTGCCATGCCGATGAGTTCTTTGTTGTCGTTCATGTTACGTGCTACATCAAACAAGAACCAAGAGGTTTCAATGCAATGTCCTGGATTTATAGTACGGCCATTCATTGTATCAATAAATTCTCCTTTAGGACCAACCATTTCCAGCAAGGCATTGAACTCAGGATGCATGAAATAATTTTTCAGTGCATAAACGGATTCTTCAATCTGTGCATCAAGTTCCGGGTCTGAAATCACCTTCTTGATACTGGAAGCCACATTAACCATGATCATGGTGATGGAATGGCCTTGCGCCTGAACCGCTGGTAAATATTTTGGTTCAAGTATGCCCGGAGTACTCAAGAAGTGGCGCATGCGTTTGAACAAGTCTAATGCTTTTTGAGCATATTCCTTATTGCCTGTGGCCAGCGCATATTCAGACATGGCAATGGCGGCAAAACTTTCAGAAAATACATATCTTCTTTTCCGCAGCGGAGTACCATCTGCTGCTACCTCAAAATACATTCGCCCATCGGTATCAAAACAATACTTTTCGATAAAGTCAAGTGTAAGCTTGGCTGCTTCCAGCCATTCAGGTTTTTTCTCTATATTGTTATATGCAAACGAACAAATAAAAGCAAAGCGTCCCTGAAACCAGACAGATTTAGTGGTATCAATCAACTGTCCATTACGTGCTACGCAGGTATATATACCACCGTATTCCTTGTCAAGACCATACTTTAACCAGAATGGCATAATGTTATGGGTAAGATCCTCTTTATAATTCTCGGCCCAATATTTAGCGTAAATTTCTATAGACATAAAAGTGATTTTAGAATTTATTGCAACGGTCAAAGAAGTTGATGGCTTCCAATTCTGCCTTCATGCGCATTTCTTCTTCGTCTGTCATATTCTGGAATGGAATACGGTTCTTACCCAAATCCAGTCCGATGAGCTTCATGATTCGTTTACCTCCCACGATATTACCGCGGTAGTGACAAATCACGTTGATTACATCTTGAGAAAAATTCTGCAATTCTCGAGCTTTTTCGATGTCACCCGCTTTCCATGCATCGATGATGCCAACCAAATTGATTCCGTTATAATTAGTTGTACCGCCGATACCACCTTGTGCACCACCCATAGCCAATGACGGAAGAATTGTTTCATCCTGTCCATGCAGCATATCAAATTTACCATTCTTGTACAAACGGCACTGATTGTATTCATAGATGCTTTCATACGTATACTTTATACCTGCGAAATTCGGAATACGTCCGTCCACAGCTTTCAGAAATTCTACCATTGGCAAGAAAGCACCATTGAATGCCGGGATGTGATAATAATAAAAAGGAAGATTCGGCGCACTTGCCGCAATTTCCTCACAATATTCCACCAGTTCCTCAATACGGTTAATTTTTGGGAATGGAGGAGCCATAGCCCCAATACCCCATGCACCAATCTTCTGAGCGTGCTCAGCCAGCATCTTGCTTGCTTTTACACAGCAGCTTCCTACATGCACAATTACCTTGAAGTCTTTGGGAGCAACTTTCATCCATTCTTCAGCTAGTTCCATACGTTCCTTTTCGGTCAGCATGTAGCCTTCACCAGATGAACCGTTAATAAATACGCCCTTCAAACCATTTTTAGCAAGCATTTTAGCATAAGTTCCAATAGGCTCCAAATTCACTTCTCCATTTTCATAAAACGGAGTAAAGGGAGCATCAATTAATCCAATAATTTTTTCCATGATTTTTAATTTTAATTGATTATTACAAAACAAACATATAGATTAAATCTATACTTACTAAAATAAAAACCAAATATTTTCTGAGTAAAGACAATTTTCTTCCAAAAAGATGCTATACAACATAATATAATTGTTATTTATGTGTTTTTTATCAAATAGTTTATTAATTGTTTTAGTTTATACGTTGCACCTTCCACTTATTATACCACTATTACCCGACAGTTTATTTAATAAAGACTCTTTTTTTTATAAAGTCAGAAAAATCAAATTTCATAAAGCATTTTACTATATTTGCAGGTAGCTTATAAAACAATAAAACATGGACGAGAAAAAGAACAAGAAAATAAAAGTTTCATCGTATACCCTTTTATCACATTTCTTGAGTAATGACACATTGTCAATACCACAAATCGCTAAAGAGATGGGATTAAGCCTTCCAACTACAGGAAAGCTAGTAAACGAACTATTAGAAAAGGATTACATACAAAATATCGGGAAACTCGAACAAAGGGAAGGAAGGCCACCTATGTTATTTTCTATAAATCCTCAAGTCGGATATTTTTTAGGAATAGACATAAAGCAAAATTATATTAGAACTGGTTTAATAAATTTTGCAGGTACAATTATATCAATAAAAAATACACCTTACAACTACCAAAATACACAACAAAGTTTTGACGAACTTTGTTGCATAATAAATGCGTTTGTAAGAGAAAGTAAAATAAACACTACCCTCATTATAAACATACAAATCAATATATCAGGCAGAGTAAATCCGATACAGGGCATAAGCCACACGATGTTCTCATTCTTGGACGATCCTATATCAGAAGTCTTAGAATACAAGCTTGGACATCCTGTCACAATAGAAAATGACACGCGTTCAATGTTTTATGGGGAATTATACAAAGGCTGTATTAAAAACCAAAAAGATATAATCTATATAAATTTGGGATGGGGATTAGGTTCCGCCATTATGATAAACGGGAATATTGTCAAAGGGAAATCTGGGTTTGCAGGAGAGTTAGGACATTTTTATGCTTTCGAGAACGAAATCTTATGCCATTGCGGCAAGAAAGGATGCCTTGAAACAGAAGTCTCAGGTTCAGCCTTTTGCAGAATATGCAAAGAGGAAATATTAAAGGGGAAACAGTCAATTCTGTCAAAACAAGTAATGAAGAATCCAGAGAGTCTTAACCTAGATAATATATTACAAGCAATAGAGAATGAAGACTTATTGTGTATTGAAATAATGGAAGGAATAGCCACTAAACTAGGAAAGGAGCTGGCAAACCTAATCAACTTGTTAAATCCTGAACTTATTATTATAGGTGGTAGCCTCTCTAAAACTGGAGATTATTTATTACTGCCCTTAAAAGTCGCTTTAAAAAAATACACATTAAACCTGGTAAACAAAGATTGCAAGGTAATGTTATCTACCCTAAAAGATGAAGCAGGAATTGTTGGTGCCTGCTATCTAGCCAGACGCAATTATCTTAAAGAGCTTAAAGAAAAATACGGTCAATAAGGCAACCCAAATATCAATAGTGGATGAATAAACAATGACCCAATGCAAGAGCCCTATATGTTATAACCATAAAGATGAAACAACAGAACGATTGAAGAATAGAGAAAAAACAACATTAAAAAGTCCGGAAAGTGTATTGACAAAACAAAATGAAGAATCTGGCAACCAATGCTGACTGTAATATATAGGTTCAACAAAACAATAGCGTCTGCAACTATTAGGTTTATAGCGACAGCCGCTATTGTTGTATATAAAGGTTTAATACCTGTAGTTTACCAAATGCTTACGCCCAAAGCGCATACTTTCCATCGTATAAAGGAAGGTGCA